>JAJTGU010000155.1 GCA_021297985.1 Rubrivivax sp.
ACCAGCGTGCAGCAGGACCGTACGCAGGTGGTGCGCGGTCAGCCCAGAAGCTCGGCGGCGTCGATCACCCGCTGGGCGACCGCACCCATCTTCAAGCCTTGGTCCATCGCCGCCTTTCGCAAGCGGGCGTGTGCAGCCGGCTCGTCGATGCCGTGGCGCTTCATCAGGATGCCCTTGGCGCGGTCGAGCAGCTTGCGTTCCGCGAGTTGGCCGCGGGCCTCGGCAAGATCGCGTCTCAGCCGTTGCTCATAGTCAAAGCGCGCCATGGCCACTTCCAGCACCGGACGGACCCGGTCAGGCGCGAGTCCGGCAACGACATACGCCACGACGCCTGCCGCGATCGCGTCGTTCACGAAGCGGGTGTCTGCGTCGTCGGTGAACAGCACGATGGGCCGACGCTCGTCGCGTGTCGCGAGCACGACGTGTTCCAGCGTGTCGCGCACCGACGCCGCAGCATCAACCACGATCATGTCGGGTTCGATCTGCTGCAGCCGGTCAGGCAGGAAGGCGTCGACCGGCAGCACCGCCGCGACATGAAAGCCCGCGCGAACCAGGGCCAGGTGCAGTTCGTGGGCCGGCGGCGCAAGGCTGCCGTCCTCGGCGACCTCGGCGGTGTCGTCGGCGGCAATCAGCACGACACGTGTGGGGAGGGGCGCAGTCATCAGGTGCTTCGAGTGTGCAATTTCCGGGCCCGGAGGTGCCGCGAAGCAGGTCGACAATCCAGCGCATGCCATCCACCGCGACCTGCACCGTTCTCGGCATCGAGTCCTCGTGCGACGAAACCGGCGTCGCCCTCGTGCGGGCGGAGGCCGGCGAGCGCACGCCTGTGCTGCTGGCCCAGGCCCTGCACAGCCAGGCGGCCATGCACGAGGCCTACGGTGGCGTGGTGCCCGAATTGGCCTCGCGCGACCACATCCGGCGTCTGCTACCCCTGACACGCCAGGTTCTGGCCGACGCAGCTCTGTCGCGGGCCGACATCGACCTGATCGCCTACACGCGTGGCCCGGGACTCGCGGGCGCCTTGCTCGTGGGTGCTGGCGCGGCGGTGGCGTTGGGTGCGTCGCTGGGTCGACCCGCGTTGGGGGTGCACCACCTCGAGGGACACCTGCTGTCGCCATTTCTGGCCGAGCCGGCCGGCGACGACCGTTTGTCCTTCCCGTTCCTGGCTCTGCTGGTTTCGGGTGGCCATACCCAACTGTTGACCGTCCGGGCGGTTGGCGATTACGAATTGCTGGGCGAGAGCATCGATGATGCTGCGGGTGAGGCCTTCGACAAGAGTGCCAAGCTCATCGGCCTGGGCTATCCGGGTGGACCGGCACTGTCGCGTTTGGCCGAGACAGGCAACCCAAGGGCGTTTGCCATGCCGCGGCCATTGCTGCACAGCGGTGACCTGGACTTTTCATTTGCCGGGCTGAAGACGGCGGTGGCCACGCAGTGGCGCAAGCTGGGCGCCGATCCCAGCGATCAACAGCGCGCCGACCTTGCCGCCTCGACCCAGGCCGCGATCGTGGACGTGCTGACGGCCAAGGCGCTGTCGGCGCTCGAGCGCAGCGGGCTGAAGACGCTGGTGGTGGCGGGCGGCGTGGGCGCCAACCGACCGCTGCGCGAGCGCCTGGGGGTCGGAGCTTCGAAGCTGGGTGCGCGGGTGTTTCACCCACCACTGGCGCTGTGCACCGACAACGGCGCCATGATCGCGATGGCGGGCGCCTTGCGCTGGCAGCGGGGCCTGCTCGACGGCTCGTCGGCAGGCCTGGGCTTTGACGTCCGGCCGCGCTGGCCGCTGGGCGAAATCGCCGCGGTCAGTTGATCGTCAGCCGCGTGCTGGTGGCGGGCTGGCGCTTGTTGAGCGTCAGCGTCAGCACCCCGTGGTCGAGCTTGGCGCTGGAACTGGCCTGGTCGACCTCTTGCGGCAGCACGACCGCGCGCTCAAAGCCGGCCAGCGAACGCTCGCGCCAGACCAGGCGCTCGCCGGCCTGGCCTTCGTCGGCCTTGCGGACCTCGGCCTTCAATGTCACGCGTCGGCCTTCGACGCTGACCTGCACGTCGTCGCGGGCGACACCCGGAAGGTCCAGCGTCACGGTGTAAGCCGTGTCGGTTTCAGCGACGTCCAGTTTGGGCACTCGCAATGCCGTACGCGCATGGGCGTGGGCTGAGCCCGCCGCCTGGCGGTCAAGGATGTCGTCGACGTAGCGGACGAGTTCGGACACCGGGGCGGTGCTGCGGGCAAAAGGGACGATGAACATGGTGGGGCTCCTTACAATGACAAAAGGCGTCTTGGCGGTGCGTCGCTGACCCTTCTTTGGAAGGCACCTGCAACGCACCGATGATCCCGAGGTGGGCCGGCGCTGCCCGCTTTCAAGCCCCGCCAGCCCGGCCCCGCGGGGCCATTTTTTTCGCACCATGCCCTTGAATTCATCGACCCGCCGCCAATGGCTGGTGGCAGGTTCGGCCCTCGCCGCCGCGCTGGCCGCCTCCAGTGCCATCGGCCAGGGCGCAGCGCCGATCCGCATCGGACTCATCGAAGGACTCTCCGGTCCGTTTGCGAATGCCGGCGAAGCGGTGTTCCGCAACCTGCTGTGGGCTTGTGAGCGGATCAACGCGCGGGGTGGCGTCCGGCTGCCCGCGGCCGCGGGCGGGACGCGTCCGCTGGAACTGGTCCGCTTCGACAGCAAAGGCAACACCGAAGAGGCCCTCGCGATGCTGAAGGCAGCGCTGGACCGTGGCATCGGGGTCGTTGCGCAAGGCAACAGCTCGGCCACGGCAGCGGCGCTGATCGAGGCCATCGAAAAGCACAACGCGCGCGAGCCTCAGCGGCGCGTGCTGTTTCTCAACTACTCCGCTGTCGAGCCCTCGTTGACCAACGAACGCTGCAGCTTCTGGCACTTCCGCTTCGACGCTCACGCCGACATGCGGCTGGCGGCGTTGATGGAGGTGCTGCGCGAGGACCGGGCGGTGTCTTCGATCTACCTCTTTGGTCAGGACTACAGCTTCGGCCAGCACGTGCTGCGACAGGCCCGTGCATCGATCGCCGCGCAGCGGCCGGACGTGCAGATCGTCGGCGACGAGTTGCATCCGCTGGGCCGCGTGCGCGACTTCATCCCCTACGCCGCGAAGATCAAGGCCAGCGGCGCCGCAGCGGTGCTGACGCCGAACTGGGGCAATGACCTGACCTTGCTCGTCCGCGCCTTGAGGGAGGTCGGCTCCGAAGCCCGGCTCTACACGTTCTACGGCAACGCGCTCGGTGCGCCGGCCGCGATCGGCGACGCGGGCGTCGGACGGGTGATTGCGGTGGCCGAGTGGCACCCGAATCTTGGCGGAGCGGCGTCGGACAGCTTCCGTGCGGCGTTCAAGCAGCGATTCCCGTTGCCCCAGGACGACTACGTGCACTTGCGCATGCAGGCCATGCTCGAGATGTACGCCGCTGCCGTCCAACGCGCCGCGGGCACCGAGGCCGCGGATGTCGCGCGTGCGCTCGAAGGCCTGCACTTCGACGGCACGGCGCTTGGCGTGCCGCATATGGCCACGATGCGGGCCGAAGACCACCAGCTCCAGCAGGGTCTGGTGGTCAGCGTGATGGAGCGAGTCGGCAGCCCGGGTGTGCGCTTCGACGTCGAAGGGTCAGGATACGGGTTCCGCTCGCTCAAGGTCCTGCCCGCCACCGCGACACGACAGCCTCATGGCTGCCGCATGACACGTCCCGATTGATCCCTGCCTTAGGCTCCACCATGCGCACCACCATTGCCGAGCTGCCGGGCTCGAAGATCAGAGAAGTCGCCAACGCCGGAATCGGTCGTGACGACGTGCTGGCGTTCTGGTTTGGCGAAAGCGACGAAACCACGCCTGTGGCGGTACGCGAAGCGGCGGCCGAGTCGCTGCAACGCGGCGAGACCTTCTACTCGCACAACCTCGGCCTGGCGGAGCTGCGCCAAGCGATCGCCGGCTACGTGTCGACCCTGCACGGCCCGGTCGGCATCGACCGAATTGCCGTCACGTCGTCGGGCGTGAGTGCCTTGATGTTGGCGATGCAGATGCTGGCCGACCCGGGTGACGAGGTCGTGGTCGTGACGCCGGTCTGGCCCAACCTGACGGCGCAGCCTGCGATCCTGTCAGCGCGTGTTCGGCGGGTCGCGCTCGCACCCGATGCCGCGGGCGCCTGGCGGTTGGACCTGGCCGCGCTGATGGCTGCGGTGACGCCAACCACCCGCGTGCTGCTCGTGAACGCACCCAACAACCCCACCGGCTGGACGCTGAGCCGTGCCGAGCAGCAGGCGCTGCTGGAGCACTGCCGCCGCACCGGCACCTGGATCGTCGCCGACGAGGTCTATGAGCGGCTGTATTACGCCGGCGCGCCGGCGGAGGCGGCACCCTCGTTCCTCGACCTGGCCACGGCCGATGATCGGGTCGTCATTGCGGCGAGCTTCAGCAAGAGTTTCCTGATGACGGGCTGGCGCCTGGGCTGGCTGGTGCTGCCCGCCGGACATCTGGACGCAATGGGCAAGTTGATCGAGTTCAACCACTCCTGCGCTCCGGTGTTTGTGCAGCGGGGTGGCCTGGTGGCGCTGGCCGGTGCAGCCGCGACGGTGCCGCCGCTGGTGGCCCACCTGCGCGCCTGCCGAGACCGTCTGGTTGACGGCCTGGCCGCACTGCCGGGTGTGACGGTGGCTTCGCCCCCGGGCGGGATGTACGCCTTCTTCCGCGTCGCGGGCGAGGCCGATTCCCTGGCCCTGGCCAAGCGGCTGGTGGCCGAACACGGCCTGGGCCTCGCGCCCGGTGCGGCCTTTGGTCCGGAGGGCGAGGGCTGGCTGCGCTGGTGCTTCGCCTCGCGGGAGCCGGAGCGGCTTGACGCCGGGCTGTTGCGGCTCGCGCGCTACCTGTCGCCATCGGGCGAGCGTCCCAGGCTATAATCTTTGGTTGCTTTCTCGGCCTGCGTCTTTGCGGTACGAGCAAGCAATCAGCACGGCGCCGGTCGGTTTCACTGGCGTTCGCAAGTCCACCCGGAAACCCTCTCGCGTCGGTGCAAGGCCGGCGCGCGGCGGTTTCCAGCATCCCACAGGAAATCGCGATGCCCCTCACCACTCCCGCCAAGGCGGATATCGTCAAGAGCCACGCCCGTGGCACGGCCGACACCGGCAGCCCCGAAGTGCAGGTGGCGCTGCTCACCGCGCGCATCAACGAACTGACGCCGCATTTCAAGCTGCACCTGAAGGACCACCACGGTCGCCGCGGCCTCCTGAAGATGGTCAACCAGCGCAAGCGCCTGCTGTCCTACCTGAAGGATCGCGAGCCCGACCGCTACACCGCGCTGATCTCCAAGCTCGGCCTGCGCAAGTAAATCCGTACGGGGCTGCCGAGGTCGGCAGCCCCGACACGCCTTCCCACCAACGGGCCGCAAGAGCTGTGTCATTCCAACGACGTCCGGTCGACTCGGGCCTCCCTGGAATGGCATTGCGCTGCCCACCCTCCACCATGAAAGAGGACACCGCATGAGCATGTTCAACAAGGTCGTGAAGACCTTCCAATGGGGCCAGCACCAGGTGACGCTGGAGACCGGCGAGATCGCCCGCCAGAGCACGGGTGCCGTGCTGGTTTCGATGGACGACACCGTTGTGCTCGCCACCGTTGTCGCCAAGAGCGAGGCCAAGGCAGGCCAGGACTTCTTCCCGTTGACCGTTGACTACATCGAGAAGACCTATGCCGCCGGCAAGATCCCCGGCAGCTTCTTCAAGCGCGAAGGCCGCCCGAGCGAGCTCGAGACGCTGACCAGCCGCCTGATCGACCGCCCGATCCGCCCGCTGTTCCCGGACGGCTTCTTCAACGAGGTCCAGGTCGTCGTGCACGTGCTGAGCCTGAACCCCGAGGTCCAGGCCGACATCGCCGCGCTGATCGGCACCAGCGCTGCGCTGGCGATCAGCGGGATCCCGTTCAACGGCCCCATCGGCGCCGCACGCGTGGGCTACATCGACGGCCAGTATGTGCTGAACCCGGGCCAGACGCAGCTCGCCAGCAGCAAGATGGACCTTGTCGTCGCGGGTACCGAATCTGCCGTGTTGATGGTCGAGAGCGAGGCCGACCAGCTGAGCGAAGAGGTCATGCTGGGCGGCGTGGTCTACGGCCACGAACAGGGCCGGATCGCCATCGCGGCAATCAACGAACTGGTGCGCGACGCCGGCAAGCCCGAGTGGCAGTGGCAGGCGCCGGCCAAGGACGAGCCGTTCATCGCCAAGGTCGGTGCGTTGGCCGAAGGCCCGCTGCGCGCCGCTTACCAGATCCGCAGCAAGCAGGCCCGCACCCAGGCCTGCCGCGATGTCACGTCCAGCGTGTTTGCCGCGTTGAAGGCCGAAGGCATCGAGTTCGACAAGGTGGCCGTCGAGGGCCTGCTGTTCAACATCGAAAGCGCCATCGTCCGTGGCCAGATCCTGGCCGGCGAGCCGCGCATCGATGGTCGCGACACGCGTACCGTGCGCGCCATCGAGATCCGCACCGGCGTGTTGCCGCGCACGCACGGTTCGGCCTTGTTCACGCGCGGCGAGACGCAGGCGCTGGTCGCCGCGACGCTGGGCACCGAGCGCGACGCGCAGCGCATCGACGCGCTGGCCGGCGACTTCGAGGACCGCTTCATGCTGCACTACAACATGCCCCCGTTCGCCACCGGCGAAACGGGACGCGTGGGCAGCCCCAAGCGCCGCGAGATCGGCCATGGCCGACTGGCCAAGCGGGCGCTGATCGCGGTGCTGCCGAAGAAGGAAGACTTTCCGTACACGCTGCGTGTCGTGTCCGAGATCACCGAGAGCAATGGCTCGTCGTCGATGGCCTCGGTCTGTGGTGGCTGCCTGAGCCTGATGGACGCCGGCGTGCCGCTGAAGGCGCACGTCGCCGGTATCGCCATGGGCCTGATCAAGGAAGGCAACCGCTTCGCGGTCCTGACCGACATCCTCGGCGACGAGGATCACCTGGGCGACATGGACTTCAAGGTCGCGGGCACCTCTGCTGGCGTGACCGCGCTGCAGATGGACATCAAGATCCAGGGCATCACCCAGGAGATCATGCAGGTGGCGCTTGAGCAGGCCAAGGAAGCGCGCATGCACATCCTGGGCAAGATGGTCGAGGCCGTCGGTGGTGCCAAGGAAGAGGTGAGCAAGTTCGCGCCGCGCCTGTACACGATGAAGATCCACCCGGAGAAGATCCGGGACGTCATCGGCAAGGGTGGCGCCACCATCCGCGCACTGACCGAAGAGACCGGCTGCACGATCGACATCGGCGAAGACGGCACCATCACGATCGCCAGCACCGAGGCCGACAAGGCCGAGTTCGCGAAGAAGCGCATCGCCGAGATCACCGCCGAGGCCGAGATCGGCAAGGTCTACGAAGGCCCGGTCGTCAAGATCCTGGACTTTGGCGCCTTGATCAATGTGCTGCCCGGCAAGGACGGCCTGCTGCACATCAGCCAGATCGCGCATCAGCGTGTCGAGCGCGTAGAGGACTTCCTCAAGGAAGGCCAGGTCGTGAAGGTCAAGGTTCTCGAGACCGACGAGAAGGGGCGCATCAAGCTCAGCATGAAGGCCCTGCTCGAGCGACCCGAAGGCATGGCAGAAGAGCCGCGCTTCGAGCGCAGCGACCGGGGTGACCGCGGTGATCGTGGCCCCCGCCGCGAGCGCAGTGACCGCGGTGGCGAGCGTGGCGACCGCGGCCCCCGCCGTGAGCGCAGCGAGCGCCCGGCGGAAGGCGAAGGCCGGGGTGATTCGCGCGGCGAGGGCGGCGACGCCCCGTCCGTCGACGCACCGGCCGCTGCGCCGCGCCAGGACGACACTCCGTCGTCGAACTGACCGGTTCGGACCAGGCAGTTCAGCACCGAATGGCGACCATGAACGCCATCGAGATCGTCCGCCCCGGCGGGCCGGAGGTGCTGTGCCTGACACAGCGCCCGGTGCCGCGGCCGGCGGCGGGTGAACTGCTGATCCGCGTTGCCGCTTCGGGCGTCAACCGCCCGGACGTGTTGCAGCGCAAGGGCCTGTACCCGATGCCGCCCGGTGTCAGCGATCTGCCCGGGCTTGAGATCGCGGGGACCGTGCTCGAAGGCTCGGCCGACGATCTGGCCGCGGCCGGTCTGTCGCCAGGCGACGCAGTCTGTGCCTTGGTGGCCGGTGGTGGTTACGCCGAGTACTGCGTCGCGCCCGTGTCGCAATGCTTGCCGTTGCCTCTTGGCCTGAATGCGGTCGAGGCGGCCAGCCTGCCGGAAACGTTCTTTACCGTCTGGCAGAACGTGTTTGCCATTGCGGGTCTCGCGTCAGGCGAGTCGTTGCTGGTGCAAGGGGGTTCCAGTGGCATTGGCGTGACCGCCATCCAACTGGCCAAGGCGCGCGGCGCCGGGCCGGTGATCGTGACCGCGGGCAGCGACGAGAAGTGTGTCGCGTGTCTGGCCCTGGGGGCTGACCACGCCATCAACTACCGGAGCCAGGACTTCGTCGCTGAAGTCAAGCGGCTGACCGATGGACGCGGCGTAGACGTCGTGCTCGACATGGTCGCGGGGGATTACCTGGGCCGCGAATTGCAGTGCACGGCCGATGACGGACGCATTGCCGTCATCGCGGTGCAGGGCGGCACTTCCAGTGCCATCGACAGCGGGCTGCTGCTGCGCAAGCGCGTCAAGATCACGGGCTCGACCTTGCGCCCGCGACCCTTGGCCTACAAGGCGCGATTGGCCCGTGAACTGCGTGCCGAGGTCTGGCCGCTGATCGAGTCGGGACACATCCGGCCGGTGATCCACGCCACGTTCCCGGCTGCACAGGCGAGCCAGGCGCATGCGTTGATGGAATCGAGTACGCATGTCGGCAAGATCGTGCTGACGTGGTGAAGGAGGCAACACCCATGGCCCAACGCAGAAAGCTCATCGTCGGCAACTGGAAGATGCACGGCAGCCGCGCAGCGAATGCCGAACTGCTGAGCGCCTTGCTGGCCGGCAGGCCCTATCTGGGCGATCTCGCGGTTTGTGTACCGGCTGTGTACCTGCACGAGACAGCTGCCGCGTTGGCCGGCAGCGACCTGCGCTGGGGCGCCCAGGACGTCTCCGAACACGCCCAGGGGGCCTATACCGGAGAGGTCTCCGCAGCGATGCTGGCCGAAGCCGGCTGCCGCTACGTGATCGTCGGCCACAGCGAGCGCCGGGCCTACCATGCCGAAAGCGACGAGCTCGTCGCTGCCAAGGCCCAGGCGGCGCTGGCGAAGGGTGTGACGCCCATCGTCTGCGTCGGCGAAACGCTGGCCCAGCGCGAGGCCGGCGAGACCGAGACGGTGGTCAAGCGCCAGCTGTCGGCGGTGATCCACCGCCTGGCCCATTGCGCGGCCGAGATGGTCGTGGCCTACGAACCCGTCTGGGCCATTGGCACCGGCCGGACCGCGTCGCCCGAGCAGGCGCAGGCCGTGCATGCCGTGCTGCGGGCGCAACTGCACGCTGCCACTGGACGTGGCGCGACCATGAAGATCCTGTACGGCGGCAGCGTCAAGCCCGACAACGCCGCAACGCTTTTTGCTCAGGCCGACATCGACGGTGGACTGATCGGCGGAGCCTCCTTGAAGGCGTCTGAGTTCATCGCCATTGCGCGTGCGGCCTGATCCCCAACGATCCTTTTGTCGAAGTTGAAGAGAACCTCATGCAGATCTGGATGACCTTGATCCTGGCGGTGCAACTGCTGACCGCGGTGACGATGATCGGCCTCGTGCTGGTTCAGCACGGCAAAGGTGCCGATGCCGGTGCCTCGTTCGGTGGAGGCGGCGGTTCTTCGGGCAGCCTGTTCGGCGCCACAGGCAGCGCGAATTTCCTGTCGCGTTCCACCGCGATCTGTGCAGCAGTGTTCTTCTGCTGCACGCTCGCGTTGGCCTACCTCTCGACCAGTGGTGCGGGCCGGGCTGCCGCAACCGGTGGCGACACGATCCTCGACCGTGCCGCATCAGCGCCCGCGGCGCCCGCCACCGGTGCGATCCCAGGTGCCTTGCCTGCTGCGCCGGTTCCGGCCCCTGCCGCTGCAGGCGTGCCGGCAGCCCCTGCTGCCCCGGCTAGCGCGGCAAAGTAAGGAGTTCAGGACCCCGCGCCAAGCGAGCCGTGGCGCTCTGCTGCAGCGCGGGATGTCCCCACTTTTGGGGCTAGAATCTTTCGCTGTTCGATGCGTTGTTTGCCCTCAGTCGCATCGGGCTCGGCGGTCCTGTCAGGCCGCTGGATTGAACGCAGTGCCGTCGTGGTGAAATTGGTAGACACGCTATCTTGAGGGGGTAGTGGCGAAAGCTGTGCGAGTTCGAGTCTCGCCGACGGCACCACCGCAGCGCGCAAGGGCAGGGCAGAGATTCCCGACCGGCGCGCTTTTTGTTTGCGCGACCGATTTTGCGACCCATAGCGCCCCCGTGGCGCGACCGCAGACGAACCCTGAACGAACCGCGAGCGATGGACCTTCAAGCCTACGTGCCCGTGATCCTGTTCATCCTGGTGGGCGTCGCCGTCGGTGTCGTGCCCCAGGTGCTCGGTTTCCTGCTCGGCCCCAATCGGCCCGACGCGCAGAAGAACAGTCCCTACGAATGCGGCTTCGAGGCTTTCGAAGACGCGCGCATGAAGTTCGACGTGCGCTACTACCTCGTGGCGATCCTGTTCATCCTGTTCGATCTCGAGATCGCTTTCCTCTTCCCCTGGGCGGTGGCGCTGCACGACATCGGCGCAGCCGGCTTCTGGGCCATGATGGTCTTCCTGGGCATCCTCGTCGTGGGCTTCGTCTACGAGTGGAAAAAAGGCGCCTTGGACTGGGAATGACGGAGGCAAACGCAGATGGGCATTGATGGCGTTCTCAAGGAAGGGTTTGTCACCACCTCGGTCGACACGCTGATCAACTGGTCCAAGACGGGCTCGTTGTGGCCCATGACTTTCGGCCTGGCCTGTTGTGCCGTCGAAATGATGCATGCCGGTGCGGCACGCTATGACATCGACCGCTTCGGCATGCTGTTCCGCCCCAGCCCGCGCCAGAGCGACCTGATGATCGTCGCCGGCACGCTGTGCAACAAGATGGCACCGGCACTTCGAAAGGTCTATGACCAGATGGCAGAACCGCGCTGGGTGTTGAGCATGGGCTCTTGTGCCAACGGTGGCGGTTACTACCACTACAGCTATTCGGTCGTGCGCGGCTGCGACCGCATCGTGCCGGTCGATGTCTACGTGCCCGGCTGTCCGCCGACGGCCGAAGCGCTTCTGTACGGCATCCTGCAACTGCAGGCCAAGATTCGCCGCGAAAACACCATCGCCCGCTGATGTCCTCCGACCGACTGCTCACGCTGAAAGCCGCGCTCGAAGCCGCGCTCGGCGATGCCATCGCCTCGACCGATGTCGACCGTGGCGAATTGACGGTGGTGCTGAAGGCCGCCGCCTACGCCGACGCCATGCTGCGGCTGCGCGACGACCCGTCGCTGAGGTTCGAGCAACTGATCGACCTGTGCGGCCTGGACTACAGCGACTGGAAGAACCTCGGTACCGAAGGACGCCGTTACGCGGTCGTGTCGCACCTGCTGTCGGTGACCCACAACTGGCGCCTTCGCGTGCGGGTCTTCTGCCCTGACGACGATCAGCCGATGGTGGCTTCGGCAACGCCGGTCTGGAACAGTGCGAACTGGTTTGAACGCGAAGCCTTCGACATGTACGGCATCGTCTTCGACGGCCACCTCGACCTGCGCCGCATCCTGACGGACTACGGCTTCATCGGTCACCCGATGCGCAAGGACTTCCCGGTGTCCGGACACGTCGAGATGCGCTACGACGCCGAGAAGAAGCGCGTGATCTACCAGCCGGTGACGATCGAGCCGCGCGAGAACGTGCCGCGCGTGGTGCGCGAAGACCACTACGGCGGCTTGCACTGACATGGCCGAGATCAAGAACTACACCCTGAACTTCGGGCCCCAGCACCCGGCGGCGCACGGCGTGCTTCGCCTGGTGCTCGAGCTCGACGGCGAGGTCATCCAGCGAGCCGATCCCCACATCGGCCTGTTGCATCGCGCCACCGAGAAGCTCGCCGAGAGCAAGACGTATCTCCAGAGCCTGCCCTACATGGACCGGCTGGATTACGTCTCGATGATGTGCAACGAGCACGCCTACTGCCTGGCGATCGAGAAGCTGCTCGGCGTCGATGTGCCGCTGCGCGCCCAGTACATCCGCGTGATGTTCGCCGAGCTGACCCGCATCCTCAACCACCTGCTCTGGCTGGGCTGCCACGGGTTGGACTGTGGTGCGATGAACATCCTCATCTACTGCTTCCGCGAGCGCGAGGACATCTTCGACATGTACGAGGCGGTGAGCGGCGCTCGCATGCACGCGGCCTACTTCCGGCCCGGCGGCGTCTACCGCGACCTGCCCGATCGCATGCCGCAGTACCAGGTCTCGCGGATCAAGAACGAGCGTGCGATCGCGGCACTGAACAAGAACCGCCAAGGCTCGCTGCTGGACTTCATCGAGGATTTCAGCCAGCGCTTCCCGAAGAACGTCGACGACTACGAAACGCTTCTGACCGACAACCGGATCTGGAAGCAGCGCACGGTCGGCATTGGTGTCGTCAGCCCGGAGCGGGCGCTGAACCTGGGCTTCACTGGCGCGATGCTGCGTGGCAGCGGCATCGTCTGGGACCTGCGCAAGCAGCAACCCTATGACGTCTACGACCGGATGGATTTCGACATTCCGGTTGGCACCAACGGCGACACCTACGACCGTTACCTCGTGCGAATCGAGGAGATGCGCCAGAGCAACCGCATCGTCCAGCAGTGCGTCCAGTGGCTGCGTGCCAACCCGGGGC
This sequence comes from Rubrivivax sp., assembly GCA_021297985.1. GTDB lineage: Bacteria > Pseudomonadota > Gammaproteobacteria > Burkholderiales > Burkholderiaceae_C > Rubrivivax. Next base: position 12,813 of record JAJTGU010000155.1, read on the forward strand.
CGACGATCACCGGCAACCACAAGGTGGCGCCGCCTTCGCGCGTGAACATGAAGAGCAACATGGAGGAGTTGATCCACCACTTCAAGCTCTTCACCGAAGGCATGCACGTCCCGGAGGGCGAGGCCTACGCGGCGGTCGAGCATCCCAAGGGCGAGTTCGGCATCTACATCGTCAGTGACGGCGCGAACAAGCCTTATCGGCTGAAGATCCGCCCGCCGGGCTTTGCCCATCTGGCGGCGCTGGACGAGATGGCACGCGGACACATGATCGCCGACGCGGTGGCGATCATCGGCACGATGGACATCGTGTTCGGGGAGATTGATCGGTGAGCGGGGAGATCATGGAACTGTCGGCCACGACGCGGGCCCGCTTCGACCGCGAGGTCGCCAAGTACCCGGCCGACCAGAAGGTGTCGGCCGTGATGGCGTGCCTGGCCATCGTGCAGCAGGAGCAAGGTCACGTCACTCAGGCTGCCGAAGCCGCGATCGCAGCCTATCTCGACATGCCGGCGATCGCGGTGCACGAGGTCACGACCTTCTACAACATGTACAACCAGCAGCCGGTGGGGCGCTTCAAGCTCAACGTCTGCACCAACCTGCCGTGTGCGCTGCGCGACGGCGATGCCGCGCTGGACCACGTGTGCAAGCGGCTCGGGGTCGAGCCCTACGGCACGACAAAGGATGGCGTCTTCACCGTGCAGCCCAGCGAATGCCTGGGTGCCTGCGCCGATGCGCCGGTGATGCTCGTCAACGACCGCCAGATGCTGAGCTTCATGAACGCACAACGCCTGGACGAACTGCTGGACACCTTGCGCGCTGCGGCTCAGGGTTCAGCGCTGGGAGTCGCGCAGTGATCGCGATGCCTGACCTCAGCCGATTCCAGGCCGGCGGCCTGGAGACCTGCTTCCATGACCGCCACCTCGGGGCCCAGATCTACAACGGGCTCGATGGCCGCAACTGGCACTTTGCCGACTACGTCGCACGCGGCGGTTACTCGGCGCTGAAGAAGATCCTCGGCCTGGACGGCGGGCCGGGCATGACGCCCGAGCAGGTGATCGCCGAAGTCAAGCTCTCGGCCCTGCGTGGTCGGGGGGGTGCCGGTTTCCCGACCGGGCTGAAGTGGAGCTTCATGCCCAGGCAGTTCCCGGGCGCGAAGTACCTGGTCTGCAACAGTGACGAAGGCGAGCCCGGGACCTGCAAAGACCGCGACATCCTGGCCTACAACCCGCACATCGTCATCGAGGGCATGGCCATCGCCGCCTACGCGATGGGCATCCGGACCGGCTACAACTACATCCACGGCGAGATCTTTGAGGTCTACGAGCGCTTCGAGCAGGCCCTTGACGAGGCCCGTGCCGCCGGCATGTTGGGCGACAACATCGGCGGCTCGGCGTTCAGCTTCCAACTGCACGCCTTCCACGGCTTCGGTGCCTACATCTGCGGCGAAGAGACCGCCTTGCTGGAGTCTCTTGAAGGCAAGAAGGGCCAGCCCCGCTTCAAGCCGCCGTTCCCGGCCAGCTTCGGCCTGTACGGCAAGCCGACGACGATCAACAACACCGAGACCTTCGCGGCGGTGCCCTGGATCATCAACCACGGCGGCCAGGCTTATCTTGAGTGCGGCAAGCCCAACAACGGCGGCACCAAGATCTTCAGCATCGTCGGCGACGTCGAACGGCCGGGCAACTACGAGATCCCTCTGGGCACGCCGTTTGCCAAGCTGCTTGAGCTTGCGGGCGGCGTTGGTGGAGGCAGAAAGCTCAAGGCCGTGATCCCCGGCGGTTCTTCAGCGCCCGTGCTTCCCGCCGCGACGATGATGGACCTGACGATGGATTACGACGCCATCGCCAAGGCCGGCTCGATGCTCGGCTCTGGCGCGGTGATCGTGATGGACGAGCGGCGCTGCATGGTCAAGAGCCTGCTGCGCCTGTCGTACTTCTACATGCACGAGAGCTGCGGCCAGTGCACGCCCTGCCGAGAGGGCACGGGCTGGCTCTGGCGCGTCATCGAGCGCATCGAGAACGGCAAGGGCCGGGCCGACGATCTGGCCCTGCTCGACAGCGTGGCCTTCAACATCAAGGGCCGCACGATCTGCGCCCTCGGCGATGCGGCCGCGATGCCGGTCGAGGGCATGCTCAAGCATTTCCGCGACGAGTTCGCCTATCACGTCGAGCACAAGCGCTGCATGGTGACGCAGCCGGCTGTGCCGACTTTCGCGCTCGCCGCCTGAGGCCACGACCGCCATGATCGAACTCGAACTCGACGGCAAGAAGGTCAGCGTCACCGAAGGCAGCATGGTGATGCATGCGGCCGACGTCGCCGGTACCTACGTGCCGCATTTCTGCTATCACAAGAAGCTCAGCATCGCGGCCAACTGCCGGATGTGCCTGGTGGACATCGAGAAGATGCCCAAGCCGATGCCGGCCTGCGCGACGCCGGCGACCAACGGCATGATCGTGCGCACCCAGAGCGACAAGGCGCTGAAGGCGCAGCGCTCGGTGATGGAGTTCCTGCTCATCAACCACCCGCTGGACTGCCCCATCTGCGACCAGGGCGGCGAATGCCAGTTGCAGGACCTTGCCGTCGGCTACGGCGGCAGTGCGAGCCGCTACCAGGAAGACAAGCGTGTCGTCTTCCACAAGGACGTGGGCCCGTTGATCAGCATGGAGGAGATGAGCCGCTGCATCCATTGCACGCGTTGCGTGCGCTTCGGCCAGGAGATGGCCGGCGCGATGGAACTCGGCATGATCCACCGCGGCGAGCACAGCGAGATCACCACGGTCAGCGGTGGCACGGTCGACAGCGAGTTGTCGGGCAACATGATCGACATCTGCCCGGTCGGCGCGCTGACGAGCAAGCCGTTCCGCTACAGCGCCCGAACCTGGGAGCTGTCGCGCCGCAAGAGCGTGAGCCCGCACGACAGCGTCGGCGCCAACCTGGTGGTCCAGGTCAAGGCGCAGAAGGTGCTGCGTGTCGTGCCACTCGAGAACGACGCGGTCAACGAGTGCTGGATCGCCGATCGCGACCGTTTCAGCTATGAAGCCGTCAACAGCGACCGGCGCCTCACCCAGCCGCGCATCAAGCAGGGCGGGCAGTGGCAGACGGTGGACTGGAACACGGCCCTGAACTACGTTGCCGATGGCCTGAAGCGGGTCAAGTCCGAGTTCGGAACGGCCGAGATCGGCGCTCTGGCGCATCCGATGGCGACGCTCGAGGAGTTGCACCTCCTCGCGCGGCTGATGCGCGGCATCGGCAGCGAGAACATCGACCACCGGCTGCGTCACGCCGACTTCGGCAACACGGCACCTGCGGGGCAGGCTCGCTGGCTGGGCATGCCGATCGCCGAGTTGTCGACGCTTGACCGGGCCTTCGTGATCGGTTCGTTCCTGCGCAAGGACCACCCGTTGCTGGCCCTTCGCCTGCGTCAGGCGGTACGTCGTGGCGGCCAGGTCGCCAGCCTGCATGCGGTGCACGACGATTGGGCCATGCCCGTGGCACAGACCCTCGCCGCGGCGCCCTCGGGCTGGGTTGAAGCGCTGGCTCAGGTTGCGGCGGCGGTTGCGCAGTCGCGTGGCATTGCGCCACCGGTGGAGGTCGACACGACGGCGTCGGCGCGGGCGACTGCGGCAATGCTGTTGTCCGGCAGCCGCAAGGCCGTTCTCCTTGGAAATGCGGCCGCTCAACACCCGAGGGCCGGTGAGTTGCTGGCGCTGGCGCAATGGATTGCCGCTGCCACCGAGTCGCGCTGCGGTTACCTGGGCGAAGCCGGCAACGCGGTGGGTGCGCAACTGGTGGGCGCGCTGCCGGGTGAAGGCGGTCTGAACGCCCAACAGATGCTCGGCCGCCCGATGAAGGCCTTGCTGCTGCTGCACACCGAACCGCTGCTCGACGCTGCCGATCCGGCGGCCGCGAAGCGCGCACTTGCCGGCGCTGGACTCGTCGTCGCTCTGACCTCGTTTGCCGACCTCGACCAGGGCCTGGCGGACGTTGCCGACGTGATGCTGCCGATCGCACCTTTCACCGAGACCGCAGGCAGCCTCGTCAACGCCGAGGGCCGCTTGCAGACCTTCCACGGCGTCGTCAAACCCCTGGGCGACACGCGTCCGGGATGGAAAGTGCTGCGTGTGCTCGGCAACCTGCTGGGTGTCGACCGCTTCGACTTCGAGACCGTGGACGAGGTGCGCACCGAGGCCTTTGGCGGAGCTGGCGACTTTGCGGGCCGGTTGAACAACGACGCGGTTGGCGGTGTCGGTGTGTTCGCTCTTTCGCCAGGCCTGGAGCGCATCGCCGATGTGCCGATCTATGCCACCGACCCATTGGTCCGCCGCGCCTCGGCCCTGCAGCTCACCGCCGATGCCCGGCCGCCTGTGGCGGGCCTGTCGAGTGCGCTGTGGAAACAGCTTGGACTGGGCTCCGGCCGCTCCAAGGTGTTCGTCCGACAGGGTGATGCGGGTCTCGTGATCGACGCGCAGGAAGAGGGCTCCCTGGCCGCCACCGCAGTGCGCATCCCGGCCGGCCATGCCGCGACGGCGGCGCTGGGCGCGATGTTTGGCCCGTTGTCGGTGGAAAGGGTCTGACGGCCATGCTCGACACCGTTCACCAATTCGGCAACGACGCCCTTGGGCCCACGCTCTGGCTCGTGGTGTGGAGCCTGATCAAGATCGTCGCCGTTGTGCTGCCGTTGATGGGCTGCGTGGCCTACCTGACGCTCTGGGAGCGCAAGGCGATCGGCTGGAGCCAGATCCGACCCGGACCCAACCGCGTCGGCCCGTTCGGGCTGCTGACGCCCATTGCCGACGCGGTCAAGCTGATCTTCAAGGAGATCATCCGCCCCACGGCGGCGAGCAAGGGGCTGTTTTTCCTCGGCCCCATCATGACCATCATGCCCGCGCTTGCGGCTTGGGCCGTGATCCCCTTCGGTCCCGAGGTGGTGCTGGCGGACGTCAATGCCGGACTGCTGTTCCTGATGGCAATCACGTCGCTCGAGGTCTACGGCGTCATCATCGCTGGCTGGGCCAGCAACTCGAAGTACGCCTTCCTGGGTGCGCTGCGTGCGTCGGCACAGATGGTCAGCTACGCGATCGCGATGGGCTTCTGCCTCGTGGTCGTCTTGATGGTGTCGGCCAGCATGAACCTGAGCGAGATCGTGTCCAGCCAGGGCCGTGGCATGTTCGCCGACATGGGACTGGGCTTCCTGAGCTGGAACTGGCTGCCGCTGCTGCCGATCTTCGTCGTCTTCTTCATCTCGGGCCTGGCCGAGACCAACCGTCATCCGTTCGACGTCGTCGAGGGCGAATCCGAGATCGTCGCCGGCCACATGATCGAGTACTCGGGCATGTCGTTCGCGATGTTCTTCCTCGCCGAGTACGCGAACATGATCCTCGTCAGCACGATGACCGTGCTGCTGTTCCTGGGCGGTTGGCTGAGCCCGGTGGCGTTCCTGGATTTCATCCCGGGCTGGATCTGGCTGGCGATCAAGGTCTTCTGCGTCGTCACGATGTTCCTGTGGGTGCGGGCCACGTTCCCGCGCTTCCGCTACGACCAGATCATGCGTCTGGGCTGGAAGATCTTCATCCCGGTGACCCTGGTCTGGCTGGTCGTCGTCGGGCTGTGGATCCAGTCGCCGTTCGACATCTGGGGCTGAAAGAGGCGCATCGACCATGAGCACCTTCACTGCGATCAAGGACGTGCTGTCGAGCTTCATGCTCGCCGAACTGTTCAAGGGCATGAAGATCACCGGCAAGCACTTCTTGTCGCCGACGATCACCGTGCAGTTCCCTGAGGAAAAGACGCCGCTCTCGCCACGCTTCAGGGGCCTGCATGCACTGCGCCGCTACGACAACGGCGAAGAACGTTGCATCGCCTGCAAGCTCTGCGAGGCGGTCTGCCCGGCGATGGCGATCACGATCGAATCCGACGTCCGTGCCGATGGCTCTCGTCGCACCACGCGCTACGACATCGACTTGACCAAATGCATCTTCTGCGGCTTCTGCGAGGAGAGCTGTCCGGTCGACTCCATCGTCGAGACGCAGCACTTCGAATACCACGGCGAGAAGCGCGGCGACCTGTACTTCACCAAGGACATGCTGTTGGCGGTCGGCGACCGCTATGAAAAGGACATCGCCGCCCACCGCGAGGCCGACGCCAAGTACCGCTGATGCCGCGCACCGCCGGTGAGGAGCCGGACGACCGAACGACACGATGAATTCCACTGCCGCCCTGTTCTACGTCTTCTCCAGCGTGCTGCTGTTCGCAGCGTTCCGTGTCATCACGGCGCGCAGCACGGTGCATGCAGCGCTGTTTCTGGTGCTGTCTTTCTTCAGTGCCGCGTGCCTGTGGATGCTGCTGAGGGCCGAGTTCCTGGCCATCACCCTGGTCTTGGTCTACGTCGGTGCGGTGATGGTGCTGTTCCTGTTCGTCGTGATGATGCTGGACATCAACTCCGACAACTTTCGTCAAGGCTTCTGGAAGAGCCTGCCGTTGGCAGGAGCGATCGGCGCTGCCATCGCATTGCAACTGGCGCTGGTGCTGATGCGCGGCTTCCAGGTCAGCAGCTCGACCCCCGATCCCAGAGAGGTCGAACTCGGCAACACCAAGATGCTGGGCATCGAGCTCTATACCGAGTACCTGTACCCGCTGCAGATCGCGGCGGTCCTGCTGCTCGTGGCCATCATCGCCGCGATCGTGTTGACCCTGCGCGAGCGCAAGGACAGCCGCCACCTGGACGCCTCGGAGCAGGTGCGAACCAAAGCCTCGGATCGATTGCGCATCGTCAAGGTCGCGCCCACGATCACGGCGCCCAAGTCCGGAAGCGGCGACACCCCCGGGGGCGCGGCATGACGCTCGGAGTCATCACGCTCGGCCACTACCTGTCGCTGGGTGGCATCCTGTTCGCACTGTCGGTCATTGGCGTCTTCCTCAATCGACGCAACCTGATCGTGTTGCTGATGGCGATCGAACTGATGTTGCTCGCGGTCAACATGAACTTCGTCGCGTTCTCGCACTATCTCCCGTTGGAGGCTGACCGGATGGCCGGCCAGATCTTCGTGTTCTTCATCCTCACGGTGGCGGCGGCGGAATCGGCGATCGGCCTTGCGATCCTGGTGGTGTTGTTCCGCAACCGCAGCTCGATCGACGTGAGCAAGCTCGACCAGTTGAAGGGTTGATGGCGATGAGCACCCCCACCGCCACCTTGTCGCAGAACCTCCTGCTTGCTGTGCCGTTGGCGCCGCTGATCGGTGCCGTGATTGCCGGCCTGTTCGGCAAGACCGTCGGCCGACGCGGTGCGCACTTCTTCACCATCCTCGGCGTCGCCATCGCCTTCGTCTGCTCGGCTGTGGTGATGGCGCAGGTGGCAGGCGGCGCCCGCTTCAATGCGACCCTCTACGAATGGATGGTGCTCGGCAAGCTGGTGATGGAGGTCGGCTTCCTGGTCGACGGCCTCACGGCGATGATGATGTGCGTCGTCACCTTCGTCAGCTTGATGGTGCATGTCTACACCATCGGCTACATGGAAGAAGACCCCGGCTACCAGCGCTTCTTCAGCTACATCAGCCTGTTCACGTTCTCGATGTTGATGCTCGTGATGAGCAACAACTTCCTGCAACTGTTCTTCGGCTGGGAGGCGGTGGGCCTGGTGAGCTACCTGCTGATCGGCTTCTGGTTCAAGAAGCAGACGGCGGTGTTCGCCAACATGAAGGCCTTCCTCGTCAACCGCGTGGGCGACTTCGGCTTCATCCTG
>JAJTGU010000281.1 GCA_021297985.1 Rubrivivax sp.
CGCCGAGCCCAAGGTGCTGAACATCTACAACTGGTCGGACTACATCGCCGAAGACACGATCAAGAACTTCGAGAAGGAAACGGGCATCAAGGTCCGTTACGACAACTACGACAACAACGAGATCCTGCACGCCAAGCTGGTCGCCGGCAAGACCGGCTACGACATCGTCGTGCCGTCGTCGAACTGGGCCAAGCTGCAGATCGACGGCGGGCTGTACCGCAAGCTCGACAAGGCCCAGATCCCGAACCTGCGCAACCTCGACCCCGCCGTCCAGGCCCAACTCGCCAAGATGGACCCCGGCAACGAGCACCTGGTGAACTGGCTCTGGGGCTTCACCACCGTGGGCATCAACATCGAGAAGGTGCGTGGCGCGCTGGGCAACCTGCCGATGCCCGACAACGTCTGGGACCTGCTGTTCAAGCCCGAATACATCAGCCGCATGCGCAGCATCGGCGTCTCGTTCCTGGATTCGGCCACCGAGGTCGTGCCCGCGGTCCTGCACTACATGGGCAAGCCCCCGTTCAGCCGCAATCCGGCCGACTATCCCCCGGCGGCGAACATCCTGAAGAGCATCCGCCCGCACGTGACGCTGTTCTCGAGCTCGGGCTACATCAACGACATGGCGTCGGGTTCGATCGGGCTGGCGCTGGGCTGGAGCGGTGACATCAACATCGCGCGCCAGCGTGCGATCGACGGCAAGACCGGCCAGAACATCCAGGCCCTGATCCCGAAGAACGGGGGCGTCCTGTTCTTCGACACGATGGCGATCCCGGCCGACGCGCCGCGGCCCGGCAATGCGCACAAGTTCATCGACTACATCCTGCGCCCCGAAGTCCACGCCGGGCTGACGAACAAGGTCTTCTACGCCAACCCGAACCTCGAGTCGCGCAAGCACGTGCGGGCCGACGTCGCGAGCAACCCCAGCGTCTTCCTGTCTCCTGCCGACATGGCGCGCATGGTGGCGCCCGATTCGCTCAACAACGACATGCGCCGCCTGATGACGCGCACCTACACCGCCTTCAAGACCGGGCTGTGAGCGCGGCATGACCGGCAAGCCAGAGGCAGCCCCGGCGGACGGCGCGTTCCTGCGCATCCGCGAGGTGGTCAAGGACTACGGCAGCTTCCGAGCCGTCGCGAACGTCAGCGTCGACATTGCCAAGGGCGAGATCTTCGCCCTGCTCGGCCCCTCGGGCTGCGGCAAGAGCACGCTGCTGCGCATGCTGGCGGGCTTCGAGACGCCCAGCTCCGGGCAGATCCTGCTCGCGGGGCAGGACCTGGCCGACATGCCGCCCTACGAGCGGCCGATCAACATGATGTTCCAGAGCTACGCGCTGTTCCCGCACCTGACGGTGTGGGACAACATCGCGTTCGGCCTGCGGCGTGAAGGTCAGGCCAAGGACCAGATCGCCAGCAAGGTCGAAGCCATGCTCAAGCTCGTGCAGTTGGGCAAATACGCCGAGCGCAAGCCCCATCAGCTGTCCGGCGGCCAGCAGCAGCGCGTCGCGCTGGCGCGCAGTCTGGCCAAGCAGCCGCAGCTGCTGCTGCTCGACGAGCCGCTGGGCGCGCTGGACAAGAAGCTGCGCGAACAGACCCAGATCGAGCTCGTCAACATCGTCGAGCAGGACGGCGTGACCTGCGTGATGGTCACGCACGACCAGGAAGAGGCCATGACGATGGCCTCGCGCATCGCGGTGATGAGCGAGGGCAAGTTCCAGCAGATCGGGCCGCCCGGAGACCTGTACGAAACCCCGGCCACGCGCTTTGTTGCCGACTTCATCGGCAACGTCAACATGATGGACGGCACGCTGGACATCGACGCGGCCGACCACTGCGTGATCGGCTCTGCGGACTGCAAGCACTACGTCGGCCACGGCATCACCGGTACCGAAGGCATGGCGGTCACCGTCGCGCTGCGACCCGAGAAGATCTTCCTGTCGGGCACCAAGCCCGAGGGGGAGCACAACCAGGTCCAGGGCACCGTGCAGGAGATGTCGTACTTCGGCAGCTTCACGGTCTACCGGCTGCAACTCGCCAGCGGTGCGATGCTCAAGGTCAGCCAGGCCAATACGCAGCGCCACAAGGACGAGCACTTCACCTGGGGCGACACGGTCTGGGCGCAATGGTCCGAGTCGGCCCATGTGGTGCTGACGGCCTGACCGCGATGGCCGCCCTGCAGACCCTTCGCCAGCGCTGGTTCAGCGGCCGTGTGGCCGTGATCGCGCTGCCGATGTTGTTCTTGCTGATCTTCTTCGCGCTGCCGTTCTTCATTGTCGGCAAGATCAGCCTGTCGGAGATGGAGACCGTCACCTTCAAGGACGTCCTGACCTGGCAGGACGGCGTGCTGACGCTGGCGCTCAAGTTCGGCAACTACGCGTTCATTGCCCAGGACCCGCTCTACTTCAGCACCTACCTGTCGAGCGTGCGCTATGCCGCGGCGACCACGGTGCTGTGCCTGCTGATCGGCTACCCGTTTGCCTACTTCATGGCACGCGCCCGGCCCAGCATCCAGCCGACCTTGCTGATGCTGGTGATGCTGCCGTTCTGGACCTCGTTCCTGCTGCGTGTCTACGCGTGGCGGGGCCTGCTGTCCGAAGGCGGCTGGGTCGAGCAGGTGATCGTCGGTCTCGGACTGGACCATGTGCTCTACGCGCTGGGCCTGATCGGAACACCTGGGCAGCTGATGCACACGCCGTTTTCGCTCGTGCTCGGCATGACCTACACCTACCTGCCGTTCATGATCCTGCCGCTGTACGCCAACCTGGCCAAGATGGACGTCCGCCTGCTCGAGGCCGCGGCCGATCTCGGCGCCACGGCCTGGGTCGCGTTCTGGAAGATCACCGTGCCGCTGTCCAAGGCCGGCATCATCGCCGGCAGCATGCTGGTGTTCATCCCCTGCGTCGGCGAGTTCGTGATCCCCGAGCTTCTCGGCGGCCCGGAGACGCTGATGATCGGCCGCGTCATCTGGGACGAGTTCTTCTCCAACAACGACTGGCCACTGGCCTCGACGGTCGCGATCGTGATGGTGCTGCTGATCATCGTGCCGCTGGCGGTGTTCAACAAGTACCAGGCCGAGGCCCAGGAGAAGGGGCGCTAGCCCCGCGGCGACACCATGGCCCGACCCTTCTTCGCCACCCGGGACGGCTTCAACCGCGGTTTTGCGCGGGGCTGGCTGGCGGCCGGGTTCTTCTTCCTCTATCTGCCCATCGTGGCGCTGGTGGTGCTGTCGTTCAACGACTCGCCCTTGCCCAACCAGTGGCGCGGCTTCACCCTCAAGTGGTACGTGCAGCTGGCCAGCGACACCGAGATGCTCTCCGGGCTGTGGCTGAGCCTGAAGATCGCGTTCTTCACGGCCTGCGGCTCTGTGGTGCTCGGCACTCTGGCGGCCTACGCCCTGGTCAAGTACAGGCGCTTCAAGGGGCGCACGCTGTTCTCGGGCATGGTCAGTGCGCCGCTGGTGATGCCGGAGGTCGTGGTCGGCCTGTCCCTGCTGCTGATGCTGGTGTCGATTCAGCGCGCGCTGGGGTTCCCCGAACGTGGCATGGCCACCATCTGGCTGGGCCACCTGCTGCTCGGCATCGCCTACGCCACGGTCGTCATCCAGTCCCGGCTGCAGGCCATGCCACCGTCGCTTGAAGAGGCCGCGATGGACCTCGGCGCGCGGCCGCACCAGGTGTTCTGGCTGGTCACGCTGCCGATGATCGCCCAGGCGCTGGTCTCGGCCTGGCTGCTGACCTTCACGATCTCGCTGGACGACGTCGTGATCTCGGCCTTCCTCAGCGGGCCAGGCTCGACGACGATGCCGCTGGTCATCTTCTCGCGTGCACGACTGGGTCTGAACCCCAGCGTGAATGCGATCGCGACCGTCATCGTCGTGATCGTCTCGATCGGGATCCTCGCCGCAAGCTGGACCCTGGCCCACCGCGAACGTCAGCGCCAACGCGACCTGGCCTTGGCCTCGCGCAGTTGACCCCACCCCTCAGCCGACCGCCACAAGAAACCCTGCACAGGAGCGACACGATGAGCACCTTCCGCCCGGGCCGACCCGCCCCCCAGTTCGCCCGCCCACTGCTGGCCCTTGCCGCCGCGGCAGCGCTGCTTCCGGCCCATGCCCAGCAGGCCGCGCCCTCGCTCGACGACCTTCTGAAGGAGATCCGCACCCTTCGCGACCGGGTCGCCGAGCTCGAGAAGAAGGCCGCCACGCCTGCAGCGGCACCCGCGCCGCAACCGGGCCAGTGGGGCATGACCCCGGAGCAGGCGCGCGAGTTCAACCGCATCGCGGTCAAGACCGAATCGCTGCAGGACAACTTCACCGACCAGGGCTACAAGGGCCTGAAGATCTCCGGCCAGATCGACCCGACCTGGATCTTCAACCGCAACAACGACAACGCCGGCTTCGTCTTCCTGAACAACGGCGGCGCGCGCTACACCTACGACAACAGCTACTTCGGCATGGCCGTGCTGGACCTCGAAAAGGAGACCGACAACGGCGTCAAGTGGCGGCTGACCCTGGCCCCCGAGCGTGGCACCGGGGCCTTGATCAACAACTCGATCGTGCACGAGGCCACGGTGTCGATCCCGCTGTCGGACCTGAACACCCGGCTCTGGGTCGGCCAGATCCCGGACTGGACCGGTTACGAGATCACCCTGCCGGCCGGCAACAAGCTGATCACCCACAACCTGCTGTTCGACTTCACGGCGCCGACCGCCTACACCGGCGCGGTGCTGGACATCACGCGTGGCAAGTGGTGGATCCGCGCCGGCATCGCCAACATGAACTCCGCTCGCTACGCCCCGGGCAACAAGCAGCCGGTGGCCATTGCACGGGTGGACTATTCGAAGGGCGAGTTCGGCGGCTTCGGGTTCACCGCGCTGCATGGCAAGGCCTACAACTTTGCCGCCGATGGCACCTACTCGGCCGACTCGGGCCAGGTCGACGCCAACGGCGACCCGATCTTCGTCGACACGCCGTTCGCCACAGCAGGCAAGAACACCGGCCTGACACTGCTCGAAGCCGATGCCTACTTCATCCGCGGCGACCTGAGCGTGTTCGGCCAGGTCAGCTTCGGCCAGCAGAACGACGCGGCGATCTTCAACAGCGACGGTCAGTTGCGCGACTCGCGCTGGTACGGCATCTCCGGTCTCGTCGGCTACAAGCTCTCGCCCCGGACCGAAGCCCTGCTGCGGGTCGACTACATCCGCAACGGGCGAAACGGTGGCGGCCTGCTCGGCTACACCGCCGACGACACGGTCAACGGCATCGGCCGCGGCATCAACCGCCTGGGCGAGTACGCCCGCGGTCCGGGCGTCGGTGCCCACCGCTGGGCGATCTCGACCGGCGTGAACTACCTGTTCGACGAGAACACGACCTTCAAGTTCGAGGTCCGCTACGACGGCTCCAACCAGCCGGTGTTCGGCAAGGTGCGCACGGGTGAGACGCGCAACAACAACCTGCTGATCGGCAGCTCGGTCGTCGTCAGCTTCTAGGCCTGCCATGCCAGCCGCCGTGAACTGGCATGACCGTGCCGCGGCCCTCGCCTTCGACGGCCGGATCCTGATCAACGGTCAGCGTCGCTCGAGCGCCAGCGGCGAGAGCTTCGACAAGCATTCGCCGATCGACGGCCGTCTGCTGGGCGCGGTGGCCCGAGGCGGCGCCGCCGACGTCGACGACGCAGTGGCCAGCGCGCGCGCCGCCTTCGACGACGGGCGCTGGGCCGGCAAGCCCCCGGCGGTGCGCAAGCGGCTGATGCTGCGCTGGGCCGACAAGATCCTGGCGGCCAAGGACGAACTCGCGCTGCTGGAAACGCTGGACATGGGCAAGCCGATCCAGTATTCGCTCGCGGTCGACGTGCCGAGCGCGGCACGTTGCATCGCCTGGTACGCCGAGGCCGTGGACAAGGTCTACGACGAGATCGCACCCACGGGGTCCAACGCGCTGGCCTTGATCGTGCGCGAGCCGATGGGCGTGGTCGGTGCCATCGTGCCCTGGAACTACCCGATGATCATGGCCGCCTGGAAGCTGGGCCCGGCGATCGCGGCGGGCAATTCGGTCGTTCTCAAGCCCAGCGAGAAAAGCCCGTACACGGCGATGCGGCTGGCCGAGCTGGCGGTCGAGGCCGGCATCCCGCCGGGTGTGTTCAACGTCGTGCCGGGCTACGGGCACGAGGCCGGCGAGGCGCTGGCGCTGCACATGGACGTCGACGCGATCGGCTTCACCGGCAGCACGCGGACCGGCCGGCGCATGCTCGAGTATTCCGGCCGGTCCAACCTCAAGCGCGTCTACAACGAGCTCGGTGGCAAGTCGGCCTTTGTCGTGTTCGACGACTTTGCCGACCTCGGCCGGGCGGCGCGCACGGTGGCCGGCAGCATGTTCTTCAACCAGGGCGAAAGCTGCAACGCACCCAGCCGCATCCTGGTGCACGGCAGCATCGCCGATGAGTTCACTGCGCTGCTGGCGGCCGAGACCCCCAAGTACCCGCCGGGCGATCCGCTGGAGCCGGGCACCGAGCTTGGCGCGCTGGTCGACGAGACACAGCTGCGCACCGTGCTGGGCTACATCCAGGCCGGGCGCGACGAAGGCGCGCAGCTCGTCGTCGGCGGCCGCCAGGTGCGCCAGGACAGCGGTGGCTTCTACGTCGAGCCGACGGTGTTTGCCGGCGTCGCCAATGGCATGAAGATCGCCCGGGAGGAGATCTTCGGCCCGGTCACCGCGGTGATCCCGTTCGCCGACGAGGCCGAGGCCATCCGCCTGGCCAACAACTCCAGCTACGGCCTGCAGGCCAGCGTCTGGAGCGACAACATCAACCGCGCCCACCGCGTCGCCCGTGCGCTGCGCGCCGGCACCGTGCACGTCAACCAGTACGACGAAGACGACATCACCGTGCCCTTTGGCGGCTACAAGCAAAGTGGCAACGGCCGCGACAAGAGCCTGCACGCCTTCGACAAATACACCGAGCTCAAGACGACCTGGGTGCGGATCGACAAGGCATGACCGCCGAGGCCCATGCCTGGCAGCGCCGGCTGGCCGACGCCGGCGTGCACACGCTGCTCGTGCGATTCGCCGACCTGGAAGGCGTGGCCAAGGGCAAGCTGGTCCCGCTGGCGCAAATGGACGAGGTGCTGACGACAGGCGCCGGCTTTGCCGGGCCCAGCATCGTCGGCACCGGATTGCCACGCACGGGGCCCCGGTCCGAGTTCTATGCCCGCATCGACCCAACCCGGCCGCCGATGCCGCTGCCCTGGTGGCCCGGCGTGGCGCTGGCCGTGGCCGACGGCTTTGTCGCGGGCGAACCCTTTGTCGCCTGCCCGCGCCAGACGCTCAAGCGCCAGACCGCGCGTCTGGCCGAGCGGGGCTGGACGTTGAAGACCGGCATCGAGCCGGAGTTCTTCCTCCTGCACCGGACTGCCGACGGTCACTGGCAGCCCGCCGACCCGCGCGACCGCCTGGCCAAGCCCAGCTACGACCTGAAGTCCTTGCCCCGCCAGGCGGACTTCCTGCACGCCCTGCGCACCGCGCTGGAAGCCGCCGGACTGACCGTGCTGCAGCTCGACCATGAAGACGCGCACGGCCAGTACGAGGTGAACTTCGCCTTCGACGAGGTTCTGGCGAGTGCCGATGCGCTGATGCTCTTCAAGCAGGCCGCGCATGCCCTGGCCGAAGAACGAGGCGCGGTCTTTTCGATGATGCCCAAGCCGTTTGCCGACCAGCCCGGCAGCGGTCTGCATTTCCACGTGTCGATGTGGCAAGGCGCGGTCAACCTGTTTGCGGACGGCTCGGCCGAACTGTCGCCGCTGGCCCGCAGCTTTGTCGCCGGCGTGCTGGCCCACGCCCCGGCGCTGACCGCGCTGGCCGCGCCGACGGTCAATTCGTACAAGCGGCTGACGGTCGGCGAGTCGATCTCGGGCACGACCTGGGCGCCCGCCAGCATCGCCCATGGCCCGAACAATCGCACGGCACTCGTACGCACCCTGCCCGGCCGCTTCGAGTGGCGACTGCCCGATGCCAGCGCCAACCCCTACCTGGCCAGCGCGGCGCTGATCGCGGCTGGCCTGGACGGCATTGACCACCACCTGGACCCGGGCCCGGGCACGGCCGACGACCTGTTCGACTGCAGCCCGGCGGATCTGACCCGGCGCGGCATCGGCTTGCTGCCGCAGACGCTGCACGACGCGTGCGACGCGCTGGAGGCCGATGCCGTACTGTGCGATGCGCTTGGCACCGAGCTGTGCACGCAGTTCCTGAGTCTGAAGCGCGACGAGGCCACTGCCCACGCGCGCCACGTCGGGGCCTGGGAGCTTGAGCGTTATGCCGCTCGGTTCTGAGCCCCCGGCGGCTCGCGCCGCATGACAGCGCCTGCGCGCGTGCCCTGGGTCGCCTATGCCTGCCTGGGCGGCAGCATGGCCCTGGTCGGCTCGTACGTCGGGCTGTCGAAACTGCTGCTCGCGGTGTTCCCGGTCTTCCTGCTGGCCTGGCTGCGATTCGGCCTGGCGGCGGTGGTGATGCTGCCCTGGCTGCGCGCGACGCCGGCTGACGTGGTGCCAGTGCCGCGCCGGATGCGGGTGCTGCTGTTCTGGCAGAGCTTCCTGGGCAACTTCATGTTCTCGATCTGCATGCTCTACGGCGTGCTGCTCACGTCGGCCCTGGCCGCCGGCATCGTGATGGCGGCCATCCCGGCGGCCGTGGCGGTGCTGTCGCGCGTTGTCCTGGCCGAACGCATCTCGCGCCGTGTGGCCATTGCCATCCCGCTGGCGATGGCCGGCATCGCACTGCTGGCGCTGGCGCGCACGCCTCAGGTCGGCGACGCAGGCGGGGCCGCACCCCCCGCCGCATCGACCTGGGGCTACGCCCTGCTGCTCGCGGCCGTGCTCTGCGAGGCGAGCTACGTCGTCATCGGCAAGAAGCTGACCGGCGCCGTGTCGCCGCGCCGCATCAGCGCCTTCATCAACCTCTGGGGCCTGGCCCTGGTCACGCCGTTCGGCATCTGGCAAGCGATGAGCTTCGACTTCCAGGCCGTGACACCGCCGATCTGGGCCCTGCTGCTGTTCTACGCCGTCGCCGCCAGCGTCGTGGCGGTCTGGCTGTGGATGAAAGGCCTTGCGCACGTCCCGTCGTCCCGGGCCGGCGTGTTCACCGTGCTGCTGCCCATCAGCGCCGCGCTGATTGGCGTGCTCGTCCTCGGCGAAGTGGCCACCGCCGTACACGGTGTCGCCCTGGCGCTGGCGCTGGCCGGGCTGCTGCTGGCAACGTGGCCGGAGCGGGGGGTGTAATGCGACAACTGATAAGGGTTGGTCAACGGTCTGCATGACACAGGCTTTGCCGAGCGTCTGGGCAACACCGCTGCCGTCAAGCAATACGAGGGTCTGAAGCACAGCGGCGACTTCGAAGATGCGCGCCGCCTGGACGGCTTGCCGCTCCCGTGTCTTAGAGTACCGTCAGGCCTGCAGCGCGCTTGCCCTCCCATGGCTCAAGCGCGGGCCGGCGCCCAAGCTGCTGCTGCAACCGGAGCGCATCAGCGCTTCGCCCAAGCCGCACCACCGCGCGGTGACCGACGTGATCGAGGCCGTGCAGGCGCAGCAGGGCCACTGAGACGGAGAGTTGCAGATGAATGCAGTCGTTATTGAGCACGTGCCGGTAGCTGAGCTGCCGCAGGCCTGGCGCGACAAGCTCGGCGATGGACTGGTCGATGCGCTGTATGCGCGAGTGACGGTACGCATCGAGGAAGAGCCGGCCAGCGCGCCGGCCGAAGAGTTCGTGACCGACGATCCGGCCTTCGGCATCTGGCGAGACCGCGACGACCTGGCCGACGTGCAGGCCTACATCCGGCGCGTACGCGCCCCGCGCTTCAACCGCGACGGCTCGCGCAACGAGCTACCTTGATGCCGGTGCGCGGATGCTCGTAGATACCGATGTGCTGATCTGGCACCTGCGCGGCTACCCGCAGGCGACGCGCCGGCTCGATCGACTGCCCTCGCTCACCATCTCTGCGGTGAGCTATCTTGAAGTGCTGCAGGGCATGCGCAACAAGGCCGAACTCATCGCGGTGCAGAAGATGCTTGAGCGCCGCCAGGCCACCATGCTTCCTCTCACAGAGGCCATCACGAAGCGGGCCACCGAGCTGATGGAAGCACTGACCCTAAGCCACGGGCTTCAGATGGGCGATGCCCTCATCGCCGCCACCGCGCTTGAGCACGGCTTGCCCGTGCTGACCGGCAACGTCAAGCACTTCGCCGCTGTCCCGGGCGCCCTCATCGAGGCCTTCTCGCCTTGACCACACAACCGGGTCATCGCACTTGAGGGGTTCAGACTAAAGACCTGACCCCGGGTCGCACTCGGGTCGCACTGGCTCACACGTTGAGCCCAGCAGCTTGAGCGGGTCAATCGCCGCGCAAACGACCGCGCTATCGGGCGCCGGCGGCCAGTCTCGCGCGACGGGCGAGTCCCACGCCCGCCAGCCCCAGCGCCATCAGCCTAAATCCGGCAGTTACCCCGTCGCCGGTAGCCCAGTCGGTGGTCTGAACGGCCCGAGGGTGGGTGCGATCCTGTCGCTGACGTAGCGCAGCATCAACGCCCATCGGTCCGCCGCCTTGAACTGCTCCGCAGCCGCCC
>JAJTGU010000255.1 GCA_021297985.1 Rubrivivax sp.
AGATGTCGGCCTTGTCCGCCACGTCGTCCATGGTCTGGACCTCATAGCCCTCCATGGCCGCCTGCAGGGCGCAGATCGGGTCGATCTCGGTCACCCAGACCTGGGCGCTGAGTGCACGCAGGGCCTGCGCGCTGCCCTTGCCCACGTCGCCGTAGCCGGCGACGACTGCAACCTTGCCGGCGATCATCACGTCGGTCGCGCGCTTGATGGCGTCGACCAGGCTCTCGCGGCAGCCGTAGAGGTTGTCGAACTTGCTCTTGGTGACGCTGTCGTTGACGTTGATCGCGCGGAACATCAGTTCGCCGCGGGCGGCCATTTCCTTCAGGCGGTGCACGCCGGTGGTCGTCTCTTCGGTCACGCCGATGATCTCGGCGCTCTTGCGGCTGTACCAGGTCGCGTCCTCGGCCAGCTTGGCCTTGATCGCGGCGAAGAGGATCTCTTCTTCTTCGCTGCCCGGCTTGCCCAGCACGGAAAGATCCTTCTCGGCCCTCTTGCCCAGGTGCATCAGCAGCGTCGCGTCGCCGCCATCGTCCAGGATCATGTTCGGGCCTTCGCCGGTGGTGCCCTTGGCGCCGAACTCGAAGATGCGGTGCGTGTAGTCCCAGTAGTCGACCAGCGTCTCGCCCTTGTAGGCAAACACCGGGGTGCCGCTGACGACCAGCGCGGACGCGGCGTGGTCCTGCGTGCTGAAGATGTTGCAGGAGGCCCAGCGGACGTCGGCACCCAGGGCTTGCAGGGTCTCGACCAGCACGGCGGTCTGGATCGTCATGTGCAGGCTGCCGGTGATGCGCGCGCCCTTCAGCGGCTGCTTGACCGCGAACTCTTCGCGGATCGCCATCAGGCCGGGCATCTCGGTCTCGGCGATCTTGATTTCCTTGCGGCCCCAGCCAGCAAGAGAGAGGTCGGCGACGGCGTAGTCGGTGGTGTGCAGGGGTTTCAGAACGGCACTCATGGATCAGGCTCCAAACGGGGTTGGCTGGCCTGCACGAGCGGCAGAGGACGGTCTGGGAAGACTCACCCGGATGCCACGTGGCGTGCAGGTGAGCGCAGTTGCAAGGGTGGATCTGCCGAGCCTGGCTTCCAGAACGGAAGTTGCAACGCTCCTCGGCAGCAGGGCCGCATTCTAGTCACGACCCCGCGGATGCGGGGGGACAAACCCTGGTGCCGGCGTGACTTCAGACCGACGAATCGGGGTGGAGGCGGTGTTCAGGCCGCACCCGACATGAACTCGTCGGCGCGACCGGACACCAGCGACGCGCGGCCGACGAGCAGCGGATCGACCTTGCCGATGGTCGCCGCTTCCTTGTTGGCGTAGGGCAGCCGTTGCAACAGGTACCGCATCGCGTTGAGCCGTGCCCGCTTCTTGCAGTCGCTCTTGATCACCGTCCACGGGGAGTCCGAGGTGTCGGTATGGACGAACATGGCCTCCTTGGCCTGGGTGTAGTCGTCCCATTTGTCCAGGCTGGCCAGGTCGATGGGGCTCAGCTTCCACTGCTTGAGCGGGTGGGCGCGGCGTTCCTTGAAGCGGCGGCGCTGCTCGTCGCGACTGACGCTGAACCAGAACTTGAACAGGCGTACGCCAGAGCGCACGAGGTGGCGCTCGAACTCCGGGCACTGGCGCAGGAACTCGTCGTACTCGCCGTCGTTGCAGAAGCCCATCACGCGCTCGACGCCGGCGCGGTTGTACCAACTGCGGTCGAACAGCACGATCTCGCCGCGGGTGGGCAGGTGCTCGATGTACCGCTGGAAGTACCACTGGCCGCTCTCGACTTCGCTCGGCTTTTCCAGCGCCACGACACGGGCGCCGCGAGGGTTCAGGTGCTCCATGAAGCGCTTGATTGCGCCGCCCTTGCCGGCGGCATCGCGGCCCTCGAACAGGATCACGACGCGCTGGCCCGTGTCCTTGACCCAGGCCTGGAGCTTGAGCAGTTCGACCTGCAGCCGGTACTTCTGCTGCTCGTACTGGCGCCGGTTCATCAGGTTGCGGTACGGGTACGCGCCTTCGCGCCAGTCCGCCGCCAGTTCCAGATCGGGGTCGGCGCCGGGGGCCTTGGCCTCGGGCTCGCGCGCGAAGAGCAGCCTTCGCAGCGCCTTGGCCTCGTCGGGAGAGGCGCCATCGATCAGGGCCTTCACTTCGCGCAGCCAGTCCGGCGACTGGGGCACACCGGCCTTCTCGTCGCGGTTGTGGTGCGCCAGCAGGTCGGCCAGTGCCATGGCCTGCACGGTCTGGTGGCGTGTCGTGGCGCGCTCGACGCGATGCGCCTGCATGGCCTCGTCGTCCAGCCGCGGCGCGGTGTCACCGGCCGAGGCGCGGCGGGGCGCCGGGCGCCTGGGTGCGCGGGCGGTGGGCTTGGCGACACCCTTGGCGGTGGACGCAGAATTGGCAGGCATGCAGACTCCCCTTGAGCCAGATCGTGACTGTTCAGTGACTGCATCATCATGACGGCCGCCCAATCGCCGCTTGATCCGGATCAAGCCCGCCGCGGGGCCCGGCCGTTGTCTGAACTGCCGCCCGGCGCCTGGCGCTCGGTGCTCGGCCTGATGACCGACATCGACGACACCTTGACACGCGACGGGTTGATCGAACCGGCGGCGTTGGCCGCGTTGCAGCAACTGGCGGTGGCCGGCGTCCCGGTGGTGGCCATCACCGGCCGGCCGCTGGGCTGGTGCCGTGAGCTCACGGGCGACTGGCCGTTGGCCGCAGTCGTGGCCGAAAACGGCGCCGTCGCCCGGGTCCGAGACGCCGATTGCGGCACGATCCGCACCGAGTACGCACAGGACGCTGCGACCCGCGAATCCAACGCCTTGCGCCTGCGTGCAGCGGCGGCCCGCGTGCTGGCCGAACAGCCCGGCACGCAACTGGCCCGCGACAGCGCCGGCCGCGAAACCGACATCGCGATCGACCACAGCGAGTTCGCCCACCTGCCGGCGCCGGCCATCGAGCAGGTTGTCGCCATTCTTCAGGGCCAGGGCCTCACCGCGACGGTCAGCTCGATTCACATCAATGCGTGGTTCGGCGACCACAGCAAGCTCAGCGGCGCGCGCTGGATGCTGCGCCGGCTGTTCGGCCGCGAGCTCGACGCCGAGCGCGACCGCTGGGTCTACGTCGGCGACTCGACCAACGACCAGGCGCTGTTTGGCCACTTCCCGCAGGCGGTGGGCGTGGCCAACCTGATGGCCTTCGCGCACTCGCTTCACACCTGGCCCGCGTGGATGACAGCGGGCGAACGCGGCGTCGGTTTTGCCGAGGTCGTGGCCCGGTTGCTTCACGACCGCGAACACGCAAGACCCCAGCGTGGCGCGGTCTGAGCCATCAACCGCCCTGACGACGCTGGCCCTGGCGCTGGCCGCCGCCGTGTCGCTGGGCATGGCGCGCTTCTCCTACGGCTTGCTGCTGCCCGCGATGAAGGCCGACCTGGGCTGGAGCTACCTGGTCGCCGGGGCCATGAACACGGTCAACGCGGCCGGTTATCTGGCGGGCGCGCTGGCGATGCCGGCGCTGCTGCGTCGCTTCGATGCCCGGGCGGTCATGCTGGCCGGCGCTCTGATCGCGGCCGCGGCCTTGGCGGCCCATGGCGCGGTGCGCTCGGACGGGGCGCTTCTGGCGCTGCGGCTGATCGCCGGGCTGGGCAGCGCTGGCAGCTTTGTGGGTGGCGGCCTGCTGGCGGCGCGCCTGGCCGGGCGCCTGGGCCCGGGCGGCCTGAAGCCGGGCTTCGTGCTGGCCGGCTACTACGGCGGCACGGGCCTGGGCATCGTCGGCTCGGCGCTCGTGGTGCCGCCGCTGGACTGGCCGCAGGCCTGGTGGGCCCTGGGTGCGGCCTGTGCCGCCGCGACCGCGTTCACCGCCTGGGGCACGCGCAGCCTGCACGCGCCGCCGACGCCAGGGGCGGCTCGGGTCCCGGTGCGCCACCGGCAGATGGCCTGGATGCTGGCCGGCTACACGATGTTCGGCCTGGGCTACATCGGCTACATGACCTTCATCGTCAGCCTGCTGCGCGAACAGGGCCTGGCACCCGCGTGGGTGACGGCGTTTTTTGTCCTGCTCGGCCTGGGCTGCGTGGCCTCGTCGTGGCTCTGGGCCGGCGTGCTGCAGCGCTGGCGCGGGGGCCAGACGCTGGCGTTGCTGAACGGCCTGTTGGCGGTCGCGACCCTGCTGCCGGTGCTGAGCACGGCGCCGGTGCCGGTGTTCGTGTCCGGGCTGATGTTCGGCGGCGTCTTCCTGTCGGTGGTGGCGTCGACGACAGCCTTCGTGCGACACAACCTGCCGCCGGCCGCCTGGCCGGCGGGCATTGCCGCCTTCACCATCGTGTTTGCGGCGGGGCAGGTGGTGGGCCCGGTGCTGGTGGGTCTGGTGGCCGACGCCCGTGGCGGCCTGCTCGGCGGGCTGGCGCTTTCGGCGGCGATTCTGGGCCTGGGCGCGGTGTTCGGCAGCCGCCAGCGCGCGCTGGTCTGAACCCGCCTCAGCCGTCGACGAGCTGCGGCTCGCGCTCCAGTGCCAGGAAGTGGGACATGCGCCGGGCTTCGTCGTTCAGGCCTTGGGCAAATGCCGGGTCGCCCGGCGCCTTGCCGCTGACATGTCCGGTTTGCAGCGTCAACCTGCCGTCCTTGACGCTCGCGTTGGCCCAGCCGATGACCGCACCGCGCCACAGCAGCGGCAGCGCGTAGTAGCCGCGCAGTCGCCTGGCCGGTGGCGTGTAGGCCTCGAAGCGGTATGACCAGCCCCAGAAGGCCTCGAAGCGGCGTCGGTCCCAGACCAGCGGGTCGAACGGCGCGAGCAGGCGCACCCGGTCCAGGTCTTCGGCGGCGTTGGCGTGGCGGCGGCTGGCCGGGTTTTCGCCAGCCGGCCAGTACCAGCGGATGCCGTCGACCTCGGCACTGACCAGCCGGGCCTTCGTTCGGGGCAGCGCGGCCCGGAACTGCTTGCCCCACTGCGGCGCGCCGTACCGCAGCCGGCTCACCCATTCGTGAAGGCTGCGCTCGGGCAGCGGGGCATAGCACCGGACGAGCACGTCGATCAGCGCGTCGACAGCCACGGCCACGTCGCCTGGCGGCTCGTGCATGTCGCGTGCGGCGTACAGGCGGATGCCACTTTCGCGGCCCGCGGTGCGTACCAGTCCGCGGTAGTGCATGCCGTCCAGCAGTTGCGTGCTGGCGTTGCTGCTGCCGCCGAACCAGTTCTTCGTCTTGCCATGCTGGAACTCGGCGTCGACCTCGCGCGGGTGCACGACGCCGCGGGCCTTGACGAAGTCGAGCACGGCATGCGCCTGTGCCCAGCGTGCCTTGGGCCACACCGTCTCCGGTGTCCGTGGGTGCATCAGGCACTGCGTGGCCCTGGGCAGAAAGCCGTAGTTGATGAAGAAGTCCTCTTCGATCGCCAGCCGCGGGTAGCGCGCCTCGAGCATGCCGGCGCGGTAGTCGCCCACGCGGTGGCGCAGCATCAGGTCCTGGGCACGGGCCGGCGCGCGAATCGGGTCGGCCTGCACGAAGCCCATCCGTGCGATGGCCTTTGGCAGCGTCGTCGGAGCGAACAGCGTGCGTGCAATCGCATGGTCGCGCAGCTGGGTCAGTGTGATCGGTTGAATGGGCCGCAAGGGTCGCGAAGGTCGCAAGGGGCGTGACATGGTGCGATGATGCCGGCATCCTTCGCCCCGATCGCCGAGCCGCGCCGCCATGGGACAAGCCGCACTGAACCTGCCGATGTCGGGCCTGGAGTTCCTGGCCTGGGAGACGACGCAGCCCGAACGCCATGAGTATTGGCGGGGCGAGGTGTTTGCAATGGCCGGTGCCGACGAGGCCCATGGCACCGTGGCAGGCAATCTTTATGTGGTGCTGCGCCAGCATCTGGCCGGCGGCCCTTGCAGGACCTTCATGACCGACATGAAGCTGCACGTGCGCGCCGCCAGCGCCTACTTCTATCCCGACCTGATGGTCACCTGCAGTCCAGGCGACGCTGCCGATCCGTTGATCAAGCGCGAGCCGGTGCTGCTGGTCGAAGTGTTGTCCCGCAGCACCGCGGCCTTCGACCGCGGCGACAAGTTCGCCGCCTATCGCCAACTGCCCAGCCTGCGCGAGCTGTTGCTGATCGATCCCGACAGTCGCCGCAGCGACCTGTACCGCCTGGGGCCTGAAGGACGCTGGGTGCTGCACCCCAGCGAGCCCGACGAAGGCGTGACGCTGGACTCGGTGGCGCTGGAGATCGCCGGCTCGGCGCTGTGGGCCGAAGTCCCCCGACGCAGCGCCAGGCCTGACGCGGCCTGAGCCTGCGTCAGCCCAACGTCTGCACGACGCGGCCGCCTTCGGCAGCGCTCCAGGACACATCCACCCAGGCACCGTTGACGAGCATCAGCTGCGGCGGCCGGTGGCCGATGTCCACGTCCACCAGCACCGGGCAGGCCAGGGCGCCGAGCTCCTGCTGGATCGCGTCTGCATAGCGCAGGTTGCTTGCGCCGGTGCTGTCGGGCGCGCTGCTGCGGCCCCACAGCACGCCGGCCAGGCCGTCGAGCCAGCCCGAGCCGCGCAATCGGTGCAGCGCCCGCACCAGCGCGACCGGCGACATCTCGGCGTTTTCGAGGAACAGCAGCGTGCCCGCCCCGGGCCAGGGTGCCCAGGCCGAGCCGGCCAGGTGGACCAGCGTGTCCAGGCAGCCGCCGATCAGGCGGCCCGAAAACCGGATCTCGTCGGCGCCGGCGGTCGGCGGATTGAGCCAGCGCCAGTGGGTCGGCTCGGTCAGGCGGTAGGGCACATCGGGTTGGGTGGCAAAGTCGGTCCACTTGAGCTGCCAGCAGCGGGATTGACGTTGCTCGAAGCGACCGCCGCCGGGCGTGCCCAGATGCGACAGCGCGGCGACCGTCAGCGCATCGGTCTGCGTCGGGGCCAGGTCCATCAGGCACGGTCCATGGGCGGTCGGCCAGCCCAGGCGCAGCGTCAACGGCACTTGCAGCGTGCTGGTGTCGGAGTAGCCGATCAGCCACTTCGGCCGAGCCGAGGCCAGCGCCGACCAGTCCAGTCGGGCCAGCAGTTCGATGGCCAGCTCGCCGCCCCAGGGCGGGAACACGGCCGCCACGTCGTCGCGCCGCAGCGCCTGCATCAACTCCGTCGCGCGGTGGTCGGCACTGGCACTGGCGCCCTGGTGCTGCTGGCGCAGGCACTGGCCTTCTTCGACGACGAAGCCCTGCGCCTGCAGATGGGCGATGACGAGGTCCAGCCGTGCATGCAGCGAGGGCTCGACGCCACTGCTGGGCGCGGTCACGACGATCTTCGAGCCCGGTCGCAGCGGGGCCGGCCAATGCAGGGGGCGGTTGTTCCAGGTCATGGGGCGGGGTCCTTCAGCTTTTGTGTCCGGCCGTCGGGGGCGATGAACACGGTCCGGTGGGCGCGGCCGTTGACGCCGGTGGAGGCGATCACCGCGGTGCCGGGTTGCACGGCCGTGGTTTGCTGCACCTGCTGCAGGGCGTCGCAGGCAAAGCGGTTGCAGACCGCGGACCGGTCGTCGCGCGGCAGGGCGCAACCGCGGGCGCCGTGGAACAGGCACGAGCCCTGCACATGGCGCTCGGGCAGGGCGCCGACGTAGGCTTGCAGGGCATGTGCAACGCCGCTGCCGGGGTGGCGCTCCACCCAGCGTTCGAGCAGCGCAGCGTCGACGAAGGCGTGAGACGCCAGCCCGATGCGGCAGCAGCGCCCGGCACAGTGCGCACACAACGCACCGGGCTGCGGAGCAGGGGTGGCGGACTGGGGCAGGTCGTCCAGGATGTCGGCGGCTTCGGTGGCCTCAACCTTGCCGAGGTCGGGCTTCTGGCCTTGCAGAGCCAATGCCGCAGCGGCCAACAGGTGTTGTTCGAACGCGGCCGTCTCCACAGGCTTGCGCTTGACGAGCCGCGGCGGTGCATGCGGCTCGAGCCAGACCGCAGCGGTCGGCGCAGCGGCATCGGCCGGCCAGCGGCGGATGGCCTGCTGGCGAGCCAAGCGCTCGTGCTCTTCACGTCGTTGCGAGGTGCCGTGGCGTTCGTGCCGGTCGCGGCACGCGGGTGAGCCACAGTGCATCAGCCCACGCAGCCGTGCCAACACGGGCATGGTGCGTTGGCACTGGGCGCAGCGCAGGGGGCTGGTCATCCTGCGCAGAGTAGCCGTGCTCGGCCAGCGTGCCAAGCCGGGCCGGGGCAGCCGGTCGGGATTCAAGGTTCGCCCGGACCCGAACGCCGGGTCGTGAAGCGGGCTTGTCGAACAGCCGCCAGCCCGGCACCCACGACAAGGGGCGCCGCGGCGCCCCTTTGCCATGGCGGCTCGGAATCAGACCCCGGCGGCGGCCTTCAGCGCCTCGACCTTGTCGGTGCGCTCCCAGGTGAACTCGGGCTCCTC
>JAJTGU010000006.1 GCA_021297985.1 Rubrivivax sp.
CAGGCGTCACAGTCCGGGCCCACAATCGCTGGCCTGACGCCGGCCTGGCAACACCTTTCGGCCGCGCAGCCCCGGACCTCGGGGAGCGCGGCCGAATCCATTTCCGGACGGCCCTCCCTGGCATTGATCGACCTTTGTTCCCGGCATGCAAGCTTCTGAGTCCTCCGGCAGCGCCTTGCGGCGGCTGCTGTTCACGCGCCAGATCGCGGTCGAGATCGCCAAGAACCTGGCGATGGGATCCGACACCATTCGCGACTGGCGGCTGCGTCGGCCGCGGACCACGATCTCGGATGCCGATCCGGCCAAGGACATCGTCGAGCGCTACGGCCTGGCGCTGCCGCGCAAGATGCTGGCCATGCTGGGCAGCCTGGAGGGCAAGGCGGTCGCCGAGATCGGCCCCGGCGACACGCTGGCGGCAGGGTTTGCGATGCTGGCGGCTGGTGCAAGCCGCTACACCTGCCTGGATCGCTTTCCAGGCGACTACGGCAGTGCCTACGCCAAGGGCTTCTACCGCGGCGTGAAGGCGGCATGGCCGCAGGCCTTCCCTGACCGGCCCTGGCCCCAGTGGCTGGATCCTGACCGCTTCCCCGAGGCTTATCCGGACCGTGTGAACGTGGTCAAGGTCGGTGTCGAGGCGACCGCGGGTTCGCAGTCCGTGGCCGCCGATCACGATGTCGTCTGCTCGTATGCCGTCGGCGAGCACGTGCAGGACGTCAAGGCCTTTGCCCGCACCTCGTTCGAGGTCCTGCGGCCGGGTGGTGTGGCCCTGCACGTGGTCGACTTCAGCCAGCACTTCGACTGGAGCCGCTGGGGCGACGCCTTCCTGTATCTCTCGATCTCGGACCGGGTCTGGAAATGGATGGGATCGAACCGAGGCTTGCCCAACCGGGTGCGCTTCCACGAGTTCCTGGCCGCCCTCGAGTCGACCGGCTTTGTGGTCGAGACCCACGGCCGGCGCCTGGCCGACTCTCCCCCCGCACCGCAGCGCCTGTTGCCGCGCTTCCGGGCCATGCCGCTGGATTCGGTGCGGACGCTCGACGCCACCTTCGTCTGCCGTCGCCCGGGAGCCTGAGGCCAAGAACCCTGTCGCCGCAGGGACAGGTCGGGACGGGTGCCGGTGCCTAGAATCGAACGAACGTTCTTTTTTCCGAGCCGCAGGAGACGACACGCATGGGCGCCCACTACGAACAACGCGGCCAGGTGGCCGTGATCACCTTGGACAATCCGCCGGTCAACGGCCTGGGTTACGCGACTCGGCTCGGCGTTGCCGACGGCGTGGCGCGTGCGCTGGCCGACGGCAGCGTGGTCGCGATCGTGGTCACCGGCGCCGGCAAGTCGTTTTCAGGGGGCGCCGACATCCGCGAGTTCGGCAGCGTCAAGGCGGTGGCCGAGCCCAACCTGCTGAGCCTGATCAAGCTGCTCGAAGACGCGCCCAAGCCGGTGGTCGCCGCGATCAACGGCACCTGCATGGGTGGCGGTCTCGAACTGGCGCTGGGCTGCCACTGGCGGGTGGTCGTGCCGGGGGCCTTGATTGCGCTGCCCGAGGTCAAGCTCGGTCTCATCCCCGGAGCCGGTGGCACGCAGCGCCTGCCGCGCGTGCTGGGGGTCGAGAACGCGCTGAACATCATCGTCAGCGGCGAGCCGGTCAAGAGCGAACTGCTGATGATGGCGCCCGGCCAGACCCTGTTCGCCGAAATGACCCAAGGCGATGTGGTCGACGCTGCGTGTGCGCTGGCGCAGACGAAGGCCGCCGAGTACGCCGCCAGCGGCAAGCCGCTGCCGCGGGTGCGCGACCTGAAGGTCGAGCATGCGAACCCGGACGCCTACTTCCAGTTCGCGCGGAACATGGTCAAGGGCATGGCCAAGAACTTCCCGGCGCCGGCCCGCTGCGTCGATGCCGTGGAGGCTGCACTCAAGCGCCGCTTCGACGACGGCATGGCCCTGGAGCGCGAGATCTTCACCGCGCTGATGTTCACGCCCGAGAGCAAGGCGCTTCGCCATGCGTTCCTCGGCGAGCGCGCTGCGAGCAAGATCGCCGATGTGCCCGACGACACGCCGCAGCGCGTGATCGCCAAGGTCGCCGTCATCGGCGCCGGCACGATGGGTGGAGGCATCGCGATGAACTTCCTCAACGCCGGGCTGCCGGTGACGATCCTCGAAACCCAGGTCGACGCACTGGAGCGCGGGGTCGCCACGATCCGCAGGAACTACGAGGCCCAGGTCAAGAAGGGCAAGCTCAAGGCCGACAAGTACGAGGCCCGCATGGCGTTGCTGAAGCCGACGCTGGACTACGCCGACGTCGCCGATGCCGACCTCGTGATCGAGGCCGTTTTCGAGGAGATGGGCGTCAAGCAGGCGGTGTTCGAGAAGCTCGACGCGACGATGAAGCCCGGTGCCATCCTGGCCAGCAACACCAGCACGCTGGACGTGGACCGCATCGCTGCCTTCACGAAGCGACCGCAGGACGTGGTGGGTCTGCACTTCTTCAGCCCCGCCAACGTGATGAAGCTGCTCGAGGTGGTCCGTGGACAGGAGACCGCCAAGGACGTGCTGGCGACGGTCATGCGCATGGCCAAGACCATTCGCAAGACGGCGGTGGTCTCCGGCGTCTGCGACGGCTTCATCGGCAACCGCATGATCGAGCAGTACGGCCGCCAGGGGGGCTTCCTGCTGGAGGAGGGCTGTACGCCGGCGCAAGTCGACAAGGCCATCGAGAAGTTCGGCTTCGCGATGGGCCCGTTCCGCATGGGCGACCTCGCCGGCAACGACATCGGCTGGGCGATCCGCAAGCGCCGCTACGTCGAGAAGCCCGGCATGCGCTACAGCAAGACGGCGGACCTGTTGTGCGAGATGGGTCGCTTCGGCCAGAAGGTCGGCAAGGGCTGGTACGACTACGCGCCCGGCAAGCGCGACGCCATCCCCAGCGACGACGTGGTCCGGATGATCGAAGGCCACCGCCAGGCGTTGGGCATTGCGCCGCGCAAGATCGGCGACGACGAAATCGTGCACCGGCTCGTGTTCTCGCTCGTCAACGAGGCGGCGAAGATCCTCGAGGAAGGCATCGCCAGCAAGGCCAGCGACATCGACATGGTCTACCTCACCGGCTACGGCTTCCCGCTGCACCGCGGCGGGCCGATGTGCTACGCCGACCAGTTGGGCCTGTTCAACGTCGTGCAGGCGATGAAGAAGTTCGCCGCCAACCCGCTGGACGACGCCAGCTTCTGGCAGCCGGCGCCGCTGCTGGCGCGCCTGGCCGCTGAAGGCAATAGCTTCACCTGAGCCGCCGCGCATGATCAAGCGCGCGCTGCTGGGCCTGGCGGGCCTGGTCCTGCTGCTGGTGCTGGCACTGGCGGGCAACACGTTGCGCCAACGCTCGGTTCAGATCGCCGTGGCGCCGCTGCCGCCGCTGGCCATCGACACCGAAGCGGCGGCGCAGTCGCTGGCGGCGGCGGTGCGTGCAAGGACGATCTCCGGCCTGCTCGACCCTGAAGCCAGCGCGGCCGGTTTCGAGGCGCTGCATGCCCACCTGCGCGAGCGCTACCCGCTGGTTCACCAACGGCTCCAGCTCGAAACCATCGGCCGCACTCTGGTCTACACCTGGCCCGGACGCGATGCCAAGGCCAGGCCCGTCGCCTGGCTGGCGCACCAGGACGTGGTGCCGGTGGCACCGGGCACCGAGGGCCTGTGGAGCCAGCCGCCCTTCGAGGGCCGGATCGACGGCGGCTTCGTCTGGGGTCGCGGCGCCTGGGACAACAAGGGCAACCTGATCGCCCAGCTGGAGGCCGTGGAGATGCACCTGAAGGCCGGTTTCCAGCCTGATCGCACGCTGGTGCTGGTGTTCGGCCACGACGAGGAGATCTCGGGCCGCGAGGGTGCGCTCAAGGCGGTGCAGAAGTTCCAGCAGCGGCAGATGCGATTCGAGTACGTGCTGGACGAAGGGCTGCTGGTCACCGAAGGCATCCTGGTCGGCGCCCCGGCGCCGGTGGCGCTGATCGGCGTCGCCGAAAAGGGCTATCTGACGCTGAAGCTCACCGCCAGCGCCACGCCAGGCCATTCGTCGATGCCGCCGGCCAAGCCCGGCAGCACCGCGATCGGCATGCTCGCGCCGGCGCTGGCGCGTCTGGAGCAGCAACCCCTGCCGGGTGGCATCCGCGGCGTGGCGGCGCAGATGTTGGCGGCCGTGGCCCCCGAGATGACCGGCCTGCAGCGCGTGGCGCTGTCCAACCTGTGGCTGCTGCGTCCGCTTGTCGAGCGCCAGCTCCTTTCGGTGCCGAGCACGACGGCGCTGCTGCGCACGACGACATCGCTCACCGTGTTCAATGCCGGCAACAAGGAGAACGTCCTGCCCGGCAAGGCCGAGGCCCTGGTCAACTTCCGGCTTCTGCCCGGCGACACCGAGGCGTCGGTGACGGCCCACGTGAAGGCCGTTGTTGCCGACGACCGGATCGCGGTGGAGCCCATCGGCACGCCCAGCGAAGCCTCGGTCGTCTCGGCCACCGACTCGGCAGGCTTCCGCCAGATCGAAAGCACCGTGCGCGAGGTCTTCCCGGGCAGCATCGTGGCGCCGGGGCTGATGCTCGCCGCCACCGACGCGCGTCATTTCGGGGCCGTCGCCGATGCGGTCTACCGCTTCTCACCGGTACGGGCTTCGAGCGCGGACCTGACCCGTTTCCACGGCACCGACGAGCGCCTCGCGGTGACCCACCTCGCGGAGATGATCCGCTTCTACCACCGCCTGCTCCAACGCAGCGCCGGCCCCACTTCCCCCGGTCGCCCCGGCCAAGGACCCACGCCATGACGCAAGCCCTGATCGTCTCCACCGCCCGCACGCCCCTGGCCAAGAGCTGGAAGGGCGCCTTCAACATGACCCACGGCGCCACGCTGGCCGGCCATGCGGTGCAGCACGCCATCGCGCGCGCCGGCATCGACGCCGCCGAGGTGGAAGACGTGCTGATGGGCTGCGCCAACCCCGAGGGCGCCACCGGCTGGAACATCGCGCGCCAGGCGGCGCTGATGGCCGGCTGCCCGGTGTCGACCGCGGGCATCACCATCAACCGCTTCTGCTCCAGCGGCCTGCAGACGATCGCGATGGCCTCGCAGCGTGTGATCGCCGGCGAAGGCGAGGTCTATGCCGCGGGCGGCGTGGAGAGCATCAGCTGCGTGCAGCAGGAGATGAACCTGCACATGTTCAAGGATCCGGCGCTTGAAGCCAAGAAGCCCGAGATCTACTGGAACATGATGCAGACCGCCGAGCAGGTGGCCAAGCGGTACAAGATCTCCCGCGAGCGCCAGGACCGATACGGCGCCGAGAGCCAGCAGAAGGCCTGCGCGGCCCAGGAACGCGGTGCCTTCGACGCCGAGATCGCGCCGATCACGGTGACGGCCGGCGTCGCCGACGCGCAGCTCGGCCTGCGCAGCAAGCAGGTCACCGTCAAGGCCGACGAAGGCCTGCGCCCGGGCACCAACTACGACAGCATCAAGGACATCCGCACCGCGATGCCCGGTGGCGTGATCACCGCCGGCAACGCCAGCCAGTTCAGCGACGGCGCCGGCGCCTGCATCGTCGTCGACGAGGCCTACGCCTCGCGCCGAGGGCTCCAGCCCCTGGGCCGCTTCCTTGGCTTTGCCGTCGCCGGCTGCGAGCCCGACGAGATGGGCATCGGCCCGGTGTTCGCGGTGCCCAAGGTGCTGAAGCGGCTGGGTCTGAAGGTCGAGGACATCGACCTCTGGGAGCTCAACGAGGCCTTCGCCGTGCAGGTGCTGTACAGCGCCGACCACATCGGCATCCCGATGGAGCGCCTCAACGTCGACGGCGGCGCCATCGCCATCGGCCACCCCTACGGCATGAGCGGCCAGCGCCTGGTGGGCCACGCGCTGATCGAAGGCAAGCGCCGCGGCGCCAAGAAGGTCTGCGTGACCATGTGCATTGGCGGCGGCATGGGTGCCGCGGGCGTGTTCGAGGTGCTGTGAGCGCTGCCGCCCCCGTGCCCGCGATCCATTGGCTGACAACGCCGGCCGAGCGCTTTGAAGGCTTGCCTGGCTGGCCCTGGCCGGCGCGGTGGTTTGCACCCCAGGGCCTCGCGGCCGGCGGCCGCATGGCCTATGTCGACACGGGCCCGGCCGCGGCACCCGTGACCGCGCTGTGCCTGCATGGCAACCCGGCTTGGGGCTACCTGTACCGGCACATGATGCCGGTGTTCGAGGCCGCGGGCCTGCGCGTGGTGGTGCCGGATCTCCTGGGCTTCGGCCGCAGCGACAAGCCGGCCCACGAGGCCGATCACCGCTGGGCGTTGCACCGCGGCGCACTGCTCGACCTGATCGCTCACCTCGACCTGCGCAACGTGCTGCTCGTCGTCCAGGACTGGGGGGGTCTCTTCGGCCTCACGCTGCCGCACGAGATGCCCGAGCGCTTTACGCGGCTGCTGGTGATGAACACGACGCTCGGCCTGGGGCAGGTCAGCGAAGGCTTCCGGCAATGGCGGACGTATGCGGCGGGTCAGCCCGACCTGGCCGTCGGCAAGCTGATCCGACGCGGCAGACCAGAGCTGAGCGAATCCGAAGCGGCCGCCTATGACGCGCCGTTCCCGGACGCCAGCTACAAGGCCGCGCTGCGTGCCTTTCCGCCGCTGGTGCCCGACGTCGAGCTGCATGGTTGTGAGGCCGATGGCCTCGCGGCGAGCCGTGATGCAGCCGAGTTCTGGCGCGAACGCTGGCAGGGCGAGAGCTTCATGGCCGTGGGCGAGCGCGATCCAGTGCTTGGCCCGCCGGTGATGGCCTCGCTGCGCCGCCTGATCCGCGGTTGCCCTGAGCCCCTGATGCTTCCGCAGGCCGGTCACTTCGTGCAAGAGTGGGGTGGCCCGGTCGCCGCCGCCGCGCTTCGCCACTTCCGACTTGCGACCTGAAGGTCGGATCTCCCCATGCGTGCCACTCTCGACTTCCTTCTGTTCGACTGGCTCGGCATCGAGTCGCTGACCCAGCGCCACCGATTCGCCGACCACTCGCGCGAGACCTTCACCCAGGTGCTGGACACCTGCGAGCGCATCGCACGCGAGAAGTTCGCGCCCGTCAACCGGCTCACCGACACCGAAGAGCCTCGCTTCGACGGCGAGCGGGTCCACCTGCCCCGCGCCACGCACGACGCGGTGGCGGCCTACGTCGAGTCCGGCATGCTGGCAGCAGCGCAGGACGACGACATCGGCGGCATGCAGCTGCCTTGTGTCGTCGAGATGGCGGCCAATGCGTTCTTCAGCAAGGCCAGTGTCGCCATCGGCGGCTACGCGATGCTGACCAGCGGCAACGCCAACCTGCTGATGGCGCATGGCACGCCGCTCCAGCGCGAGGTGTTTGCCAAGCGGGAGTTTGCCGGCCAGTGGTTCGGCACGATGTGCCTGTCCGAGCCGCAGGCCGGCTCCAGCCTGTCGGACGTGGCGACACGGGCCGAGCCCGATGGCGCGGACTTCGAGTCCGACGCGCTCGGGCCGCGCTACCGGCTGCGCGGGTCGAAGATGTGGATCAGCGCGGGCGAGCACGAGCTGACCGAGAACATCGTGCACCTGGTGCTGGCCAAGATCCCGGACGCGGACGGCCAGCTGGTGCCGGGCACGGGCGGCATCTCGCTGTTCATCGTGCCCAAGTGGTGCGTGACCCCAACCGGCGACCTGAATGGCGAGCGCAACGACGTCGTTCTGGCCGGCTTGAACCACAAGCTCGGGTACCGCGGCACCACCAACACGCTGCTGAACTTCGGCGAGGGCCGGAATCGGCCGGATGGACGGCCGGGCGCCATCGGCTACCGCGTCGGCGCGCCAGGGCAGGGCCTGCGGTGCATGTTCCACATGATGAACGAGGCGCGGATCGGCGTCGGCCTGGGCGCCGCGATGCTGGGCATGGCCGGCTTCGAGGCGAGCCTGGAGTACGCCACCCAGCGCAGCCAGGGCCGGCCGATGACGGTGGCCGGCAAGGACCCGCGCAGCAAGCCCGTGCCGCTGATCGAGCACGCCGACATCCGGCGCATGCTGTTGCTGCAGAAGGCCTACTGCGAAGGCGCGCTCGCGCTGGAGCTTTACTGCGCGCGGCTGGTCGACGAAGCCCACACCGCCGACGCCGACGCCGACGCGGCGCGTGAAGCGGCGCTGCTGCTTGAGGTGCTGACGCCGATCGCCAAGAGCTGGCCCAGCGAATGGTGCCTGGAGGCCAATTCGCTGGCGATCCAGGTGCTGGGGGGCTATGGCTACACGCGCGACTTTCCGGTCGAGCAGTACTGGCGCGACAACCGCCTGAACATGATCCACGAGGGCACGCACGGCATCCAGGCGCTGGACCTGCTCGGTCGCAAGGTCACGATGGACGGCGGTGCCGGGCTCAAGCTGCTGGCCACCCGCATCAGCGACACGATCGGGCGTGCCGGCCAGGTCGCCGGCCTGGCCGAGCCGGGGAACCAGCTGGCGGCCGCCTTGCAGAAGCTCGGCGCCGCCACCAAGGCCGCCTGGGCCACTGGCCAGCCCGAAGAAGCGCTGGCCAACGCGACGCCGTATCTGCAGGCCTTCGGGCATGTCGTGCTCGCCTGGCTGTGGCTGGATGTTGCGCTCGCCGCGACCGCACTGCCCGCCGCGCAAGCCGAACGCCGAGAGGCCAAGCGGGCCGCGATGCGCTGCTTCTTCGCCTACGAGCTTCCGCGCATCGACGCCTGGCTCGCCGTGGTCGCCCGACGCGAGGCGGTCTGCCGCGAGTCGGGCGAAGCGATCCTTCGCGGATGAAGTGTCACCGTCGACCGGGCATCATCGAGCCGTGAAGAACTCAACCCTCGAAACCCTGGCCTGGGTGCTGCTGTACGGTGGCCTGTTGCTGCTGTGCCTGTCGGTCTTCGTGTTCCGCGGCGGCGATGCGGCGCACCTGGGCTGGACCCTGGTGGTCGCCGGCGCAGCCGGTGCGGGGACCGGCATCGTCGCGATCTGGCTTCGTTCAAGGCGCAAGGACCGGGCCTGAGGGTCGGCGGGCCCCGTCGAGTCAACCCACTTTCCGATCAAGGACACAAATCCATGGGCACCCCGATCCAGCAACTGTTCGATCTGAGCGGCCAGACCGCACTCGTCACCGGCGGCTCGCGAGGGCTGGGCTTGCAGATGGCGGAAGCGCTGGGCGAGGCCGGAGCCAGGATCATGCTGACCTCGCGCAAGGCGGCTGACCTTGAAGAGGCGGCAGCGCACCTTTCGGCCCGCGGCATCGACGCGCGCTGGATCGCGGCCGATGCGGCCGACCCGGCGCAGATCGACAAGGTCGTGCAGGAGAGCATGCACCGCATGGGCCGCATCGACATCCTGATCAACAACGCCGGCGCGACCTGGGGCGCTCCGGCCGAGGACTACCCGCTCGAGGCCTGGGACAAGGTGATGAACCTGAACATCCGCAGCCTGTTCCTGTTTGCCCAGGGCGTGGCCAAGGCCAGCATGATCCCGGCGAAGAAGGGCCGCATCGTCAACGTCGCGTCGATCGCCGGGCTTGGAGGGTCGATGGAAGTGAAGTTCATCGCCTACGGCACCAGCAAGGGCGCGGTGGTGAACTTCACGCGGACGCTGGCGGGCGAGTGGGGGCCATTGGGGATCAACGTCAATGCGCTGGCGCCGGGGTTCTTCCCCAGCAAGATGACGGCCGGGGTGCTCAAGCACTTCGGCGCCGACAAGCTGGCCCAGGCCGCACCGCTGAAGCGTCTGGGCGACGACGACGACCTCAAGGGTGCCGTGCTGCTGCTGTCCAGTGCCGCCGGCAAGCACATCACCGGGCAGATCCTGGCCATCGACGGCGGCGTCTCGGCGGTGCATGCCGGTGGCTGAGGACTCCGCCGTCGCCTTCCCGCGCGAGATCCCGTTTGTCCATGCGCTCGGGCTGACGCTGCACGCCTTCGGCCACGACGGGGCCGAGTTGCGCCTTGCGCTGGAGCCTTGGCATCTGAACAGCTGGCAGGTGGGCCACGGCGGCGTCCTGATGACCATGCTCGACGTCGCGATGGCCCATGCCGCTCGCGCGGCCAATGGCGAGACCGCCGAAGTCCGCCCTGACGCCCCGGGTGTCGCGACGGTGGAGATGAAGACCAGTTTCGTGCGCCCGGCCGGCGGCACGCTGCGCGCCCTGGGCCAGGTGCTGCACCGCAGTGCGACGCTTGCTTTCTGCGAGGCCCGTGTACTCGACGGCGAAGGGCGCTTGTGCGCCCATGCCACGGGCACCTTCAAGTTCGTTCGCGGCTTGCGGCCGAAGCAGACCGATTGAGAGAACAAGAGACGACCATGGACCTCCAGAACCACCGAATCGTGCTGGCCTCACGTCCGCAAGGCCAGGCCGGCGCCGCCAACTTCGAACTGCAGGCCGTGCCGGTGCCGGAGCTGGCCGACGGCCAGGTGCTGGTGCGCAACCACTGGCTGAGCCTGGACCCCTACATGCGGATGCGCATGGAAGACGCCAAGAGCTATGCCGCGCCGCAGGCCCTGGGCGCGCCGATGATCGGAGGCACGGCCGGGGTGGTGGTCGCAAGCCGCCATGCGGGCTTTGCCGAGGGCGATGCCGTTGTCGGCATGGGCGGCTGGCAGGAGCACACCGTGTTCGACGCGACGCAGCCGGGCACGTTGCGCAAGGTCGACGCGACACGGGTACCACTGTCGGCCTACCTGGGCGCGGTCGGCATGCCGGGCGTCACGG
>JAJTGU010000151.1 GCA_021297985.1 Rubrivivax sp.
GGTTCGATGGTGGATTTGTCGAGCTTGCTCTTGTCCGGCAGGCGACGCGCCGAGGTGACGGCGTTGTCGAGCTCGGCGGCGAGCTTGCCGGCCAGGCCGCTGGCGGTCGCGATCAGCCATGAGCCGGTGTCCTGGAAGTCGCCGCCGTCCTGGTCGAGGAAGTGGTCTGCCGCCTTGGCTGCGGCCTGCAACTGGTGCGACACGACGCGCAGCTTGGGCACGATGGCCCCGAGTGCGGCGTCGGGCTGGTCCTTCAGACTGCGGGCCAGGCCGTCGATGTCGGCCGTCAACTCGGCCGCGAGATCCAGCGAACACGACATCAGCCACGAGGCCGTGTTGCCGGCGTCGCCGGCGCCCTGGTTGATGTAGTGGTCGGCCGCGCGGGTCGTGGCGCGCAACTGATGCGCCCGCGAGCCGAGTTGACGCAAGGCCTGGGCCCGTTCGTCGCCGGCGGCGGAGTCGGTGCGGGCGGGGGTGCGGTTTTCGCTCATGGTGCAGGCCGTCGGGAGAGGAGCGGCGATTCTGGCCGACTTGGCCTTGAAATGCCCGCTGCTGCGTTCGCCCGACGGCACGGGTCTGGCCGACCTGCGCTGAGCGGTGGCGGCGCCGCTACGGGGCCGCCCAGGCTGCGCAGGAAGGCCAGCAGGTCGGCCCGCTCGGCCGGTGTCAGCTGCAGCGGCACGAGGATGCGCTCGCCGTCGGCGTGCAGGCGTTCGAGGTCGATGCGGTCGTAGTGGCGCACCACGTCCTCCAGCGTCGCCAGGCTGCCGTCGTGCATGTACGGCGCGGTCGCGGCGACGTGGCGCAGGCCCGGGACCTTGAACTCGCCGAAGTGGCGCGGCTCGGCCGCGACGTGGCGGGTCTTGGTGGCCTCGGCTGGATCGAGCAGCGTGGCCCAGGGGCCGAGCAGGTTGTATCGGCTGCCCTTCAGGGCCGCGATTCCGCCGTGGCGGCCGGGGTCGACAACCCCAGGCCGGACGAAGAAAGGGACGCCGATGTCGGCAAATTCGCCATTGGTGAACATCGCCCCGCTGTGGCAGAGCTGGCAGCGGCCTTTGCCGATGAAGATCCGCAGTCCGCGCTGCGCCGCAAGCGGATAGCGCGCCGCGGCGGCGGCGTCGCCGGCGTCGAGCGCGTCGCGGAAGGCGTCGAAGGGCGTCCGCGGCGATTGGAGCGAGGCGACGTAGGCACCGATGGCCTGAGCCAGTTGCACCAGGGTGCGGTCGGGGCTTTCTGGGTCTTCGGGGCTTTTGGTGCCCTGGCTCGTGTCTCCAAAGGCCTGACGCAGGTCGCAGGCCAGGGCGGCATCGCCCTGGACGAGTGCATGCAGGCCGCCGGCACTGTTGGCGAACTCGCGTCGGTCGAGCATCACCCGGATCGCCTGGCTCCACAGACTGTCTGCCGCGCCGTCCCAGCCCAGCCAACGCTGATGGCCGGCGTTCAGAAGCGAAGGTGCGTTGCGGTCGAGGATCTCCCTACCCTTCGAGCGCTTGCGGCCATCGGCAAAGGCCAGTGCCGGCACGTGGCAGCTTGCGCAGGACATCGAGCCATCGGCCGACAGCCGGCGCTCGAAGAACAGCCGTTTGCCGACCGCAATGGCTGCCGGCTGGCCCGCCACCGGGTTGCCGGCGTCGTGTGCCGGCGGCAGCGGCCAGGGGCCGTGGCTGGCGATCAGGGCCCGCTCGGCAGCCGAGAAGTCCAGTACCCCGGCCGCCGGCGCCAGCGCCGCGGATGCGAGCAGCGCGACGGCCACCAGCGCACGGCGCCAGATCACGAGACGTCCAGCTCCCGCGTCAGGCGCAGCGGTCCACCGGGCAGCGCAAGATCGACGATCACGCGCCAGCGGCCGGGCATGTGCAGCAGCAGCCCTTCGGCGCGGTAGCGACCGGGCGTGGCCAGCGGCTTCACGGTGCTGCGGTAGTTCATGCCGTGGCGGTGGGCCGGCATGTCGGCGTCGACCTTCATGGCCAGCGGTGCTCCTCCAGCGGGGGCCGGGCAGACCTGCAGCTCAAGCGCAAAGTGGCGGTTCATCGGCAGCCGCTCCGCATGGGCGCTGCCGGCGACGCCAAATGCGACTTCGATGTCCGGTTTGCCGGCGGCGGTGGCCCGCAGGGGCAGGTCGCCGCCGCAAGCCGCAGCAGATGCGGGTGGCCGCAGCAGCGTCTGGGCGTTGCGCCAGCCGATGTTGTCGGCCAGCGTCGGCGGCAGCGTCGCCAGCCACTCGCGTGCGCCCGTGGCATGCGGGCCGATGAAGTGCCAGCGTTCGGGCGTGAAGGTGTCGCTGCCGAGCATGAAGCGATCGGGCCAGGCCTCGAACGCGGCGCGCCAATCCGGGTCGACCTGTCCGGCGGCGGCATGGTCGCTGCGGTAGGCCAGGTCGCACCACAGCCGAGGGTGGCGTTGCAGGACCTCGGCCACCGCCTGCGGGCGTTCGAAGCCCGAATGCGCCCACAGGACGCGGGCATCGGGCCACTGGCGGAAAAGCCGCTCGACCGCGTCGATGTCCGAGTGTGCATGCAGCACCAGACCGTGCTCGCGCGCCAGTGCCACCATGCGACGCGGCACCGCAAGCTCGGCCTGCTCGCCATAGAGGTGGAACTCACCGACACCGACATAGCGGTGGCGACGCAGCCGCTCCTCCATGTAGCTCACCACTTCGGGCGTTTGCACCCAGCCCGAGGTGTCGGCGCGGCTGCGGTAGGGGCGCAGCTCGGGCACGATCAGGTCCGGCGCCTCGGCCAGCAGCAACTGCGTGCCGCGGTCGTCGGACGACGAGACCAGCGCGCCCTTGAGACCGGCGTCGCGCAGCAGTTGCGTCGCCTGCGCGGGTGGCACCAGTTCGACCGCGTCGTGGCTGTAGTGGACATGGGCGTCGAAGATCGGCATCCGCCCGGCAACCGTTGAAGGTGAGGCCCTTGCCGCCTTGGCCGTCGCTGCCGCCGTCAGGCCCAGCATCGCCAGCACCTGGCGGCGGCGCAGGACCACAGGATCGTCGGCGTCTGCACTCGGTGGGTTCTTGCTCATGGGTCGCGAGCGTGCGACAAGTGCCGCGGCAATGCCATCGGGGCCGCCACCAGCGCTGGTGCGAAACGGGCTCCGCTCTACACAGCACTGCCCGCTTTGCCGACCGCATCTTCGCCGCCATGGGGTGGCGACGGCGAGCAATCGCCGTGTCGTGACCCTGATCGACGGCGCCCGTGCGCCGGGGCAGGTTGATCGGTGCTGCGGCGCGAGCGCGATGCCACGCCATGGCGGTCGAAACCCGCGACCGCGTTCAAGTGCCGCTGACGCAGCACGGCGTGCCGGTGTTTGTGCGGGTTTCGGTGCAGGTCTACAACACGCAGGCCGAACTCGACATCCTGGTGGCCGCGCTGGCCGAGGCCGGGGTGTGAAGGCCCCGGCAGGACCCCCGCCAAGGTGGGTCAGGCCGGCATGGCTTGGCGGAGAGAGTGGGATTCGAACCCACGGACGGTTGCCCGTCGCTGGTTTTCAAGACCAGTGCAATCGACCGCTCTGCCATCTCTCCGGTCCGCTCGACAGAGTGTAGTGGCCGCCGGATCGGTCCAGCGTCCGGGTTCAGCTGCCGTCACCGCCGAATGACCCTGCACGGGCCGCGTCGCAGCGCACCTGCATCACCTCGCGCCGGCCGCCGTCGACGCGCACCGCGGTGAGCGCACCGCCCCAGACGCAGCCGGTGTCCAGCGCCAGCAGGTCGGGTCGGTTCACAAGGCCCAGCGTGCTCCAGTGGCCAAAGGCGATCGGCGTACCGGCATGGGCGCGGCCCGGCACCTCGAACCAGGGGTGATGGCCGGCTGGCGCCGCATTGGCGCCTTCCTTGGTTTCGAAGTCCAGCTTGCCGTCGGCGGTGCAGAAGCGCAGGCGGGTGAAGGCGTTGATCGCAAACCGCCAGCGGTCGGCGCCTGCCAGGTCCGGTCGCCAGCGTGACGGCGTGTTGCCGTACATCAGCGGCAGCAGTTCCGCAAGGTCGCCGTTGCGCAGGAGCGCCTGGACCTCACCGGCCAGGGTGCGGGCATCGTCCCGGGTCCACTGCGGCACCAGCCCGGCGTGCACACACAGCCAACCGGATTCCTCGTGCAGCAATGGCCGGTTTCGCAGCCATTCGATCCAGGCCGCACGCTCCGGACTGGCCAGCACGTCGCCGAAAGTGTCGCGGCGACCGAGCTTGCGCGCGCCATGGGCCACTGCCAGCAGGTGCAGGTCGTGGTTGCCGAGCAGGCAGGTCGCGCTGGCGCCCAGGCCCCGCAGCCGCTGCAGCACCGCCAGCGAGCCGGGGCCGCGGTTGACCAGATCGCCGAGCACGACCAGCCGGTCGCGCGACGGCGAAAAGTCGATCTGCACCAGCAGCCGTGCGAGCGCGTCATCACAACCCTGGACGTCGCCAATCAGGTGAATCATCCGGTCGATTCTGCTACGCTCCGCCCCCCACAAAGCCGCCATCCGCCCGCCGCGTGCAGACGCGACCCCGGGCGGCGTGCATGGAAGCATCCCTCCTCGTATTCCTGATCCTGCTCAATGGCCTTTTCGCGATGTCGGAGATGGCGCTCACCGCCAGCCGCAAGTCGCGCCTGCAGGTCCTTGTCGAAGGCGGTGAAGGCGGCGCCGCCACCGCCCTCGAGCTGCACGAGCACCCGACACGCTTCCTGTCGACGGTGCAGATCGGCATCACCTCGATCGGTGTGCTCAACGGCATCGTCGGCGAGGCCGTGTTCGCGACCCCGCTGGCGCAGTGGATCATCGTCAGCTTTGGTCTGCATGAGCGTGCCGCGTCGCTGACGGCGACCGCCCTGGTCGTCTTCATCATCACGATCGTCACCATCATCTTCGGCGAGCTGGTCCCCAAGCGGATCGGCCAGATGTACCCCGAGACGGTGGCTCGGCTGTTGGCGCCGCCGATGAACGCGCTGTCCTTGGCGACGCGGCCGCTGGTGGCCTTTCTTTCGCTGGCCACCGACGGCGTGCTGCGGCTGCTGGGCCAGCATGGCAAGGGCAGCCGGGCGGTGACCGAGGAAGAGATCGCGGCCAGCCTGGAGGAGGGCGTCGACGCCGGTGTCATCGAGGCGCAGGAGCACCAGATGGTGCGCAATGTGTTTCGCCTGGACGACCGCCAGATCGGATCGATGATGATCCCGCGCGCCGAGATCGCCTGGCTGGACGTCGCCGCGCCCTTGCCCGAGTTGCTGGCCACGATGGCCGAGCACGGTCACACCCGCTACCCGGTCTGCCGCGGCTCGCTCGACGACGTGCTGGGCGTGCTGGACAGCGCAAGCCTGCTGCTGCCGCTGTCTCGTGGCGAGAAGCCCGACCCGGCCAACCACTTGATTCCGCCGGTTTTCGTGCCCGAGACGCTGACCGGCATGGAACTGCTGGACCACGTGCGCCGGGCGGGTGCCGATCTGGTGTTCGTGGTCGACGAGTACGGTGCCGTTCAGGGCGTGATCACCGAGCGCGACCTGCTCGAAGCCATCACCGGCGAGTTCACGCCCACGTTGGCCGAAGACGCCTGGGCGGTGCAGCGTGAGGACGGATCGTGGCTGCTGGACGGCCTGATTCCGGTGCCCGAGCTGAAGGACCGGCTCGAGATCAAGGAACTCCCTGAGGAGGATCGCGGCCGATACAACACGCTGGCTGGCATGATCATGCTCCTGCTCGGCCGTCTGCCGCGCACCACGGATGCGGTGCAATGGGACGGCTGGCGCTTCGAGGTCGTGGACCTCGACGGCAAACGTGTGGACAAGGTGCTGGTGAGCCGCACCCCCGAACTTCCTCCTGGAGACTCCGCTTGATCAACCCGAATCTGCACCGCCAGCCGGTGCCCCTGGACAGCAACCAGCATCGCGGCGTGAAGATCGCCGTTCCCATCACCGACTGGTCGCTCGCCGGCAAGCTCAACGCCGTGTTCACTGCTGCCGTGGAGTTCGGTGACACCTGCCGCGAGTTCCCCATCGTCTTTGTCAAGGCCGGCAAGGACGAGCAAGGCAACGACGAGATCGCGCCGATCGCCGTGTTCGGTCTTGTGCAGGACCAGAACCTGTACGTCGCCGGCGAGCGCTGGCGTGCCCAGTACATGCCGGCGGTGCTGCGCCTGTACCCGTTCTGCATCGGCCGGCTCGACGCCGAGCGGTTCGCGATCTGCCTGGACATGGCGTTCAAGGGCGTCGGCAGCGAGGGTCAGGCGCTTTTCGACGCCGAAGGCAAGCCCATGCCACTGCTCGAGGAGGTGCGCAAGAACATGGAAGCCATCGAGGGCGAGATCCAGCGCACGCGGCTGTTCGGCAAGAAGCTCCAGGAGCTGGGCGTGCTCGTCGACATGCGCTTCGATGCCACCCTTCCCGATGGCAAGGCCCACACGGTCGACGGCTTCCTGACCGTCGACGAGAAGAAGATGCAGGACCTGCCCGACAACGTCGTCGGCGAGTTGCATCGCACCGGCGTGCTGGCCCTGATCCACCACCACTGGGTGTCGCTGGGCAACATGCGCCGCTTGGTGGACTGGCACGTCGAGAGGTCCGCCGCGGCCCCGGCCCCCGCCGTGGCAGCGGCCGCCGCGAACAGCTGATCGCGACTCAGTGCGCCTGGGCCTGGCCGGCAGCGGCCGGCGAGCGCCAGAAATCGACCACCTCGGCGGCCTTGGGTTGCGTCTGACGCACCCAGGCGTCGAATTGCGCCCGGGCCGAGTCGCCGTAGCGCTTCCAGATCTGCCAGCCGACGAAGGCCACGAGGCCGATCACCAGAAGGCTCTTCGCCGCTCGGGC
Organism: Rubrivivax sp.; assembly: GCA_021297985.1. GTDB lineage: Bacteria > Pseudomonadota > Gammaproteobacteria > Burkholderiales > Burkholderiaceae_C > Rubrivivax. The sequence goes on from JAJTGU010000151.1 coordinate 6,774, forward strand.
CCAGGCCACGAGCACATGGATGGCCATGCCCAGCACGACCCACTTGACCCACCAGACGCCGGGGTTTGTCATGGCGTTGATGGCCCAGCAGATGCCGATGACGAAGACCGCGCGGAACGGCGCAACGATGGCTTCGGCGACATGCTTGACCGGGCGGGTGACGAACTTGAACGGGTTCATGGTGGTGTGGCCTCCTGGGTCCAGCGTGGGAAACGGGTGGTGTTTGCTGCCCTGGAAACGAATGCTGCCGCACCGTCGCGCCGGCTTCCAGTGGGCTGCGACCAACGGCCGCTGGAGTGCGCGAACGGTCAGCCCGGCGCGCCAATCGGCATCGGGGCAAGGCCAGGACGACAATTGGCCGGCCCATTTGCAATCCCATCAGACTCCTCGAGACCATGACCGTTGAACTCACCAAGGGCCGGCGTGCCAGCCGCGCCATCCCGATCCACTGCGTCACGCGCGATGGCTTTGCGGCAGCCGCGGCAAAGCTCGACGATGCCCAGCGCCGCTGGCTGGACGCCGTGGGCTTTGTCGGTGCGGCCGACCAGCACGCGTTGATGGCCGGCAAGGACGGCGGACTGGTGGCGGTCTGGGCCGGCGTGCGGTCCGTCAACGACCCCTGGGCGCTGGCGAGCTTGCCCAAGACGCTTCCGCCAGGCACTTACAAGCTCGGCGACGCGGGTCTGCAGCTCGACGACTTGGCAGCCGCGCACGCCTGGTCGATGGGCGGCTATGTCTTTGATGCCTACAAGGCGGCCACACGCGCTCCGGCAAGCCTGCAACTCGCCGACAACGCCCAGTCCCGCCGGGGTGTCGCGCTGGCTGGGGCAGCAACCGCGGTACGCGACCTGGTGAACACACCGGCCGAGCACATGGGCCCGGCTGAACTCGCCGAGGCCGTGAAGCTCGCCGGCGCTGCCCATGGCGCCAAGGTCAGCAGCATCGTGGGCGACGCGTTGCTGGCCAAGGGATTCCCGGCGGTGCATGCGGTGGGTCGCGCCGCGACCCGCGCGCCGCGCCTGATCGAGCTGAACTGGGGCTCGCCGAGTGACCCCATCCTGGCTCTCGTCGGCAAGGGCGTGTGTTTCGACTCCGGCGGCCTGGACATCAAGCCCGCCGACGGCATGCGACAGATGAAGAAGGACATGGGCGGCGCTGCCCACGCGCTGGCGTTGGCACAGCTGGTGATGGCGGCGCAACTGCCGGTGCGCTTGCAACTGCTGATCCCGGCGGTCGAAAACGCGATCGCCGGCAATGCCTTCCGCCCGGGCGACGTCTTCAAGACGCGCAAGGGCCTGCACATCGAGATCGGCAACACCGATGCCGAGGGCCGCGTGATCCTGTGCGACGCGCTGGCCTATGCCTGCGAGAGCAAGCCCGACCTCGTCGTCGACCTGGCGACGCTGACCGGGGCCGCGCGCGTCGCGCTCGGCCCGCAGCTGCCGGCGCTCTTCACTCGCGACACAGCGATGGCGCGGGATCTGGTGGACCGGGGCCTGGATGAGGGCGACCCCATGTGGCACATGCCGCTGTGGGCGCCGTACCACGGCATGATCGAAAGTGACATCGCCGACATCGTCAACACCGGCAGCGGGCCGATGGGCGGCGCGATCACGGCTGCGCTCTTCCTGGCCGACTTCGTGCCCGAGACCGTGCCGTGGCTGCACCTGGACCTGTTCGCCTGGAACAGCAGCGCCCGCCCCGGCCGACCCGTGGGCGGCGAGGCCCAGACCCTTCGCACGCTGTTTTCGTGGCTGGAGCAGCGCTACCGCAAGGCTTGAGACAAGGTCTGAGGCAAGGCCCGTGTGCCAACTGGGCCCGAAACGCGCCGCTTTTCTGCCATTGCGCTGTCACGCAAGGCCGGCAGAATGCGCAGCACATCAGGCGAAAACAACCGACCACAGATGGGGTGGAGTGCCGGAACCCGTGCCCGGCGCCTGATCATCGATTGCCAAGCCCAAGGGCCCGAACGAGAGTTCGGGCCCTTTGTCTTTCGGCCCGGGTTTCGAGCGCAGTTCTGGCTGCTTGCGGTCCATGTCCTTGGCAACCGAGCTGCAAGGTGCGACGGCTGGCGGTGGCGAATCCGCTGCTGCGGCTTGCACTGGTGTTTGTCCTCACCGACACCCCGGAACGCAGCCGCTACCATTAATCGACCGAGCGGTCGGCTAATTCGTCGACCGGAACAAGGGGTGCCCGGTGTCCGAAGCTTCGATCCTGGTGGCCGACCACGGCCCGGTGCGCGTGATCACGCTCAACCGGCCGGCGGCGCTGAACGCGTTCACGGCTGAAATGCACGGCCTGCTGCTGCCCGCCCTGCAGGCGGCAGCCGCCGATACCTCCGTGCGTGCGCTCGTGCTCACCGGGGCGGGGCGTGGCTTCTGTGCCGGGCAGGACCTTTCGGATCCGGCCATGGTCGGCCAGGGAATCCCGGACGTCGGCGCCGTGATCGAGCAGCGCTACCGACCCCTGGCCGAAGCGCTGTACGCCATGCCGGTGCCGACGATCGCGGCAGTCAACGGCGTGGCCGCCGGGGCGGGGGCCAACATCGCGCTCGGCTGCGACTTCGTGTTTGCGGCGCGGTCGTCCAGCTTCATCCAGGCCTTCAGCAAGATCGGCCTGGTGCCGGACGCGGGCGGTTCCTGGCTGCTCCCGAGGCTGGTCGGCCGAGCGCGCGCCATCGGTCTGGCGATGACGGGCGACAAGCTGCCGGCCGAAGAGGCCGAACGCATCGGGCTGATCTGGAAGTGTGTCGACGACGCGGCGCTGATGGACAGCGTGCTGACGCTGGCCACGCGGCTGGCGGCGATGCCCAGTCGGGCGCTGGCGGCGACGCGGCGCGTCATCGACGCCGGCAGCCGGTCGACGCTGGCCGAAGCGGTGACGCTGGAGGCCGACACCCAGCGCGAACTCGGCCGTGCGCACGACTTTGCAGAAGGCGTGGCCGCCTTCCTGGCCAAGCGCGCACCGCAGTTCAAGGACCGCTGACGTCATGCCCGACCTGATCGACGCCCAGTCGCTGGCCGAGGCCTGCCGCGACGCGATGTGGCAAGGCGACCGGGCCAGCCGCGCGCTGGGCATGCGCGTCGTGTCCGTCGGACCCGGTACCGCCACGCTGGACATGACCGTGCGCGACGACATGCTCAACGGCCACGACATCTGCCACGGCGGGCTGATCACGACACTGGCCGACAGCGCGTTTGCGTTTGCCTGCAACGGCTACAACGAGGTGACGGTGGCCAGCGGCTTCGATTGCAACCTGGTCGCCGCCGCAAAGGGTGGCGACCGGCTCACCGCCGTCGCCAGCGAGGCCAGTCGCAGTGGCCGGACCGGCGTCTACGACGTGACCGTCCGCAACCAGCGTGGGGAGCTGGTGGCGGTGTTCCGCGGGCGTTCCTACACGATGAAGGGCCGGCCGCTGGTGCCAGGCCTGCCGACCGGCCGCCTGCCCACCGGGAGTTGAAGCGCATGCCCGTCAAGCACCCGGCTCCAGGTGACCTGGAGCCCATCGAGACCGCCAGCCGCGACGAGATCGCGGCGCTGCAGCTCCAGCGCCTGCAAGCCACGCTGGTCCTGGCCTACGAGCGCGTGCCGCACTACCGCGCCGCGTTCGACGCCGCCGGGGTTCATCCGGCCGACTGCCGCAGCCTGGCCGACCTCGCGAAATTCCCGTTCACGGGCAAGGCCGACCTGCGCGCGAACTACCCGTTTGGCATGTTCGCGCGGCCGCGTCAGGAGCTGGTGCGAATCCACGCGTCGTCCGGCACCACCGGAAAGCCGACGGTCGTGGGCTACACGCAGGGCGACATCGACACCTGGGCGCACCTGATGGCCCGCAGCATCCGGGCCAGCGGCGGCCGCCCGGGCGACCTGGTGCATGTGGCCTACGGCTATGGCCTGTTCACCGGTGGGCTGGGCGCGCACTACGGAGCCGAGCGACTGGGCTGCACCGTGGTGCCGATGAGCGGCGGCCAGACCGAGAAGCAGGTCCAGCTGATCGAGGACTTCCGGCCGGACATCATCATGGTCACGCCGAGCTACATGCAGGTGCTGATCGAGGAGTTCCGCCGCCAGGGCAAGGATCCGCGGGCGATGAGCCTGTCGGTCGGCATCTTTGGCGCCGAGCCCTGGACCGAAGCGATGCGCCGCGAGATCGAGCAGGGCGCCGACATCGACGCGGTGGACATCTACGGCCTGTCGGAGGTGATGGGACCGGGTGTGGCAAATGAGTGCATCGAGAGCAAGGACGGACCGGTGATCTGGGAGGACCACTTCTATCCCGAGATCGTCGACCCCGACACCGGTGTCGTGCTGCCCGATGGGGAAGAGGGCGAACTGGTCTTCACGACGCTGACCAAGGAGGCGCTGCCGGTCATCCGCTACCGCACGCGGGACCTGACCCGCCTGCTGCCGCCCACCGCGCGAAGCATGCGGCGCATGGGCAAGATCGTCGGCCGCAGCGACGACATGCTGATCATCCGCGGCGTCAACCTGTTCCCGACGCAGATCGAGGAACTCGTGTTCGCCGACGGACGCCTGGCTGGCCAGTACCAGCTGGTCGTGACTCGGCCCGACCGGCTCGACGAACTGGCCGTACGGGTCGAGCTGCTGCCCGCACATCGCGACGTGGATCGCGACGCTGTCGGACAGGCGCTTCAAGGCCGGATCAAGGCCATGACCGGGGTCACCGCCACGGTCGACGTCGGGCTGCCCGAGAGCATCGAACGCACGCTCGTCGGCAAGGCCCGGCGCGTGGTCGACCAACGCCAACGATAAGCTGACATCCGATGTACACCCAAGCGATGGATCTCGCACCGCAGGACGAACGGCTTGCGCTGCAAGCGACCGGGGACGCCGAACGCGAAGCGCGCTTCGAGGCCCATGTCGCCGCTGGCGGCTGGGTCGAACCCAAGGACTGGATGCCCGATCACTACCGCAGGACCCTGGTCCGGCAGATCTCGCAGCACGCGCACTCCGAGATCGTCGGCATGCTGCCCGAGGGCAACTGGGTGACGCGGGCGCCGACGCTGGAGCGCAAGACCATCCTGCTGGCCAAGATCCAGGACGAGGCCGGCCACGGCCTTTACCTCTACGCCGCCGCCGAGACCCTGGGCACCAGCCGCGACGAGATGCTCGCGGCGCTGCACAGCGGTCAGGCCAAGTACTCGAGCATCTTCAACTACCCGACGCTGACCTGGGCCGACATCGGCACCATCGGTTGGCTGGTCGACGGTGCGGCGATCATGAACCAGGTGCCGTTGACCCGCTGCAGCTACGCGCCGTATGCGCGTGCGATGGTTCGGGTCTGCCGCGAAGAGAGCTTTCATCAGCGGCAGGGCTTCAGCAGCCTGCTGACGATGATGAAGGACGGCACCGGAGAGCAGCGCGCCATGGTGCAGGACGCGGTCGACCGCTGGTGGTGGCCCTGCCTGATGATGTTCGGCCCGCCGGATGGCCAGAGCGTGCACGGTGCGCAGAGCGCCCGCTGGGGCATCAAGCGGGTGTCCAACGACGAGCTGAGGCAGAAGTTCGTCGACGCCTGCGTCCAGCAGGCCGAAGTCCTGGGCGTCACGCTGCCCGACCCCGACCTGAAGTGGAACGACGCCCGTGGCCATTGGGACTTCGGCGCCATCGACTGGTCCGAGTTCTGGCGCGTGGTCGGCGGCCACGGCCCGTGCAACCGCGAGCGACTGGCCGCCCGCGTCAAGGCCTGGGACGACGGCGCCTGGGTGCGCGAGGCGGCCTTGGCCCACGCGCAGAAGCAGGCGGCACGCGCGGCGAAGACCCTGGAGGCCGCATGAGCGCCGCAGGAAACGAATGGCCGCTGTGGGAGGTCTTCGTGCGGCCCAAGGCCGGGCTCGAGCACAAGCACTGCGGCAGCCTGCATGCCAGCGACGCCGCAATGGCGTTGCAACTCGCCCGTGAGGTCTACACCCGCCGCCAGGAAGGGGCCAGCGTCTGGGTCGTGCCGAGCGCGATGGTCACGGCCAGTGACCCGGCCGAGGCCGACATGTACTTCGACCCGATGCAGGACAAGGTCTACCGCCACCCCAGCTTCTACCCGTTGCCGGCGGCGGTGGACCATATGTGAAGGGCCGACGCCGATGACGACCCTGACCTCCATTCGGCTGCGCGACACGCCGGCGCTGCGTCATGTGCTGCGCTATGGCGACACGGCGCTGATCCACGCCCAGCGCCTGACCGAGTGGTGCGGACACGGGCCGGTGCTCGAGGAGGACATCGCCTTCAGCAACATGGGGCTGGACCTGCTCGGCCAGGCCCGGTCCTTGCTGGCCCACGCGGCGGTGATCGACGGCCAGGACTTCGACGCCGACGCGTTGGCCTTCCTGCGCGACGAGGCACAGTTCTTCAACTTCACGCTCGCGGAGCAGCCGTCGCGACGGTCCAGCGCCCACAGCCCGGGTGCCGACTTTGCCGACATGGTGCTTCGCAACTTCATTCTCGCGAGCTGGTTCAAGCAAGGCTACGCCGCCTTGCAGGCGTCGGCAGACGCCGGGCTTGCAGCGATCGCCGCCAAGTCGCTGAAGGAAGTGCGCTACCACCAGCAGCACAACGCCGGCTGGGTCGTGCGGCTGGGCGACGGCACGCCGGAGTCGACGCGCCGCATGCATGCGGCCCTGGACCGCGCCTGGCCGTACGTGGCCGAGCTCTTCAGCCATGACGCGGTTGACGACTGGGCCCAGGCCAGCCGCCACGGACCGGCGCGTGCAGGCCTGGGAGTCGGCTGGGACCGCGACGTCGACGATGTGTTCGCCGAAGCCGGCTTGGTGCGACCTCCTGGAACCCCGTTCATCAGTACCGGCAGCCAGGGCGTGCACAGCGAGCATCTGGGCTTCATCCTGGCCGAGATGCAGATGCTGCCCCGGCGTCACCCCGGGGCGCGCTGGTGATGGCTCGGGTAACCGCGCCGGTGCCCTACACCGATGGCTCGACCCGCGAACAGGCTGCCTGGTCGGCGCTTGCGAGCGTGCCCGACCCCGAGTTGCCGGCGATCTCCATCGTCGACCTCGGGATCGTGCGCGAGGTGTCGCTCGCCGCGGACGGCGGCCTCGTCGTGGCACTCACGCCGACCTACAGCGGTTGCCCGGCCACCGCGGTCATCCGCGCCGATGTCGAAGCGGCGCTGACCACGGCGGGTCTGTCGCCCTTCCGGATCGAGACCCGCCTCGCACCGGCCTGGAGCACCGACTGGATCAGCAAGCAGGGACGCGCCCGGCTGGCGGACTACCGCATCGTGACGCCGGGCCCGGCCGGCGAGCAAGAAGGCGCCCAGTCGGTGCTGCACTTCCATCCGCGACCCTTGGCCTGCCCGCATTGCGCGAGCCGCCGCACCGAGCGTCTGGCGGCCTTCGGCAGCACGGCCTGCAAGGCCCTGCACCGCTGCCTGGACTGCGGCGAGCCCTTCGAGCATTTCAAGCCGCTGTAAGGCCGGTGCGATGACCTCTATCGGACACCACTTCCATCTGCTGCGGGTGCAGTCCATCAGGCCTGTGGCAGACGACGCGATCGAGATCCGCTTCGAGCCGCCGGGTGGTGAAGCCGCGGCCGCGTTCGAGCACCAGCCCGGCCAGCACCTGACGCTGCGCCAGGGCGAGCTTCGGCGGTCGTACTCGTTGTGCGTGGCGCCGGGGCAGGGCCTGTCGGTTGCCGTACGGCGTGTCCCGCGGGGTGTGTTCTCCAACGCACTGCACGACGGTCTGCGTCCCGGCGATTGCATCGATGCCTTGCCTCCGGACGGCCGCTTCGGCGCCGCGTTGGCGCGCGAACCGCGGCATGTTCTTCTGGTCGCCGCGGGCAGCGGGATCACGCCGATCAAGTCGATTGCCGAAGTGCAGTTGGCTCGTGGCGGCCAGGTCACGCTGTTTTACGCCAATCGCCAGCTCTCGAGCGCCATGTTTGCCGAGGACCTTGCGGCTTTGAAGAACCGTCACCTCGGGCGCTTCACGCTGCATCACCTGCTGTCGCGCGAGGCGGTCGACTCGCCGCTTGGGCAGGGCCGTGTCGACCGGGAGATGCTGGGCACCGTGATGCGTCTGGCGGGCCCTGTGCAGCAGGTGTTTGTCTGCGGGCCGCACGGCTTCAACGACACCGTGCAGGCCGATCTGCTCGCGCTTGGCTTGCCGGAAGAGGCGGTGCATGTCGAGCGTTTCGGCGTCCCGCCCGATGCGGCTGGGCCGGCCGGGGCGGCAACGCCGGCCGCGGTGGCCGGTACGCATTTGATCGTCGTGCGCGACGGTCGCCGGCGCGAGATCGCCTGGGACGATGCCGTGGCCGGTGGCGCCGACAACGTGCTGTCGGCGGCCATCGCGGCAGGGCTGGATCTGCCGTTTTCGTGCCGCTCGGGCGTCTGTGCCACCTGCAGGGCGCGGGTGCTCGAAGGCGCGGTGGCAATGCGACGCAACTTCGCGCTCGACGCGGCCGATCTTGCCGCCGGAGACGTGCTCGCCTGCCAGGCGGTACCGACCCGCGGGCGGGTCGTGATCTCCTTCGACGAACGCTGAGTACGACGCGCCCTCGCCGACCCGCATGGCGCGCCCGCGTTCACCCGACCACGACGCCCAGCGCGACCGCATCCTGCGCTGCGCCGCGCAGGTATTCGCTGCTCGCGGCTACACCGCAGCGACCATGAACGAGGTCGCAGCCGCCAGCGGCGTGTCCAAGGCGACGCTCTACCACTACGTGCGCGACAAGCACGACCTTCTGCACCAGATCGCGGCCGGCCACGTGGCCCGCCTGGCCGCCCTGATCGCCGACCCCGATGGCGCGGCAGCGTCAGGTGGCGCCGAAGATCGGCTGGTGCGCTTGGTCGAGCGCTTCATGCGCGCCTATGCCGGATCGGGCGCCGAACACCGTGTGCTGACCGAGGACACCCGCTTCCTTGCCGATGCTGAACGCGCGGCCGTCATTGACGGTCAGCGGGAGCTGGTGAAGGCGTTTGCCGATCGCATCGCGGAGATCCGGCCGGACCTGGCCGAGCCGGCCGCCGGGCCTGCGCACACCGCCGTGGCGATGCTGCTGCTCGGGATGATGAACTGGACCTTCACCTGGCTGCGGCCGGACGGGCCGCTCGACCACGACCGCCTGGCAACCATGGTCGCGCAATTGCTCAGAGGCGGCCTGCCGGCGCTCTCCGCGCCCAAGCCGCGATCAAGTGCCAGGTGATGAGGCCCAGGGCGATTCCGACCGTGTTCGCGGCGAGGTCGAAGGCGTCGGCCTGGCGCTGCGGCAGGCCAGACTGCACCCACTCGATCCAGAGGCCGTAGCCGAAAAGGAACAGCGCCACGCCGAAGCGGGTGGTTCGCGTGGCCGGCCAGCCCAACGTCCCCACAACAGCCAGCGACGCGAACGCGCCCAGGTGCAGCACCTTGTCCAGATGCGGGATGCCCGGTCCCTGGCCCGGGTCGCGAAACGCGAGCCAGGCTCCCGTCGCCAGCAGCAACGGAAACACGATCCGCCACAGCAGACGCCAGCGCTCGTGCACGAACAGGTCGCGCGCTCGCCTGGGCTCCCGGCGTGGGTCGGAGGCGACAGTCATGGAGGGGATGGATCGTGACGGGCTGCTAGACTCATGGGCTGTGCTGCCGGTGTAGCTCAGTTGGTAGAGCAGCGCATTCGTAATGCGAAGGTCGGGAGTTCGACTCTCTTCACCGGCACCAACCCCTGCAAGAAGACCAAGGGCCTGGCTTTTGCCAGGCCCTTGTCGTTCTGGGGCCAGCTTTGCCGCCTCATCGCGGGCGCGGCTTCGAGTCGCCCCCAGGCGGCTGGCTGAAGAGCTTGGCTGCGCGGCCTTTCAGCTCGAGCAGTTCGCTGGGCGTGACGCTGTAGCTGCGACCGACGACATCGACCTCGACCCGGAACTCCAGTTCGCGTCCAGCCCGCGCCAGCGTGCCGCAGGTGAAGTCGTAGTCCTGGCGCTCGGCCGGGAAGCCCTGGGCGCGAACGTCGTGGTCGCGGTAACGCACGTCGGTGATGGCGCCGCTGGCCATGTCGAGCAGGGCGTCGCTGTGAATGATCTCGTCATCGAACTCATCGTGCAGCGCGATCGGCAGTTTCAGGTCCATGGCCGGGTCTTGGGGAGGGCAAAGACGCGGATTCTGCCCGGCCGCCCCGGGGCCGCCGTTCGACCTGGTCGAAGTGCCACTCAGTTTGCCTGTTTGGGCGCGTAACCCTCGGCGGTCAACGCGGCGACGATGCGGGCCGTCTCGACATCGGATTCGACCTGCACGCGGCGGGCCGGCAGGTCGATGTCGACCTTGGCCTGCGCGTCCAGGGCATGCACGGTGCGGGTGACGGCGGCCACGCAATGGCCGCAACTCAGGTTCGGGATCTGCCAATCGTGTTTCATGGTCCGGTAGGCGCCAGGTGCGCTGTGTTCCAATTTGTCCCGATTCTCCCTGAGGCCACCCGCGCCGCAAGCATGCACATCCTGATCGCCAACGACGATGGCTACCTCGCCCCCGGTCTTGCCGCACTTGTCCGGGCCTGCGAAGGCTTGGGCACACTGCACGTTTTTGCGCCCGAGCAGAACGCCAGCGGCACTTCCAACGCGCTGACGCTGACCCGTCCACTTTCGATCTTCGAAGCCAAAGGCGCAGCGGGCCACCCCTGCCAGGTCGTGACGGGTACGCCGTCGGACTGTGTCCATGTGGCGCTGACCGGCGTGCTCGGGCGCCGCCCGGACCTGGTGCTCTCGGGCATCAACAACGGCGCCAACATGGGCGACGACACCATCTATTCCGGCACCGTGGCCGCCGCAATGGAAGGCTTCCTGTTTGGCGTCCCGGCGATCGCGTTCTCGCTGACCGAAAAGGGCTGGCCCGAGCTCGACCCCGCGGCGGCGACCGCGCGCGCCGTGATCGACCAGGTGCTGGCCAGCGCACCGTTGCCGCAGGCGGGGCAGGACCCTTGGCTTCTGAACGTGAACATCCCGCCGCGTGCGGATGCTGTGGCAGCGCCCCGACGCGTGACCAAGCTCGGCCGCCGCCATGCCAGCGAGGCGGTGGTCAAGCAGATCAACCCACGCGGCGATGCGATCTGGTGGATCGGCGCGGCAGGCGATGCACGCGAATGTGGCGAAGGGACCGACTTTCATGCCGCTGCGGCCGGCGAGGTGTCGATCACGCCGTTGCAGATCGATCTCACCGACCACCTGCGCCGGCGCGGCTGGGCCGACCGGCTCGGGCTGCCGACGTGATGTTGTCCGGCTGCATATCGCCGGCATCGCGATGAGCCGTCGTCCAGCCCGGTTCCCGTTGCCGCTGGACGCGTTGCGCCCCGGGTCCAGCCCTGTCGACCCGACGCCCCAAAGGCCGGGCGAGGTCCTTCGGCCGCAGCGCCCGCTGGCCCATGCCGCGCGCGAATCGGCGCGCAGCGCTGCGCCCAGTGGCCTGGGGCTGGATTCGGCCGCGGTACGTGAGAGGATGGTCGCGCGGCTGCGTGAAAGCGGCATCGGCAACGAGCGGGTGCTGGGTGCATTCCTGCGCGTCGAGCGCCATCGGTTTGTCGACCCGGCGCTGGCGATCCAGGCCTACGAGGACACCAGCCTGCCGATCGGCCTGGGCCAGACCATCAGCAAGCCCTCGGTCGTGGCGCGCATGCTGGCCTTGGCGATGGCGGCTCCGGCTGCGGCCACCCGTGGCAACCTCGGCCGCGTCCTCGAGATCGGCACCGGCTGTGGCTATCAGGCGGCCTTGCTCGCCTGCCTGTCCCGACATGTTGTCAGCATCGAGCGCCTGGCGGGGCTGCACGACAAGGCCAGGTCGAACCTCGCAAGCTTGCTGGGCGGGCCGCGGCTGGACGGTGTCGCCGATCTTCGGCTGATGCACGCGGATGGGCGTCTGGGCCACGTGCCCCAAGCGCCGTACGACTCCATCGTCGCCGCAGCGGGAGGCGACGCCGTGCCGCAGGCATGGCTTGATCAGCTCGCGCTCGGCGGGCGGCTCGTCGCGCCTGTCCACGACCCCGGCCAGGGTGGTCAGGTGCTGATGGTGGTGGATCGGCACGAACACGGCCTGCAACATCAGCGCTTCGAGGGCGTTCACTTCGTCCCCTTAAAATCCGGAGCTCATTGAAGCTTCCCGGGGTACTTGAAGCAGTGCCCCCTCCCGCGGTGCCGGCACCCATGCTGAATCTCCTTTCGCACGCGCCCTTGGTTCTGCCTGCGGCGCGCGTGCGGCATGCCCGCCTGGGGTGGAGTGCCCTGCTTGCTGCCGCAATGGTGGCGCTGACCGGTTGCGCCACGAGCCCGACTTCGGCTCCGGTCGAGGCCCGCACGCCGGCGATCAAGCCGCCCGGACCGCTCGGCGGGCCGGCAGCCCCGGTGGTGGCATCCAGCCCCGTGGTCACGGCGCAACCGGCCGACACGCCAGCCGCCACCACCGTACCGACCAAGCCGCCGCCGCCGGGCATCGAAAACGCCGGCAAACCCGGCTACTACACGGTCAAGCCTGGTGACACGCTGACCCGCATCGGTCTCGAGAATGGTCAAGCCTGGCGTGACATCGCCCGCTGGAACTCGCTCGAAAACGCCAACCTGATCGAGGTTGGCCAGGTGCTTCGTGTGGTCGCCCCGGGGGCCGATCCTGGCGCCGCCGTCACACGTCCGGTCACGGCGCCCGGCGCCATCGAGACCCGACCGCTGCCGGGCAACCCGGCGGCGTCGGCGCCGGCCTCGGGACCTGTGGTACCGGCGCCGCCGGCAACGCCCCGCGACCCTGAAGAGGACCTCGGCTGGGTCTGGCCGGCTGCCGGTGCCGTGGCGTCGCCGTTCGACGAGGCGCGCAACATCAAGGGTGTCCAGATCGCCGGCAAGGTGGGCGACCCGGTGGTGGCCGCCGCCGACGGACGCGTCGTCTATGCGGGCTCGGGCCTGCGGGGCTATGGCAACCTGATCATCGTCAAGCACAACAACACCTTCTTGACGGCCTACGCCCACAACCAAGCCCTGCTGGTCCGCGAAGATCAAGTCGTGCGCCGCGGCCAGAAGATCGCCGAGATGGGCTCGACCGAGTCCGAGCGGGTACAGCTGCACTTCGAGATCCGACGCCAGGGCAAACCCATCGATCCGACCCGGCTGCTGCCTGCTCGTTGATGGCGCCGCAAGAGGAGTGGATCGCGGTCGAGTCGCTCGATCTCGAGGGGCAGGGCGTGGGCCACCGCGCCGATGGAAAGGTCGTGTTCATCGAGGGCGCCTTGCCCGGTGAGCGGGTCCAGGTGCAGATTGCCCGCCGCAAGAACCAGTGGGAGCAAGGTCACGCCACCGCCTGGTCGCGTGAGAGCGCTCTGCGGGTGCCAGCGCGCTGTCCCCACTTCGGCCTGCATGCCGGGGCTTGCGGGGGGTGCAAGATGCAGCATCTCGAGGCCGGCGCGCAGGTGGCGGTCAAGCAGCGTGCGCTTGAGGACAACCTGGCCCACCTGGGCAAGCTTAGCCCCGAGCGTGTGCTTCGCGCGATCGAGGGGCCAGCGTGGGGCTACCGCGACCGGGCGCGGCTGTCGGTGCGCTTCGTGGCCAAGAAGGGCGAGGTGCTGATCGGCTTTCACGAGCGCAAGAGCCGCTACATCGCCGACATGCGCGAGTGCCATGTGCTGGCGGCCGATGTCAGTGCGCTGCTGGTTCCGCTGCGCCGACTGATCGAACACCTGGACCAGCGCGACCGACTGCCGCAGATCGAACTCGCCCGCGGCGATGGCGTCACGGCGCTCGTGCTGCGTCACCTTGAGCCGCTGAGCGCCGCCGACCGGGTCCGCCTCGGTGAGTTTGCCCAGGTGCATGCCGTGCAGTGGTGGCTGCAGCCCGCCGGGCCGGACAGCGTGCAGCCGTTGAACCCGGCGGATGCGACGCTGGCCTACCGGTTGCCCGAGTACGGCATCACGATGCCGTTCAAGCCCACCGACTTCACCCAGGTCAACGCGGGCATCAACCGCGTGCTCGTCGACCGCGCGGTGCGCCTGCTCGGCGTGCAAGCGGCCGAACGCGTGATCGACTGGTTCTGCGGCCTGGGCAACTTCACGCTGCCGCTGGCACGCACGGCCAGCCAGGTGCTGGGCATCGAAGGCAGCGCCACGCTGGTGCAACGGGCGCGCGACAACGCCGCGCTGAACGGTCTTTCCGGCCGGACCGTGTTCGAGGCGCGCAACCTGTTCGAGATCGACGCCGAGGCAGTCGTGGCGCTCGGGTCGGCGCATCGCTGGTTGATCGATCCGCCGCGCGAAGGCGCCTTCGCGTTGGCCAAGGCGCTGGCCGATCTGCATCAGGCGGGGCTCGAATCGACCCCTTCGGCCACAGGCTGGACGGCGCCGCAGCGAATCGTCTATGTCAGCTGCAACCCCGCGACCCTGGCCCGGGACGCCGGGCTGCTGGTGCACCAGGCGGGCTATCGCTGCTCGGCCGCAGGCGTTGTCAACATGTTCCCGCACACGGCCCACGTCGAGAGCATCGCGGTCTTCGACAGGACATGAAAAACGGGGCCCGAGGGCCCCGTTGTGATCTGTGGACCGAGCGCTGGCTCAGTCGTTGCTGCCGCCGGCCAAGCCGAACAACGCCAGCAGGCTCTGGAAGATGTTGTAGATGCTGAGGTACACACCCAGCGTCGCGGTGATGTAGTTCGTCTCCTCGCCGTCACGCACGCGCTTCAGGTCGTAGAGGATGAAGAACGAGAAGATGCCAACCACCAGCATCGCGATGACGATCATCATCGTCGCGCTCTGGATGAAGAAGTTGGCCAGGGCCGCGACGAACACCAGGATCATGCCGATGAACATGAACTTGGCCATGCCCGACAGGTCGCGCTTGACGACGCTGGACAGTGTTGCCATGCCCAGGAACACGGCACCGGTGCCGGCGAAGGCCATCATCGTCAGGCTGGCGCCGTTGGCCATGCCGAGCACGATGGCCAGCATGCGCGACAGCATGATGCCCATGAAGAACGTGAAGCCGAGCAGGATCGGCACGCCGGCGGCGGAGTTCTTGTTCTTCTCGATCATGAACATGAAGCCGAAGGCGCCGACCAGGAACACGATCAGGCCGATTCCCGGTGTCAGGATCTTGTTGATGCCCATCGCCATGCCGACCCAGGCACCCAGCACGGTGGGCACCATCGACAGCGCGAGCAGCCAGTAGGTGTTGCGCAGCACGCGGTTGCGTTGTTCGGCCGCCACCGCCCCGGTGTTGTACGAATAACTCTGCATGCTCTGGTCCATGGAAGACATCTCCGACGTCGTTGCACGTCCGGTGTTGGACGCAACCGCGATTCTAGAACTCCAGCGAGACACAGAATTGACCCCACTGGAGGTGCCGGAATCGACGTCACGGCTTTATCGTGAAGGTCATGAAAACCAAGCCCTGCCTGACCCTTGAAGACACGGATCGAATGCTGGCTGCTGCTCGTGCGCTGGCGACCGAACGGGGATTTGCCGTGACGATCGCGGTCGCCGACGACGGCGGCCACCTGTTGGGCCTGTTGCGCCTGGATGGTGCAGCGCCCGTATCGGCTGCGATTGCGGTGTCCAAGGCCCGCACCGCTGCGCTTGGACGCCGCGAGAGCAAGGTCTACGAAGACATGGTCAACGGCGGTCGCACCGCATTCGTGACCGCGCCGCTGATCGACGGCCTGCTTGAAGGCGGCGTCCCGGTGCTCGTTGAAGGCGAATGTGTGGGTGCGGTGGGCGTCAGTGGCGTGAAGTCCAGCGAGGACGCAGAGGTCGCCCGCGCCGGCATCGCGGCCATCAGCGCCTGAGCAACAGAAGGCAGCCGCCGACGATGAGAGCGGCAGACAGCCAGGTCGTGACGCTCGGCACCTCGCCGAACAGCGCATAGCCGAGCAAGGCGGCCCAGACGAAGCTGGTGTATTCCAGCGGCGCCACGCGCGAGGCCTCCAGGTGCGTGAAGGCCCAGGTCAACGACAGCAGCCCGACCGTCGCGAACAGGCCCGTGAGCATCACCGCGGGCAGATCCGTCGCTGCAACCGGCTCCCAGACCAGGCTGGCCGGAATCGCGAGCAGCAGCAGCGGCAGGGTGTTCTGCACGACGAGGATGGTCCACAGTGCGTCGTGCCTGGCCTGCTGTCGGGCGAGCACGATGACACCTGCAAACGCGATCGCCGACAGTCCGGCGCACAACAGCCCTTCAAGCTGCCGCGGGTTGCCACTGTGGTTGGCTGCCGCCCAAAGCGCCGGTGCCATCGAGACCGAAACGCCCGCCAGGCCGAGCAGCAGCGCAGCCCAGAGCCAGCGTGAGGGTCGTTCCTTCAGCCAGACGATCGCCAGCACTGCGACGCAGATCGGCGCGAGGTAGCTCATGGCAACCGCCTGCGCCAGTGGCAGCAGGGTCAGGGCGTGGAAGTAGCTCAGGAGGCAGCCCAGCAGCAGGCCGCTGCGCAAGGCGTGTGAGCCCCACTGACGGCCCTTGGGCATGGGCGAACGGAACCACAGCCACAAGGCCCAGGCAAAGACGGCGCCGGCCAGGAAGCGCAGGGTGGTCAGTTGCAGCGCTGCGAACTTGGGTGCCAGGGTCTTGATCGTGGCGTCCATGCTGACGAACGCGGCCGCCGCCGCGATGGCGGCCAGCACCGGCAGCAACCGGTGGGTGGGGGCGATGGATGGAGGACCTGGGTTCGAAGGCTTGGGCGTCATCCAGTCCGAGTCTAGTGCCGCCTCTATACTCCGCAGGTTTGCCCGCCAACACCCGCAGCTCAGCGAAACTCCGTCTTCGGATTCCCCCACAGGTCCACCTAGGCACCTCGACACCGTTTTCGGGTCGGAGGTGAGGTTGGTGGCGCTGGGCGCGCGAACCCCGGAGCTATTTTTTGCTGCCCAACTGGCCCCATGCGCTGCTCGCACTTGCGGACGGCACGCTGTTCCACGGTCGAGCGATCGGTGCGCCCGGACGCACCGTCGGCGAAGTGGTGTTCAACACCGCGATGACCGGCTACCAGGAGATCCTCACGGATCCCAGTTACTGCCGGCAGATCGTCACGCTGACCTACCCGCACATTGGCAATACCGGCGTCAATCCCGAGGATGCCGAGGCCTCTGCGCTCCATTGCGCGGGGCTGGTGGTCAAGGCGCTGCCGGTCGCGGTGTCCAACTTCCGCGCCACGATGAGCCTGCCCGAGTACCTCGCGCGCGAGGGCGTAGTTGCCATCGCCGGCATCGACACCCGCCGATTGACGCGCGTTCTGCGCACGACCGGAGCGCAGAACGGATGCATTCTGGCGTTGCCCTCGAGCGAGGCCATCTCGCAGCAGCATGAAGCCGAAGCCGTCGCCGCGGCGCGGGCCGTGCCGAACATGGCCGGGCAGGATCTGGCCCGGGTCGTCAGCACCCGCGAGCCTTACGAGTGGACCGCCACCGAGTGGCAACTCGGAAGTGGCCACGGCGTCCAGGCGGCGCCCCGCTGGCATGTCGTGGCCTACGACTTTGGTGTCAAGCACAACATCCTGCGCATGCTGGCGAGCCGCGGCTGCCGTGTCACCGTGGTCCCGGCCGAAACATCGGCCGATCAGGCATTGGCGTTGCGCCCGGACGGCATCTTCCTGAGCAACGGTCCGGGCGACCCCGAGCCCTGCACCTACGCCATAGAGGCCAGCCGGACGTTGATCGAGCGCGGCGTGCCGACTTTCGGCATCTGCCTTGGACACCAGATCATGGCGCTGGCGTCCGGCGCGCGGACCTTCAAGATGAAGTTCGGCCACCACGGCGCCAACCATCCGGTCAAGGACCTGGCCAGCGGCCGGGTGGCGATCACCAGCCAGAACCACGGATTTGCGGTCGACGAATCGAGTCTTCCTTCGACGCTGAAGGTCACGCACCGCAGCCTGTTCGATGGCACCGTTCAAGGGCTGGCGCGCACCGACCGCCCGGCGTTCTGCTTTCAGGGACACCCCGAGGCCAGCCCCGGGCCGCACGACCTGGCGGACCTGTTTGACCGATTTGTTGCCCTGATGGAGGCTCGCTGAGATGCCGAAGAGAACCGACATCCACACCGTGCTGATCATCGGCGCAGGGCCGATCGTGATCGGCCAGGCCTGCGAGTTCGACTACTCCGGTGCCCAGGCCTGCAAGGCCCTGCGTGAAGAGGGCTATCGCGTCGTGCTGGTCAACAGCAACCCGGCGACGATCATGACCGACCCGGGCACTGCGGACGCCACCTACATCGAACCGATCACGTGGCAGGTGCTCGAGAAGATCATCGCCAAGGAGCGCGCCGAGCGGCCGCACGAGAAGATGGTCGTGCTGCCGACCATGGGCGGCCAGACGGCGCTGAACTGCGCACTTGACCTGCACAAACACGGCGTGCTCTCCCGCCACGGCGTCGAGATGATCGGCGCCAACGAACACGCGATCGAAAAAGCCGAGGACCGGCTGAAATTCAAGGACGCGATGACCTCCATTGGCCTGGACTCGGCCAAGAGCGGCATCGCGCATTCGTGGGAGGAGGCGCTGGCGGTGCAGAAGCGCATCGCCGCGATCACCGGAACCCAGGGCTTCCCGGTTGTCATCCGGCCGAGCTTCACGCTCGGCGGCAGCGGCGGCGGCATTGCCTACAACCCGGAGGAGTTCGAGACCATCTGCCGGCGCGGGCTGGACCTGTCGCCGACCCGCGAACTGCTGATCGAGGAGAGCCTGATCGGCTGGAAGGAATACGAGATGGAAGTGGTCCGCGACCGTGCGGACAACTGCATCATCGTCTGCTCGATCGAGAACCTCGATCCGATGGGCATCCACACGGGCGACAGCATCACGGTGGCCCCGGCCCAGACGCTGACCGACAAGGAGTACCAGATCCTGCGCAATGCGTCGATCGCGATCCTGCGCGAGATTGGCGTCGACACCGGGGGGTCGAACGTGCAGTTCGCGATCAACCCGATCAACGGACGTCTGATCGTCATCGAGATGAACCCTCGCGTCAGCCGCAGTTCGGCCCTGGCGTCCAAGGCGACCGGCTTCCCGATCGCCAAGATCGCGGCCAAGCTCGCGGTCGGCTACACGCTCGACGAGTTGAAGAACGACATCACCGGCGGCGCGACGCCGGCGAGCTTCGAGCCCAGCATCGACTACGTGGTCACGAAGATTCCGCGCTTTGCGTTCGAGAAGTTCCCCGCTGCCGACCCACGCCTGACGACGCAGATGAAGAGCGTCGGCGAGGTCATGGCGATGGGCCGGACCTTCCAGGAGAGTTTCCAGAAGGCCCTTCGAGGCCTGGAGACCGGAATCGACGGGCTCAGCGAGCGCAGCACCGACCGCGACGAGATCGTCGAAGCCATCGGCAATGCCGGGCCCGAACGCATCCTCTTCGTCGCAGATGCCTTCCGCATCGGGATGAGCCTGCAGGAGGTCTTCGAAGAGACCGCGATCGACCCCTGGTTCCTGACCCAGATCGAGGAACTGGTCGCGCTGGAACGCGAGGTCGCCGGGCGCACGCTCGAGGGCCTGGGCGTCGACGAGTGGCGGCATCTCAAGAGCAAGGGCTTCTCGGACAAGCGACTGGCCAAGTTGCTGGCGACAAACCAGCACGCGGTCCGCGAGCGCCGCCACGCGCTCGGCGTGCGGCCGGTCTACAAGCGCGTCGACACCTGTGCGGCGGAGTTCGCAACGCCGACGGCTTATCTCTATTCGACCTACGACGAGGAGTGCGAGGCCGAGCCGAGCACACGGCGCAAGATCATGGTGCTGGGCGGCGGGCCCAACCGCATCGGCCAGGGCATCGAGTTCGACTACTGCTGCGTGCACGCGGCGCTTGCGATGCGCGAGGACGGGTTCGAGACCATCATGGTCAACTGCAATCCCGAGACCGTGTCCACCGACTACGACACCAGCGACCGTCTCTACTTCGAGCCCGTGACGCTCGAGGACGTGCTCGAGATCGTGGCCAAGGAGAAGCCCGAGGGCGTGATCGTTCAGTACGGCGGCCAGACGCCGTTGAAGCTGGCGCTGGACCTCGAACGCGCCGGTGTGCCCATCATCGGCACCAGTCCCGACAGCATCGACATCGCCGAGGATCGCGAGCGCTTCCAGGGCCTTCTGCACGAGCTGGGCCTGAAGCAGCCGCCGAACCGCACCGCACGCACCGAGGAGCAGGCACTGACGCTGGCGCAGGAGATCGGCTACCCGCTGGTCGTGCGGCCAAGCTACGTTCTGGGCGGGCGGGCGATGGAGATCGTGCACGGCGACAAGGATCTCGAGCGCTACATGCGCGAGGCCGTTCGCGTCAGCGACAAGAGCCCGGTGCTGCTGGACCGGTTCCTCGACGACGCGATCGAGGTCGACGTCGATTGCATCAGCGACGGCGAGAACGTCCTGATCGGCGGCATCATGGAGCACGTCGAGGCCGCCGGCATCCACAGCGGCGACTCGGCCTGCTCGTTGCCGCCGTACTCGCTGTCGCACGAACTGCAGGACGAGATGCGCCGGCAGGCCACGGCGATGGCCAAGGCGCTGAAGGTCGTCGGGCTGATGAACACCCAGTTCGCCATTCAAGGCGAGGGCGACGAAGCCGTTGTCTACGTCCTGGAGGTCAACCCGCGCGCCAGCCGCACCGTGCCCTACGTCAGCAAGGCGACCGGCCAGCCGCTGGCCAAGATCGCGGCGCGTTGCATGGCCGGGCGCCGGCTGCGCGACCAGTCCATGCCCGACGGCCGCGCGCTGATCGAGGTGATTCCGCCGTACTTCAGCATCAAGGAAGCGGTGTTCCCGTTCAACAAGTTCCCCGGTGTGGACCCGGTGCTCGGGCCCGAGATGCGCTCGACCGGCGAGGTCATGGGCGTCGGCAGTACGTTCGGCGAAGCGATGCTCAAGAGCCAGCTCGGTGCTGGGTCGCGCCTGCCCAGCGAGGGCACGGTGGTGCTGACGGTCAAGAACAGCGACAAGGCGCGCGCCGTCAAGGTGGCGTCCGACCTCGTGGACCTGGGCTTCAAGGTCGTTGCCACCAAGGGCACGGCAGCCGCACTGGCCGAGGCGGGCGTGCCCTGCACGCTGGTCAACAAGGTCAAGGACGGCCGACCGCACATCGCCGACAAGATCAAGGCCGGAGAGATCCAGCTCGTGTTCACGACCGTCGACGAGACCCGGACCGCGATTGCAGACTCGCGCTACATCCGCACGGCGGCCCTGGCCCAGCGCGTCACCTACTACACGACGATGGCCGGCGCCGAAGCCGCGACCGAAGCGCTGAAGCATCAGGACGACCTTCAGGTTGTTTCGCTGCAGGAGCTGCATGCTCGCCTGGCCGAAAGCGCCGCGTAGCGCCTAAACTTCGCGCCTCAAGCACACCGCCGCTGCCGGCCCGGCTCAACGGGTCCGCGCGGCGGCTGTGTTTTTGGACGGTCGTGATCGAAGGCGGCCTCGATGCGTCCACCGACTCACATTTCTCCCACAAATTTTCGGTAGTGATAGCCATGTCGACGATTCCCTTGACCCGCCGCGGCGCCGAGCTGCTGAAAGACGAACTGCACCGCTTGAAGACCGTGGAGCGCCATGCCGTGATCCAGGCCATCTCGGAAGCCCGGGCTCAAGGCGACCTGTCGGAGAACGCCGAGTACGACGCGGCCAAGGACAAGCAGGGCTTCATCGAGGGCCGTATCCAGGAGCTCGAAGGCAAGCTTGCGGTGGCCCAGATCATCGACCCGTCAGGGCTCGATGCCGATGGCCGGGTGGTCTTTGGGTCCACGGTGGATCTTGAGGACGAGGACAGCGGGGCCAAGGCGACCTATCAGATCGTCGGCGACGACGAGGCCGATCTGAAGCAGGGCCTGATCTCGATTTCCAGCCCCATGGCCCGGGCCCTGATCGGCAAGGAGGCCGGCGACATTGCCGAAGTGCAGGCCCCCGGCGGCCTGCGCAGCTGGGAAATCGTTGACGTCCGCTACGTTTGACCGGTCAGGCCCCGAGCTCAGCCCTTCTTCTTGACGCTGGTCTGGCGCGGCTTGCCGGTTCGCTTGATCAAGCCGCCCGCAGTGACGCGCTCGTTGCCCATCACCGTCACCTTCTTGACCGTTGCGCGGTGGTTGCCGCTCTTCGAGAAGCTCACCAGCTTGACGACCCTGGGGCCGGGTTGGCGGTCGTCGCGAACCGGCTTTTCCTTCGGGGGCATCGGGCGCCAGAGCACCAGAAGCTTGCCGATGTGCTGAATCGCCGCAGCCCCCAGCCCGTCGGCCAGTTCAGCGAACATCGACTCCCGGGCCGCTCGGTCGTCCGAGAAGACACGCACCTTGATCAGGCCGTGGGCCTTCAGCGCGGCGTCGACCTCCTTGCGCACGGCCTCGCTCAGGCCTTCGGCTCCGATCAGGACGACCGGGTCGAGATGATGGGCAGCGGCGCGGTGGTCCTTGCGCTGGGCGGGGGTCAATTGAATGGCAGCCATCTCCGTATTATCGAAGCCACACCCCGGATTCCCGCATGAAGGTCCAGACCAAGAGCAAGAAGGTCAACAAGGCGTGGCTCAACGACCACGTCAACGATCCCTACGTCAAGCTGGCTCAGCGCGAGGGTTACCGCGCCCGCGCCGCCTACAAGCTCAAGGAGATCGACGAAGCGCTGGGCTTGATCCGCCCGGGCCAGACCATCGTCGATCTCGGATCCGCGCCCGGCGCCTGGAGCCAGTACCTGCGCCGCCGCATTGCTCCCGAGGGTGCCGCCAGCGGCGAGGTGCCTGGGACCCTGATCGCGCTGGACATCCTGCCGATGGAGCCGGTTGACGGGGTTCACTTCATCCTCGGGGACTTCCGCGAGGACGCGGTGGCGCAGCAACTGTCCGATCTGCTGGGTGGTCGACCGGTCGATCTGGTCGTGTCCGACATGGCGCCCAACCTCTCCGGAATCGCCGCGTCGGATGCGGCGCGGATTTCCCACCTGGTCGAACTCGCGGTGGCGTTTTCGTTGGCTCACCTTCGGCCTGCCGGCGCGCTGGTCGTCAAATCGTTCCACGGCAGCGGCTACAGCCAGCAGGTCAAGCTGTTCAAGGAGAGCTTCCGGATCTGCAAGCCGATCAAGCCCAAGGCTTCGCGTGACAAATCCGCGGAGACCTTCCTGGTCGGTATCGGCCCCAAGGTCGGCGCGGAGACCTTGTGAGACCTAGAATCAACCCCATGTTCCGCGCTGTCCGGTCGTGCCTGCTGGGTCGCCGAATCGCCTGTGTCCGGGCCCCGAGGTCGGGGTTCTCGTTTGAGTTTTGAGGAGCCGCGGTGAACAACCAATGGTTTTCGAAGGTAGCAGTCTGGCTCGTGATCGCCATGGTGCTGTTCATGGTGTTCAAGCAGTTCGACCGCAGCACCGTGCAGGGCAACCAGATCGGCTACTCCGATTTCCTTGAAGAGGTGCGCGCCAAGCGCATCAAGCAGGTCACGCTACAAGAGAACCCCGGCGGCGGCACCGAGATCCAGGCCCTCCGTGAAGACGGCAGCAAGGTCCGATCGACGGCGACCTTTCTTGATCGCGGGTTGGTTGGCGACCTGATCAGCAACAACGTCAAGTTCGACGTCAAGCCGCGCGAAGAGCAGTCCATCCTGCTCAGCCTGCTGCTGTCCTGGGGTCCGATGCTGCTGCTGATCGGCGTCTGGATCTACTTCATGCGACAGATGCAAGGCGGTGGCAAGGGCGGAGCCTTCAGCTTCGGCAAGAGCAAGGCTCGCATGCTCGACGAGGCCAACAACACCACCACCTTCGCGGACGTGGCCGGCTGCGACGAGGCCAAGGAGGAAGTCAAGGAACTGGTCGACTTCCTGAAGGACCCGCAGAAGTTCCAGAAGCTCGGCGGCCGCACTCCCCGGGGTGTGCTTCTGGTCGGCCCGCCTGTCACCGGCAGGACGCTGCTCGCCAAGGCCATCGCCGGCGAGTCGAAA
>JAJTGU010000147.1 GCA_021297985.1 Rubrivivax sp.
GCGGGCCTTGGCGGCGCAGTTCACGAAGGCGCGGATCTGCCGCTCCACGCCGCGGGCACTGAGTGCAAACGGCGTGAATGGCGAGATCGGCGACTTCAGCCGCGACGGCGCCACCGCCAGCGGGTGGTAGCCGTAGCGGCCGGTGTGCAGGATCTGCAGGGCGATCCTGCCGCCGGCCTGGTGCACGGCGTCGGTGACCACGCGGTGGCGCCGCGCGGCGCCCGAGGTCGACAGCGTGCCCGCAAAGGGCTTCGTCCAGCCGGCGATGTTGGGTGCAAAGCCGCCGGTCACCATCAGCCCCACGCCGCCCTCGGCGCGTTCGCGGAAGTAGGCGGCCAGCTTCGAAAGATCCCGCCCTTCTTCAAGGCCGGTATGCATGGACCCCATCAGCACCCGGTTCTTCAGCGTCGTGAAGCCCAGGTCGAGCGGGGCCAGCAGATGGGGGTAGGGTGAGGCCGTCATCGTGGGGGTCGTCCGGTGTGCGTGTGACCGTGGCGGTCGGGCTCAGCTGCGCAGCTTGTAGCCTGTCTCCAGCAGCCTCAGCGTCACGGCGGCCACGACGACAAAGGCCGTGGCGACGACGCCCAGGCTGATCCACGGCGACACGTCGCTGACGCCGAAGAAGCCGCGCCGGAAGCCGTCGATCATGTAGAAGAACGGGTTCAGGTGACTGACCGTCTGCCAGAACGCAGGCAGCGAGTGCACCGAGTAGAAGACGCCCGAGAGAAACGTCATCGGCATCACGATGAAGTTCTGGAACGCCGCCAGCTGGTCGAACTTCTCGGCCCACAGCCCGGCGATCAGACCCAGCGACCCCAGGAGCCCGGCGCCGAGCATCGCAAAGACGACGATCCACCAGGGCTCGGCCAGGTGCAGTGGCGCGAACCACACCGTGACGAGAAACACCCCGAGGCCCACCGCCAGCCCACGCACCACCGACGCGCCGACGTAGGCGACGAACCAGGCCTGGTGAGACAGCGGCGTGACGAGCACGAACACCAGGTTGCCGGTGATCTTGCTCTGGATCAGCGAACTCGAGCTGTTGGCAAATGCGTTCTGCAGCACGCTCATCATCACCAGCCCCGGGATCAGGAAGCTGGTGTAGCCCACGCCCGGGAACACCTGCACATGGTCCTCGAGCACATGGCCGAAGATCAGCAGGTACAGCACCGCCGTCAGCACCGGCGCGGCCACGGTCTGGAAGCTGACCTTCCAGAAGCGCAGCAGCTCCTTGTTGAAGAGGGTGCGGGTGCCCGTGAGGTTCATGCGCGGTGCTTTCAGGGCGTGGCCGGCTCGGCCGTGTAGCGGGGCGACTCGGGTTCGCCGAGGTCGAGCGTGAAGCGCCACCGACCCGGGCGCGGCGAATCGAGCACGAGGTTGGGCCCGGCGGTGGACAGTCCGCCGGGTCCGGCACCGCCCCCGAGGTCGACCCGCTGCCAGTCCGCCGATGCGAACTTGAACTCGTGGCGACCGGCGGCCAGGTCGATGTCGACGGCCAGTCGATGTTCGGAAAGCTTCGTCAGTGGCAGCGTGGTGCCCCAGTCGTTCATGCTGCCGCGCAGATGGATCGTGGTGGACTCGAGTGCCGCGCGCAGTTCGGCGCGGGTCGTGCGGCGCGGGCCTGCGTCGTCCCAGGCGTGGGCCACAGCGACCGCACGCAACAGCTCGCCGATCAGCTCGAAGCTGTTGCCGTTGATCATGATCGCCACCGCGCGCTGCCGGTCGACCCACCAGCGGGTGTCGAAGCCGGCGTTGCGCCCGTCGTGACCGAAGGCCCGGTCGCCGTGCAGGAAGAAGCCCAGCCCCGTGCGCGCCCCGGGGATCGTGGGCGGCTCCAGTGCCTCGGCCAGCCGTCGTGGCGCCAGCCATCGGGTGGCCCGACCCGCCTGGATGCCCTGCAGGCCGATGGCCAGCCGGGCCAGCTCGGTCGGCGTGGTCCACAGGCCGCCGGCGGCTTCTTCGACCATGTTGGCGCGGCGGCCTTCAATGACCCGGCCTTCCATGTGGCCGGCTGCCGCGCGCCGCAGCGGCGCCTGCGGCAGCTGCCCGTAAAGGCTGGTGGCCATGCCCGCCGGACGCAGCACTTCGCGCCGCATCCATGTCGCAAACGGCTCGCCGGTCAGGTCGACCATCAGCTGCTGGAGCAGCACATAGCCACCACCGGAGTAGCGCCACCCGCTGCCCGGCAAGGTCGCGACGCGCACGGCCTCGGTCCGAGCGGGTGGCAGGCCGTCCAGCACCTGCACCAGCGTCGGCAAGGGATCGCCCGGCACCTGGCCCGGAAAGCCATGGACGGTGAGCCCGGCGGTATGGCCCAGCAGGCCGCGTGCCGTCACCGGCCGCTCGGCCGTCTGCGCCCCCGGCGGCAGTGTCCAGCCCTTGAGCAGGGTCGAGACATCGGCGTCGAGGTCGAGCCGGCCCTGTTCGGCCAGCTTCAAGGCGCCGATGGCGGCCACCGCCTTGCTGACGCTGCCGGCCTGCATCAGCGTGTCGGGGGTCAGCGGGACCGGTTGGCCCTGCTGGGCCCGACCCCAGGCGTGGGCCCAGACCAGGCGTCCGCCTTCGACGACCGCGATGCTGACGCCCGGCACGCCGTGGTGCTGCATGCGTTCGGCCATCGTCCACGGGCGCGTGGCCTCGGTGACGACCGCGGGCCAGAGCGCGGACTCGACCTGGGCGATGCGTGGATCGGGTGCTGCGCCTGCCTGGACCGCAAACACGAAACCCGCGGCCAGGACGCCTGCGGAAGGTCGTTTCATCGCGCCACGGCCCCGTTCATGATCTCCAGGAACACGTCCTCCAGGTCCGCGCGGCCGATCTCCAGGTCTTCGACCGCCACCCCGGCCGTGCGCAGCGCGCCGAGGTGCGACTCGACCTCGGCCGCGTCCTGGGCCTTCAGCTGCACGATGCGGCCGGTGACGCGTGCCGCTGCGGCCAGCGCGGGTGGCAGGGCCGCGTCGGTCTTGAAGCGCAGCATCGTGCTGTGGGTGCCGGCCAGCAGGGCCGAGGTCTTGTCCAGTGCCACCAGCCGGCCCTGCTTGAGCATGCCGATGCGCTGGCACAAGGCCTCGGCCTCTTCGAGGTAGTGCGTCGTCAGCAGCACCGTGTGGCCCTCGCGGTTGAGCCGGGCGATGAACTGCCACAACGTCTGCCGCAGCTCGACATCGACGCCCGCGGTCGGCTCGTCGAGCACGATCACCGGCGGCCGGTGCACCAGCGCCTGCGCCACCAGCACGCGGCGCTTCATGCCGCCGGACAGCTGCCGCATGTTGGCGTCGGCCTTGTCGGCCAGGCCCAGCTCGGCCAGCAGCTCGTCGATCCAGGCGCCGTTGTTCTGTACACCGAAGTAGCCGCTCTGGATGCGCAGCGCCTCGCGCACGCTGAAGAACGGATCGAACACCAGCTCCTGCGGCACGATGCCCAGCGCACGGCGCGCCGCGGCGTAGTCGTCCCGCACGTCGTGGCCCATCACACGCACCCGGCCCGTGGTCGCCCGTGCCAGGCCGGCGAGGATGGAGATCAGGCTGGTCTTGCCGGCGCCATTGGGCCCGAGCAGGCCGAAGAACTCGCCCGCTTCGATGTCGAAGGTGACACCGTCCAGGGCCTGCAGGCCGGGCTTTCCGCCCTTGCCCGGGTAGACCTTGCTGACCTGTTCGAAGCGGACGGCGGCGGCGTTTGAGGGGTCACGTTGGAGCATCAAGCGCCCGAGTCTATCGGTGTCCCCCAGGATGGCCGGCCGGGAGTGAGGCAACAGGGACGATGATCGGGCCATGGCACGCCGCACACCCCCAGCCCGCCCGCTCGATGTCGAAACCCTGCTCGCGTTGCAGCGCCTCGGCCCCCCCACGCTGTCGCCCGACGGCCGCGCCGCGGTCTGCACGGTGACCACCCCTTCGCTGGCCGACAACCGCAGCACGACGCGCTTGTGGTGGCTGCCCGCCGACGCGTCGGGCGGCGCGCCGCGGCCGCTGACCCAGGCCGGCGAGAAGGACGGCGCGCCGGCCTGGTCGCCACGTGGCGACCGCATCGCCTTCGTCGCCCGGCGCGACCAGGGCGGGCGCAAGGACGACACGCCCCAGCTGTATTGCATCGCGGCCGATGGGGGCGAGGCGGTTCGCGTCAGCGACTTCGCGCCCGGCGTCGAGTCGTTCCGCTGGTGGCCCGACGGCGAGCGGATCGTCTTCGCGGCCTGGGTGCAGCCGGAGCTCAAGGGCACTGCCGCGCAGGTCCGGGCGCACAAGGCGCGCAGCGAGCGCAAGGAAAGCGGCTACGCCACCGACGAGGCCTACTACCGCTACTGGGACCACAACGTGCCGGCCGGGCGCGTGCTGCACCTGCACCTGCTGGAGCTGAAGACCGGCCGCATCGTCGACCTGTTCGAGGGCACCACCTTCGAGCTGCCACGCGACGCTGAAGGCAACAGCGTCTACGGGCCGCACCCGGACGGCCGCAGCCTGGTCTTTGCGCATGACCCGGCGCCCGTGGCGGTGCTCGACAACCCGCTGGCGCTGACCCGGCTGGAGCTGAAGGCGCGACGCTTCAAGACGCTGCTGAAGGACGCACGCTGGAGCTTCCATGCCCCCAGCCATGGGCCCGATGGCGCGCTCGCCTTCGTCGCCCAAGAGGTCGGCCGCCACCACATGGCGCTGCCGCAGCCGGCGCTGCTCGATGTCACGCCCGGCGCGACCTGGCGGCCGCTGGCGCCCGACTGGGACCTGGACGCCCAGGCGCCGCTGCGCTGGACCGCCGACGGCCAGGCGCTGCTGTTCACCGCCGAGTCGCAAGGCCGCTGCCACCTGTGGCGCCTGTCACGCCAGGGCGGGCTGCCGCAGGTCATTCACGAAGGCGGATGGGTGCAGGGCTTCGATGTGGCCGGCGAACGCATCGCGGTGTCGGCCGATTCCGCCACGCACCCGGCGCGGATCTCGGTCTTCGACGCCGATGGCGCCACGCGGCGCATCGAATCGTTCAACGACACGGCACTGGACGGCGTCGCCCTGGGCACGCAGCGCGAAGTGCAGATCACCGGCGCCAACGGCGAGCCGGTGCAGATGTGGCTGACCTTGCCACCGGGCTTCGATGCCAGGTCCAAACGCAAGTGGCCGCTGCTGCACCTCATCCACGGCGGCCCCTACACCGCGGCCGGCGACGCGTTTTCGTACCGCTGGAACGCGCAGGCCTTTGCCGCCTGGGGCTACGTCGTGGCCCAGGTCAACTTCCATGGCTCATCGGGCTTCGGCTTCGAGTTCAGGCGAAGCCTGCACGGCCGTCAGGGTCAACTCGAATGCGCCGACATCGAGGCGGCGACCGACTGGCTTTCCCGGCAGCGCTGGATCGACCGCCGGCGCCTGTTCGCCAGTGGTGGCAGCTACGGCGGCTTCCTGGTCGCGTGGATGAACGGTCATGTGCCGGCGGGCCGCTACCGGGCCTATGTCTGCCATGCCGGGGTGTTTGACCGTGTCGCGACCTTCGCGGCCGATTCCTACCCCGAACGACCCCGCGATCTCGATGCGCGCTGGTGGCTCGACATGGACCGTGTGCTGGCCCAGAGCCCGCACGCCAGCGCCGCGAAGATGGCCACGCCGACGCTGGTGATCCACGGTGCGCTGGACTACCGGGTGCCCGACTGCAACGGCCTGGCCTACTACAACACGCTCAAGACCCTGGGCGTGCCGGCGCGGCTGCTGTGGTTCCCGGATGAGAACCATTGGGTGCTCAAGCCCGCCAACGCCCAGCAGTGGTACCGCGAATTCCGGTCCTGGCTTCGGCGCCATGACACGGTGGCCGACCGGGGGGGCGACCGGGTGCCCGCCAAACCCGGCTGAGACAATGCGCCCATGTCCGAACGCGAGAAGAAGCGCCCCCGCCGCACCGCCGAGCGCATCCTGGAGGTGACGCTGGGGCTGTTCAACCGCTTTGGCGAGCCCAACGTCAGCACGACGCTGATCTCGGCCGAACTGAAGATCAGCCCCGGCAACCTGTACTACCACTACCCGGCCAAGGACGAGCTGATCAACGCGCTGTTCGACCGCTACGAGCGCGCGCTGAACGACCTGCTGCTGGCGGCCGACGACGTGAGCAACGTCGAGGACGCATGGCTGTTCTTCCACATGCTGTTCGAACTGGTCTGGCAGCACCGCTTCCTGTACCGCGACCTGAACGACCTGCTGAGCAAGAACCGACGTCTGGAGACCCACTTCCAGTTCGTGCTGAAGAACAAGCTGCGCGCGATGCACGCGGTGCTGCACGGCCTGGAGCGCGGCGGCGTCGCGACGCTCACCTCCGCGGAGGCCGACCCGGTGGCCACTGCGATGGTGGTGGTGACGACCTATTGGCTGAGCTACGAATACGTGCGCGACCCACGCCACGCGCTGGAGCCCGAGTCCGCGGCCGCGGCGCTGGGCCGTGGCGCCTACCACACGCTGGCCTTGCTGATGCCGCACCTGGACTCCGCGTCGCGCGCCCACCTGCAGGCGCTGGCGGCGGCCTACCTGCCGGACTGAGCGGCGACGTCTCGGGGCGTCCTCAGTCCTGCGACGGCAGGACACGCCGCAGCGATGCCAGCAGCGCGTCCAGTTCGAGCGGCTTGGTCCAGAAGTCCAGGTAGCCGGCGGCCAACGCGCGTTCGCGGATCGCCGGCAGTGCGTCGGCCGAGAACATCACCGCGCGCAGGCCATCGCCGTGACGCTGGCGCAGCGCGTGCAGAAGGCTGACGCCGTCGGTATCGGGCAGTTGGTGGTCGACGATCCAGAGGTCGTAGCCCCCCGGATCGGCCAAGGCCTGCGCGCCGTTGGACAGGGCGACAAGCTCGATCTGGGTGCGGCCGTGCAGCATCGCCTGCATCAGCACCAGGTTGACGGCGTTGTCCTCGACATAGGCCACCCGTCCACGCAGACGCGGCAGCAGCGGCTGCGCCGGGTTCGAGCTCAGGCCGTGACCGACCGGCTTCGTCGGCGCCGCGTCCTCGGGCCGCCCCGGGCGCAACACCACCGTGAAGCGACTGCCGACGCCGGCCTGACTGCTGACGCTGACGCTGCCGCCCATGCCTTCGACCAGTCGCTTGACGGTGACCAGACCCAGCCCCGTCCCGGCGATGCCGCGGTCCTGGGCGTCCAGCCGCTCGAAGGGCTGGAACAGGCGCGGCAACTGTTCTGGCGCGATGCCGATGCCGGTGTCGATCACCGCAACCTCCACGCGGCCTTCGGCGTCGTGGCCCAAGGCGATGCGCACCTCGCCGCCGCGGCGGTTGAACTTGATCGCGTTGCCCAGCAGATTGGCCAGCACCTGGAGCAGCCGCGTGCGGTCCCCGCGGACCCAGGGCTGGCTGTCCGTGCCACCGTGGTGCACCTGGATGTCCTGTGCGCTCGCCGCAGGCCCGACCAGGTCGATCGCGTCCTGCACCAGCGGTGACAGGGCCAGCGCCTCATCCGCCAGGACCACGTGGCGGGCATCGACGCGGGCGATCTCGAGCACGTCGTTGACAAGATCCAGCAGGTGCTGGCCGGCGGTGCGGATGTGCGCCAGATCGGTCCGCTGGTCGCTCGAGAGGTGGCCGTCGTCGCGATCGCCCAGCAGTCGTGCGAAGCCGAGCACAGCGGTCAGCGGCGTGCGCAGATCGTGACTCCAGCGGGCCAGGAAGTCGGTCTTGGCGCGGTCGGACTCCTGGGCCGCCAGGGCCATCGCATTGCTGGCCACGGCGTCTCGCAGGCGCTGGCGCATCGCATCGAGCGCCTGGGCCAGGTTGGCGATCTCGTCGCTGCCCTCGACCGGAACGCTGTCTTCGAAGTCGCCCCGCGCGAGCTGGCCTGAGGCGCGTTGAAGCGAGCGCAGTCGCAGCACGGTGCTGCGTTCGAACTCGCGGTAGATCCAGGCCAGCACGAGCAGCAGCACCCCCATGGCCACCACCGACAGCAACCGCCCGCGCTCGGCGGCCGACAAGGCTGCAGCGGTGCGGGCTTGCAGCCGCTCGGCCAGCACCCGGTTGATGCGATTCAGGGCCTCGATCGCGTTGCTGCCTTCGCGGAACATCGCCTGCGACGCCTCGTCGCCCCCCTCGCGTGAAAGCACGGCGGCGATCGAACGCTGGTTGAATGCTTCGGCCTCGTTCAGCGCCTCGACCAGCCGGTTCGGCTGTCCCGGCTGGCCGATCAGGGTGTCGATCTCGCGCAGCGTGTGACGATCGGCGCGGGTGTGCGTCAGGCGCTGGCGTGCAGCGCCGGCATACATCAGGTGCTGCTGGATCTCGGTCAAGGTCCAACCCTGTTCCTGTAGCACCGCGGAGCCCCAGCCACGTTGGCGACCCAGGTCTTCCATCAACGCCGGCAAGGTCACGAAGGCCATGTCGAAGGCGCCGCCTTCGGTCGGCAGGTTGCTCGCCGCAATGCGGTTGCCGGTGCGGTAGACCACCGCGAGCAGCGCATCGATCACCTCGTTGTGGCGCTCGAAGTTGCGCGCCGGTTGCCGGGCGTCGGGCAGCAGCATCAAGGCGCGCAGTTCCTCGGCGACGCTGCCGGGATCGGGCAGGCCGATGGCCGTCCACTCGGGCGTCGAGAACGCCTCGATCATCGGCCCGATGAGGGCCACCATGTGGGTCTGATGGGCGACCAGTTCGGTGCTCAGGCCTTCGCCTCCGGCCAGCACACGCGCCGAGAGACCCCGGTGCAGGGCGACGGCCAGCATCAGCGAGCGCGCCTTGTCGGACTGTTCGAGCGCCAGGGCGCGTGCCCGGGCGGATTGAACCGCGTTGTCGAAGCTGGCGGCGGCAAAGCCGGCGAGCACGCACAGCGGTCCGGCCACGACGATGCCGACGATGATGAACTTGGTGCGGAAGCTCAGCCTCGCGAAGGTCCGCCGCAGGAAGCCGAGGCGGCTCGCTGGAGAGGCACGGGAGGCCGCCGCGGAAGAGGGTTCGGGCATGGCGGGCGCAGTATCGGGCATCGCTGACAGCCGGCCGACCGGGCCGTTCAGGCCACCGTATCGCGTCGAGCAAAGCCCTTTGCGGCACGCATCAGCATGCGGGTGTAGTCGGCCTCGGCGCGTCCTTCGGCGAGGTCCGACGCAAGCAGCCGCTCTTCGACCCTGCCGCCTTTCATCACGGCAATGTTCTCGCACAGGTGGGTGACGACTGCCAGGTCGTGGCTGACCATCAGGAAGGCCAGGCCACGTTCTTGGCGCAAGGCGTCCAGCAGGTTCAGGACCTCCGCCTGCACCGAGGCGTCGAGCGCCGACGTCGGCTCGTCGAGCAGCAACAGCCGCGGCTCGAGGATCAAGGCCCGCGCAATGGCCACGCGCTGGCGCTGGCCGCCGCTCAGCTGGTGGGGGTAGCGGAACCGATAGCCAGGTCCCAGGCCGACGTCGTCGAGCACGCGCTCGATGCGCCGCTCGCGGTCGGGGCCATCGGCGCCGATGCGGTGCAGGGCCAGCGGCTCGGCGAGCATGCGGTCAACCGTCTGGCGCGGGTGCAGCGAGCCATACGGGTCCTGGAACACCATCTGCACCTGGCGTCGGAACGCCGCGGTGCCCGGCGCAGCGGGCGAGTCCTCCCCCGTCAATGCGACCGACCCGGCCTGCCTTCGCGCGAGGCCGCACACCGCGCGCAGCACCGTGCTCTTGCCCGATCCCGACTCGCCGACGATGCCGAGCGTGCCACCGGGCGGCAGATCGAACGACAGGCCGTCCACCGCGGTGTAGTCGCCAAAGCGCACCGTCAGCGCCTGGACCGAAAGACCCAGCGCCGGCCTCATCGCGGCGCGGCGTTTTCGCTCGCCCACTCGGGCTTGCGGTCCAGCACCGGCAAGGGCCGGCGCGTGCCGCCGAGCTCCGGCAGGCAGCTCAGCAGGCCACGGGTGTAGGGGTGCTGGGCGCGGTCCAGATCGCAGGCCCGGCACTCCTCGACGACCCGCCCGGCATACATCACCAGCACGCGGTCGCAGAAGCTCTGCACCAGGCGCAGGTCGTGCGACACGAAGATCAGGCCCATGCCGCGCCCGGCGACCAGCCGGTCCAGCACCGCCAGCACCTGCAACTGGACACTGACGTCGAGCGCTGAGGTCGGCTCGTCGGCGATCAGCAACTCGGGCTCGGCGATCAGCATCATCGCGATCATGACCCGCTGGCCCATGCCGCCGCTGACCTCGTGCGGGTACAGCCGCATCACCCGCGCCGGGTCATCGATGCCGACCTCGCGCAGAGCCGCCGCGACGCGCTCGCGGCGCTCGGTTCGGCCACCTCGTTTGCCCGCGGGGGCATGCGCGAGCCAGGTCTCCTCGATCTGCTGGCCGACCCGCAGCACCGGGTTCAGCGCGTACTTCGGGTCCTGCAGCACCATCGCGATGCGACCTCCGCGCAGCGAGCGACGTTCGCGCTCGCTGCAGGCCAGCAGGTCGATGTCGCCCAGCTTGAGCGTCGCCGCCGTGACGCGGCCACCGGGCGCCGTGAGGCCGAGGATCGCGCGCCCGGTCTGGCTCTTGCCCGAGCCCGACTCGCCGACGATGCCCAGCCGCTCGCGGCCCAGGCTGAAGCCGACGCCACGCACGACTTCGGTCCAGCCGCTGCCGGCGCTGCGGTCGCGCGAGGGGTAGGCCACGCGCAGGTCGCGCACTTCGAGCAGGGGGTGGGCGTCGCTCATTTCGCCGCCTTCGGATCGAGCGCGTCGCGCAGGCCGTCGCCCAGCAGGTTGAATCCCAGGCTGACGATGAAGATCGCGGCGCCCGGTGCCGCCGCGACCCACCACTGGTCCAGCACGTAGGCGCGGCCGGTGGCGATCATCGCCCCCCACTCGGGCGTCGGCGGCTGCGCACCCAGGCCCAGGAAACCGAGGCCGGCGGCGGTGAGGATGATGCCGGCCATGTCCAGCGTCACGCGCACGATCGTGCTGGACGAGCACAGCGGCACGATGTGACCGAGCACGATGCGCAGCGGCCCGGCGCCCAGCAGGCGCACGGCCTGGATGTAGTCGGCCTGACGGACCGTCAGCGTCTCGGCGCGCGCGATGCGGGCGTACGGCGGCCATGAGGTGATGGCGATGGCGATGACGGCGTTTTCGATGCCAGGCCCGAGCGCCGCGACGAAGGCCAGCGCCAGGATCAGCCGCGGGAACGCGAGGAAGATGTCCGTGATGCGCATCAGCAGTGCGTCCAGCCAGCCACCGGCGTAGCCCGACACGGTGCCGACCAGCAGGCCCACGGGGGCCGCCAGCACCGCCACGAGCACGACGACCAACAGCGTGATGCGCGCGCCGTGCATCAGCCGCGACAGGATGTCGCGACCCTGGTCGTCGGTGCCGAGCCAATGCGCCGCCGAGGGCGGCTGCAGGCGGTCGGTCAGCAGCCCGACATCGGGCGGGTAGGGCGCGATCCATGGGGCCAGGACCGCCACCAGCACCAGCGCCATCACGATGGCCAGCCCGAGCATCGCGAGCCGGTTGCGCGCAAACGCCAGCCAGCCGGTGTACAGGCGCCCGAGCCAGGCCTGGCGGCGCGAGGCCGGGCTTTCGCTCAGCAGCCAGGCGCGGCGGGTGGCCGACAGCAGGTGCAGGCTCAACGGGTGTCCTTCGTCCGTGGATCGAGCATGCGGTACAGCGCGTCCGACAGCAGGTTCA
Organism: Rubrivivax sp.; assembly: GCA_021297985.1. Classification (GTDB taxonomy): domain Bacteria; phylum Pseudomonadota; class Gammaproteobacteria; order Burkholderiales; family Burkholderiaceae_C; genus Rubrivivax. Next base: position 11,600 of record JAJTGU010000147.1, read on the forward strand.
GCACGATGAACACCGACCCGACGACCAGGGTGCCGCCGAGCACGGCGTTCATGTCGGCGTTCTGCAGCGAATTGGTGATGTACAGGCCCAGCCCCGGCCACGAGAACACGGTCTCGGTGAGCACGCTGCCTTCGAGCAGGCCGGCGTACGACAGCGCCACCACCGTGACCAGAGGCACCATCGCGTTGCGCAGCGCATGGCGCCAGACGATGCGCATCTCCGACAGGCCCTTGGCGCGCGCCGCGACCACGTACTCGGCGCTCAGCTCCTGCAGCATGAAGCTGCGTGTCATGCGGCTGATGTACGCCAGCGAGAAGTAGCCCAGCAGGCTGGCCGGCAGCACCAGGTGCGACAGCGCGTTGGCGAAGGCCTCCCATTCACCGGCCAGCGCGGCGTCCAGCAGCATCAGCCCGGTGCTGCGCTCGAACGCATATTCGTAGGCGATGTCGATGCGGCCCGGCCCGGCGACCCAGCCGAGCTTGGCGTAGAACAGCACCAGGGCCATCAGTCCGAGCCAGAAGATCGGCACCGAGTAGCCGACCAGGCCCATCACGCGCACCGCATGGTCGACCGCGCCGCCGCGCCGCACCGCGGCCCAGACCCCCAGCGGGATGCCCAGGCCGGCGCCGATCAGGATGCCGCAGGTCGCCAGTTCGAGCGTGGCCGGGAAGGTCTTGACGATGTCCTCGAGCACCGGGTTGCCGGTCAGCACCGAGTGACCAAAGTCGCCTTGCAACGCGCGGGAGACATAACGACCGAACTGCTCATGCAGCGGCAGGTTCAGGCCGAGTTCCTCGCGCACGCGCTGGACCACGTCCTCGCTGGCCCGGTCGCCGACGATCGCCAGCGCCGGGTCGACCGGGATCACCCGGCCGATGAAAAACGTCACCGCCAGCAGGCCCAGCAGCGTCAGCGCGACCGTCGCTGCGAGCCGTGCGGTCGCCAGCGCCAGCCGCTTCATGCCCGCGGCCCTTGCAGGCTCAACGCTTGCTCACCACGTGCATGTAGGTCGAGTCGCTGGTCGGACCCAGGCGCAGGCCCTGCACATTGGCGCGGAAGGCGGCGACCTCGGTCTGCTGGTACAGCATCACGAAGGGGCTGCTCCGCCGGTGCTCGGCCTGGATCTCCTGGTACATCCGCGCGCGTTTGGCGCCGTCGCGCTCCAGCGCGGCGGCGTCGGCCTTCTTGGTGAGCTCCGGGATGTCCCAGGCGTTGCGCCAGGCCAGAGGCTTGGTCCTGGCGCCGTCGCTGTTGTCGGGGTTGCGGGCGAAGGTGTCGGCGTTGGTGTGCGGGTCCCAGTAGTCGGCACCCCAGGATCCGATGTAGATGTCGTGGCTGCGCGCGCGGTACTTGGTCAGCGTCTGCTTGCCGTCGCCCGGCAGGATCTCCAGTTCGACCCCCGCCTGCTTCATCGTCTGCTGGACGGCCTCGGTGATGCCCTGCACCGGCTGCACCGTGCGCATGTCGATCGTGACCTTGAAGCCATTGCCGTGGCCCGCCTTGGCCAGCAGCATGCGTGCCCGCGGCACGTCCAGCTTGTAGGGGTTGTCCTTGGCGGCGCCCAGCAGGCCCAGCGGCAGGAAGTTCTGATGCACGACGCCGATGTTCTTGATCAGCGTCTTGCCGATCGCGTCGTAGTCGACCAGCCACTTCATCGCCTCTCGCACTTCGGGCTTGGCGAGGATCGGGTTCTTCTGGTTCAGGCTGAAGTAGTAGACCGTGCCCTTGGGCGTGGCGGTGATCTTCACGTCCTTGTTGGCGGCCAGCGCGTCCAGGTCCTGCGGCGTCAGGTTGCGCGCAATGTCGACGTCGCCTTTTTCGAGCAGAAGGCGCTGCGTCGCCGATTCCTTGACGTGGCGGTAGATCACCCGCGCCAGCCGGCTCTTGGGGCCGGCGGTGTAGCGGTCGTTGCGCTCGAGTGCAACGATCTCGTTGGCCCGCCACTCGCGGATCCTCAGCGGCCCGCTGCCGGCGAAGTTGGTCTTCAGCCAGCCGGCGCCGAGGTCGCCTGCGGTCTCGCGCGCGAGCACCAGCTTCTTGTCCACGACCGACGCGACGTTGGCCGTCAGGCAGTTGTAGACCAGGGTCGGTGCGTAGGCCTTGTCGGTGGTGATGCTCAAGCCCAGCGGCCCGGTGGCCAGGATGCGCTCGCGCACGTTGTCCTTGCTGAGGCCGAACTGCGTCAGGATGAAGGCCGGGGTCTTGTCGAGCAGCACCGCGCGCTGCAGCGACCAGGCCACGTCGTCGGCCGTGATCGGGTTGCCGCTGGCGAAGACCAGCCCCGGCTTGAGCTGGAAGGCGAAGGTCCGGCCGTCGGCCGACACGCTCCAGCCCTGCGCCAGGTCGGGCACCAGCTTGCTGGGGTCGGCCACGTCGTAGCGCAGCAGCCGGTCGTAGCTGTTGCCCATCAGCTCGCCGGTCGAGATCTCGAAGGCCTCGGCCGGATCGAGCGTGATGATGTCGTCGAAGGCCATCGCGACGACCAGGGTGTCCTTGGGCGTCGCCGCGCGGGCGGCCAGCCAGGGGGCGGCCAGCGTCGTGCCGGCGGCCAGGCCGGCGGCGTTGAAGGAGCGGCGGTCCAGGGTCATGGTGCTCAGGCCTCCCCGCCGAAGGCCTTGATCAGGTTGTCGATGTACTTCTCGACCAGCTTCTCGAACTCACCGGCGACCACCGGGCCGACGATGGCCTTCATCAGGCCCGGCAGCGGCACGTCGACCGTGCCCTTGATCTTCAGCGTCAGCCCGGTCGAGCCCTTCTGGTCGACGATGGCCCAGCTGCCGCTGACCTGGGCGTTGCCCACGCCCTTGACCGGTGTCCAGACCACGCTGCCCTTCTTGGCGTCGCTCTTGTACTTGCTGGCGTAGACGGTCTGGATGTTGACCTGGGCGGTGCCGACCTTCTGCATCTCCCAGCGGTAGGCGCCGTCGCCCAGGTCCACGAGCTTGTCGACCTTGGGGAAGTGGCTCGCCGAGGTCGGGACGTCGGACAGCACGCCAAACACCTTGGCGTACGGCGACTTGACGGCAAATTCGTATCCGAGGTCGATGTCGACGCTGATGGCCATGGGGGGTCTCCTGTGGGTTGTCGGGCTCTGGGGACGATGGACGGCTGCGATTCTCGTCCAGGCGCCAGGCTCAGCGCCGCTCGTAGAGCACGTCCGGGCAGCGCTCCTCGTTGTCGCGACCGTCGCTGCGCGCGACCTCGACGAAGCCGTGGCGCTCGTAGAAGCGGCAGGCGAGCCGGTTGGCCTGGAAGCAGTACAGCCGCACGGTTGGCGTCGGGCTCGGCAGGTCCGCCAGCGCGGCGTGCAGCAAGGCCGTGCCCCAGCCCTGGCCGATGCGGTCCGGCGCCAGGTACAGGTGGTCGAGCCAGGCAAACCCGGGTTCCAGGCTCGTCGCGGCGAAGCCCAGGATGACGCCCGCGTGTTCGGCGACCCGGGTCCGGCCGGCCGGCAGCAGCGTGTGGGCGATCCAGTCGCGGACCTCGGGCTCGCTGTGGGCCAGCGGGGCAAACGCGACGTGGACCCGGCGCGAGGCCAGGAAGACGTCGGCCACCGACTGCGCGTCGGCCGGCCGCGCCGCGCGGAGGCCAAGCCCGGGCAGGTCGGCCGGGGCGGTCATCACCCGCGCTGCAACTGGCGTTGCAGATGCACGGCCAGCCGCTCGGCGGCCTCGGCCCAGGTCGTGAGCACACCCAGGCCACGCAGATCGACGGTTTGCAGCCCCGGATAGCCGCAAGGGTCGATGCGGGCAAACGGCGCCAGGTCCATCGCGACGTTGAGCGCCAGGCCGTGGTAGCTGCGGTGCTGGCTGACCTTGACGCCGAGTGCCGCGATCTTGGCCAGGCCGCGGAAGTCCGGCTGGCCGCTGGCCAGGGCCGGTGGCATCGCAAGCGCGGCGTGGCCGAACGGGTCGTCCTGCCGGACGTAGATCCCCGGTGCGCTGCGCACGCGGTGGCCGGTGACGCCGAAGTCCGCCAGCGTGGCCAGGACCGCGGCCTCGAGCCGGTAGACGTATTCCTTGACGTAGATGCCACCCGGCGAAGGCCCGATCCGCCGCAGATCGACCAGCGGATACGCCACCACCTGCCCCGGGCCGTGGTAGGTGACCTGGCCGCCGCGGTCGGTGCGCACCAGCGGCACGCCGGCGGCGTCCAGCACGTGGGCCGGGCGCCCGGCGACCCCCAGCGTGTACACCGGCTCGTGCTCGACGAGCCAGAGCTCGTCCTCGCTGTCGACGGCCCGGGCCTGCGTGAACCGGCGCATCGCGGCTTCGATGCCGCTCTCGCCCTCGCCGTAGGCCAGGCGGCCCAGCGACTTCAAGAGCATGGCAGGACCTTGGCCGCGCGCCGCTGTTTCAATTGCACTTCTTGGCGACGGTCCAGTCGGTCGGTTTCAGGCGCCCGGCGACGATCTCCGCCCGGGCTTGTTCGACCCGCTGGCGCATCGCAGGTGTGGCGATCTTCGCGTTGTGCTCGTCGAACGCCAGGTCCATGCCGCCTTCCTTCAGGCCCAACTCGGTGACACCCGGCACCACGCCCTGGAAGGCGCGGTAGACGGCGACGTCGGTGCGCTTGAGCAGGCTGGTCAGCACATGGCCGGGATGCAGCCCGTTCTGGTTGCTGTCCGAGCCGATGCCCAGGATCCCCAGGTCGCGCGCCGCCTGCAACACGCCGACGCCGGTGCCCCCCGCGGCCTGCAGCACCACGTCGGCGCCCTGGGCGGCGAGGTTGCGTGTCAGCTCGGCACCGCGGGCCGGGTCGTTCCAGGCCGCGCCGGTGGTGCCGGTCATCGCCCACAGCACCTCGACCTTGGGGTTGGCCCACTTTGCGCCCTGCTCGTAGCCGCACAGGAACTTGCGGATGATGGGGATGTCCTGCCCGCCGACGTAGCCGACCTTGCCCGATCGGGTCGCGAGCGCGGCCATCACGCCGGCCAGGAAGCCGCCTTCGTGTTCGCGGAAGACGAAGCTCTGCACGTTGGGCAGGTCGACCACCGCGTCGATGACGGCAAACCGCAGCTGCGGGAACTGCGGCGCCACTGCGGCAATGGGGCTGGCCTGCGGGAAGCCGATGCCGACGATGGGGCTGGCCCCGCGTTCGGCAAAGCGGCGCAGCGCCTGTTCGCGCTGCGCCGCGGTCTGGATCTGGAACTCCAGGTAAGGCTTGCCGGTTTCCTTCTTCCAGCGCTCGGCGCCTTCCCAGCCGGCCTGGTTGAAGGACTTGTCGAACTTGCCGCCGAGCTCGTACACCACCGCCGGCTGCGCGCGGGCCAGGCCCGCCGCCGCCAGCAGCAGCAGCGCGATCAGGCCGGCAAGGCCTTGCTGCCGCAACCTCATCAGAACGTGGCCTTGAACGTGACCCCGTAGTTGCGCGGCTCGTTGATGAAGCCGGTGAGGTTGTTGAAGTCGATGCCACCGACGACGCGGATCTGATTGGTCAGGTTGCGCACGAAGCCCGCGACCTCGTACTTGCCACCGCCGAAGCCGTAGCCGACACGCAGGCCCCCTTCAAGCAGTGCCTTGCCGGTGAACTCGGTGGCCTCGTACAGGAAGAAGTTGATCTTGCTGCGGTAGCTCCAGTCGGTCACGACAAACAGATCGCCGCCGGCCACGGGCATCGAGTAGCGGGCGGACAGGTTCATCACCCACTCCGGCGCCTGGGGCAGCGGGTTGCCGTTGATCGAGACCGTCGGCGCGAACTTGCCGATCGCCGGGTTGACAGGCGCCGTGATGGGGTCCAGCACGGTGCAGCCGCTGCCGCAGGCATCGACGCGCAGGCCCGGGTCCTTGATGCGCGTCTTGTTGTAGCTGGCGCTGGCCATCAGCATCAGGTTGTCGGTCGCCAGGACCTGGAAGTCGAGCTCGAAGCCACGGCCTTCGGTCTTGGCGGCATTGACCAGCTGGTTGAAGTTGGCCGCCCCGCCCACGGCGGTGAGTTGCTGGTCCTTCATCGTGAAGCTGTAGACCGTCGCACCCAGGCGGGCGCGGCGGTTGAACAGGTCGGCCTTGACGCCCGCCTCGATGCTGGTGACCTTCTCGCTCTTGGCCACCGACAGCGTGTCGCCGAACAGCAGACGCCCTTGGATCGACGGCGCGCGGAAGCCCGTTGCCAGCCGGCCGTAGACGTTGATGTCCTTGTTCAGCGCCCAGGACAGCGCCACGTCGCCGCTGGTGTTGGTGGCGCCGGTGCTGGCGGTGCGCCGACCGATGAAGGTCGGTGAAAACGGAGGCGCCTGGATGCGGTCGGCGACGAAGTCCTTCTCGTCGTCGGTGTAGCGCAGGCCGACCCGCAGCTTCAGCGCCGGGGTGAGCGCGTAGTTCACGTTGCCGAACACGGCCCAGGCCTTGTTGTCCTGCTCCTGCGTGGCAAAGCCATTGCGCCCATTGGGCGGGATGTTGGCCGGGGGGCCGCTGCCGATGCTGGTGAAGTTGAAGCTGTCGATCCTCAGCGACTCGTTGAAGTAGTACAGGCCTGCCATCCACTGAAGGGCGCCGCTGCCGGTGCTTTCCAGCCGCAGCTCCTGCGTCAACTGCCGGTGCTTGGGCAGGCCGTCGGCGGATTCGGCGTCGAACGGGATGAAGCCCGGACCCGAAGCCGGCAGGAAGCTGGCGCCGAAGCCGCCGTCGATGTCGCCGCGCGACAGGCTCTCGACGGTCTCGTAGCCGGTGATCGAGCTGAGCTGCAGGCCGCCGCCCAGGTTGAAGCGCAGGCGCAGCGATCCGCCCAGGGTGTCGATGTCCTGGCTGTTGATGCCGTCCTGCGAGACCTTGCGCTCGTCGAAGCCACTGACCAGATCGTTGCTGCCGGCCTTGATGATGTTGGCGCGGAAGACACGTGCCGAGCC
>JAJTGU010000224.1 GCA_021297985.1 Rubrivivax sp.
ATGACCGAGGCACCGCAGGAAATCGCCGCCAGGCGCGACAGCACCTCGCGTCCGCTGCCACCGGGCAGGTTCAGGTCGATGGCCAGGTGGGTCGCCGGCCAGGAGGCCAGTTCAGCCAGGAAGGAGGCAGCCGTCGTGCACAGCCGGGCCTCGAAGCTGCAGGTCTGGGCGGCGAACAGCAGGGTCTGACCGACTGTCTCGTCGTCGTCCAGGATCAGCAATCTTCCGGCCGTCATGCACCCGCTTTCGGTCCTGCTCGCCAGAGCTTCCGGCATCGATGCTTATGATGACCCAAGGATCGAAGCAGCGCCATGGGCCGAACCGCCGCTCGGCGCACCTGGACCGATTCCGAAGAAAAGTGGGGCCGTCGCCGTTGAACATCCGAGCCCGTTTGCTGATGATTGCGCTGCTGGCGACGCTGCTGCCGGCCATGTTGGCCGTGTGGCGCTTCCAGGAGGATCGTCAGGCGCAGGTCGCAGCCGATGCGCAGCGCCTGTCGGGCCTGGCCCAGTCCCAGACCGAGGAGCTTCGTCAACGCATCCTGGCGACCCAGCAACTGCACTTCGGCCTGGCCCGGGCTGCGGATCTTGGTCTTGCCGACCGCCCAGCGTGTTCGGCCTTCCTGTCTGAAGTACGTGCTGCCCACCCACAATACACCGGCATCCTGACCATCCTGCCCAGCGGGCGCCTGTTCTGTGACTCCTTGCTCAGCGGTCGCGAGCTCGATCTCAACGACCGCGACTACTTCCGCCGTGCCCTTGCCAGTCAGGGTCAGGCCGTGCTGGAACCGGCGTTCGGGCGCCTCACCGGCCGCGCAGTCCTGCAGGTGGCGTACCCGGCGCGTCAAGCCGACGGCTCACTGCGCTTCGTGTTGCTGGCGTCGCTCGACTTGGCGCAGGCCCTGGTGGTCGACTCGCGATCGGCGCAAGACCTGCAACTGCTGCTGCTGGACGACAAAGGCGTCGTGATGGCGGTGTCACCGGCCCGGGGAGACGGCCTCAAGCCAGGGGCCTCGCTGGCCGGAACGCCGCTCGGGCGCTTTGCCGGCGAGGCCCGGTCCGCCGCCAGCACCGAGTTGCTGATGCCCGACGGCCAGCCCCACGTCTGGGCCCGTGCCGATACAAGCGAGCTGGCCTCGGCCGGTCTGCGTGTCCTCGCCGGGGCGCCCAAGGCGGCGATCGTGGCGGCGGCGGACAGACGCTTCCTGGACGATGTGGCCTGGTACGCCGCGTTGGCGGTCCTGGTGTTTGTGACCGTGTGGTGGATGGCCGAGCGATCGATCCGGCGCCCGATCGCCGGCATGACCCAGATGGCCGGACGTCTGGCCGACGGCGATCTGACGTCGCGAGTCGAAGGCCCGGTGCCGGGTGGCGAGCTGGGCATATTGGTTACCACGTTGAACCAGGCGGCTGACGCCATGCAGGCGCAGCGGCGCGACATCGACACGCTGCACGCCCGGCTCTCGCAGTCGCAACGACTCGAGGCGGTCGGCCAGCTCACGGGCGGCGTCGCCCACGACTTCAACAACCTGCTGACGGTGGTGCTGGGCAATGCCGACCTGCTGGCCGCCGGTGAACTGGGCGAGGACCAGCGTCGCCAGGCCCTGGAGATGCTGATCGGCGCGGCCGAACGCGGTGCCGTGCTGACGCAGCAGCTGCTGGCGTTCGCGCGAAAGCAGCCGTTGGTGCCGAGCGAGGTCGACGTCAACCAGCTGGTCGCGGCGATCGACCCGATGCTGCGCCGGACCCTGGGCGAGCACATCGAGATCGAGAGGATTCGGGGCGCCGGGCTGTGGCCCGCCCTGGTCGACTCGACGCAGCTCGAAAGTGCCTTGCTCAATCTCTGTCTGAATGCGCGCGACGCCATGCCGCGTGGGGGTCGCCTGACGCTGGAGACGGCCAACGCCGCACTTGACCAGGCCTATGCCGACCAGAATCCGGATGTCGTGCCGGGTCAGTACACGATGCTGGCTGTCTCGGACACCGGTGTCGGCATCGATGCGGCCGACCTTGGACGGGTCTTCGAGCCGTTTTTCACCACCAAGGAGAAGGGCAAGGGAACCGGGCTCGGGCTCGCCATGGTCTACGGCTTTGTCAAGCAGTCCGGCGGCCATGTCGGCATCTACTCCGAGCCTGGGCACGGCACGACGATCAAGCTCTACCTTCCGCGGGCCACGGGCGCTCGGGGTGCGGTCGAAGTGGCACCGCCACCGCCCGAAGTGCGCGGTGGCGCCGAGATCATTCTGGCGGTGGAGGACGACGAGCCGGTGCGTCTTCTTGCAGGCCTGGAGCTGCGCGCGATGGGCTACCGCGTCCTGGAGGCTGCCAACGGTGCCGATGCGCTGCGGCTGATCGAGTCCGGCCAGCCCATTGACCTTCTGTTCACCGACGTGGTCATGCCCGGCATGTCGGGCCGCGAACTGGTGGACGCCGTCCATCGCCTGCGGCCGGGGCTGCGCGTGCTGTTCACGTCGGGCTACACCGAAAACGCCATCGTTCACCATGGTCGGCTCGACCCCGGCGTGCAACTGCTGCCCAAACCCTACCGGCGGGCCGACCTGGCACGGGCGATCCGCGCCGCCTTGGAGCGGTCGGCCGAACGCTGACCCGCCGCGTGTGCGAGTCATCGCGGCGCGCCAGCGCAAGCGAAGGGGCTGTCACATCGAGTAACCCGATCGTCCCCGGCTGACTCAACCGATCGCCTGCCCGTCGGCACCCACGCACGGGCGCCGCCTGCTGGCCGGCGAACACTCGTCAACCTCTTGCGCACGGAGATCCTCGAACATGAAGCATCCAAGTCAATCCGCATCCCAACGGCTCAAGGTCGGCCTGCTCGGCTTCGGCCTGGCCGGGCTGGCCTGCGCCGCCAACGCGGCAACGCTCGACGAAGCGGTCGTCGGCGATTTCTCCGGCAGCGGGCTGGCGCCGACGCTGTTTTCCCTCGACGCTGCGGTTGGCGACAACGTGCTCAGCGGCCAGGTCGGCCGGATCGCCGGAGTCGTGGATCGCGACTACGTGCACGTCCTCGTGCCGGCAGGCTACCTGTGGACCGGAATGTTCGTCGGCAACACGACGGTCGGAGGGGGCGGTGGCAGTGCCTTCATCGGCTTGGCCGACGGCGCCTTGACTGCCGTGCCGCCGTCGGCCAGTGACGCCTCGGGCCTGCTGGGCTGGAAACTCTATGGTGCTTCTGACCGCGGCACGGACATCCTGGACGACATGGCGATCCCGTCGTTCGGCTCGTCTGGCTTCACCGTGCCTTTGGCGGCTGGCAGCTATACCCTTTGGATTCAGGAGTTGGCCACCGGCAGCTTCCCGTACAGCTTCAACCTCACCGTCTCGGCCGTCCCGGAGCTGCCCACGGCGTTGACGATGCTGCTTGGCTTGGGCGTGGCCGCGGGGTGGTTGCGGCGTCGGGGCCCGCAGCGTGGAGGCGCGACAGAACTGGGTACCGGAAACTGAAAAGATGGGTGGGGCGTACCTCGGCGCAGCCGGGGTCGCAGGCCTAGATTCCCTGGCATACGTTGTCTTGCCAAGGAACCCGGTCATGCGAATCGCCCACCCCCCTGTTCGCCGCCTGGCGCTTGTCTTGCTGGCGGCGTTGCCGCTTGCCGCTCAGGCCCTGGACCCGACCGTCGAAACCGGTCTCGAAGTCACCGGTTTCGTCGACTTCGATGGCTTTGGCCCACTGCCGCCCGTGTCCTCTCAGAAGCAAAGCGTGGTCACGCTGCCGCTGCCGGTGTCGCAGATCGCCGTCGCCGACAGCCTGCCGGGAAGCTTCGACTACTTGTCGTCCGCCGACATCGGCTTGCTGGAGCTGAAGGTCTACGGCCAGCTCATCAACAACTCGGCCAACCCGATCGGCGACGGCGAGACCGCGGCGCTGAATGTGCGTTCCGAAGTTCGCGACGTGCTGACCTTCAACTCGAACATCGTCGGCCCGTACACCATCACCTTCGAGCTGGACGTAGACGGCCAGGTCAGCGGCAACGGCCAAGCCATCGCCAATGCCTTCCTCGACTTCGGCCTGTTCGGAGGCACACACGGCACCGACTCGGGCGGCTACAGCTTCGGGATCGTCAACGACACCTTGAGCGTGTCGCGGCAGGTCACCGGGGCGACAGCGATGATGGACTTCACGGCCTGGCTGAGCTTCGCCGTGTTCCGCGTCGACGCCGGCAGCAGCGTCACGGGGGCCCTTGACAACACCGCGACGATGCGCCTGGTCCTGCCGCCGGGTGTCGAGCTCACCGGGTCGGCGTCGGGCACCTTTGGCGTGCCCATCCCGGCCATCCCCGAGCCCGCCACCTGGGCCATGATGCTGGCCGGTGCGGCCTGGGTGGCCGCGCGCAGCCTCAGGTCGCAGCGCCGAGCATGGAAGCCACCCGGCCGCGCATCGCCTCAGGGCTGACTTCGGCGGCGGGTACCGCTGCCGAGGCGGTCAAGGTCACCGGGCTGAACAGGCCGCGGCGGAAGGGTCGCTTCATCGCGGTGCCGCCTTCGATGCGCGAGAAGTAGCTGCCCCAGAGGTTCTTCAGCGCCAACGGCACCACCGGCACCGGGTGGCTGGCCAGGACCTTCATCATGCCGCCCTTGAACTCGCCGAGCGTGCCGTCGCGGGTGATGCCGCCTTCAGGGAAGATCGCCAGCAGGTCGCCTTCGTCGAGCACTTTGCGTGCTTCGGCAAACGCGCGCTCGTAGGCCTGCGGGTCCTCGCGCTGGGGCGCGATCGGGATCGCCTTGCCGAGCTTGAACAGCCAGCCCAGCACCGGCGTGGCGAAGATGCGGTGGTCCATGATGAAGCGGATCGGCCTCGGGCTGGCCGCCATCAGCAGCACCGCATCGACGTAGCTGACATGGTTGCAGACCAGCAGTGCCGCGCCCTTTTCGGGGATGTGCTCGTCGCCCTCGACCCGGAAGCGGTAGACCAGCCGCGTCAGCAGCCAGGCGACGAAGCGCAGCAGGTACTCGGGCACGAGCATGAAGATGTAGAAGGCCACCACCGCGTTCAGCAGCCCGGTGACCAGGAAGACCTGCGGGATCGTCAGGCCCGCCGCGAGCAGGGCGCCGACCATCAGCGAGCTGACGATCATGAACAGCGCGTTCAGGATGTTGTTCGCGGCGATGATTCGGGCGCGGTGGCTGGGCTCGCTGCGCAGCTGGATCAGCGCGTACATCGGCACGCTGTAGATGCCGGCGAACAGCGCGAGCAAGCCGAGGTCGGCCATCACCCGCCAGTGCGCGGCCTGGGCGACAAAGACAGCGACCGTCTGCTTGCTGCCTGCCGGCAGCGGCGCCAGCGCGGTGCACGCGAAGTACAGCTCGACGGCGAACACCGTCATGCCGATGGCACCCAGCGGGACCAGGCCGATCTCGACGTGGCGCTTGGACAGCGTCTCGCAGAGCAGCGCGCCGATGCCGATGCCGATCGAGAACACCACCAGCAGCAGCGAGGCCACGCCCTCGTTGCCGTGCAGCACGTCGCGCGCAAAGGCCGGGAACATGCTCAGGAACACGGCGCCGAAGAACCACATCCACGAGATGCCGAGCAGCGAGCGGAACACGACCACGTTGCCGTGCGCGAGCTTCAGGTTGCGCCAGGTTTCGGTGAAGGGATTCCAGTTGATCGTCAGGCCCGGGTCGGTGCTTGGCGAGGTCGGCACCGACTGCGCCGTCACCCAGCCGGCGACCGCCAGCGCCATGCACGCCGCCGCCACGTAGGTCGCGCCGCTGCCGGGGATCGCGATCAGAAGACCGCCGACCACCTGGCCGAGCAGGATGGCGACAAAGGTGCCCATCTCGACCATGCCGTTGCCACCGGTGAGCTCGCGCTCGTTCAGGTGCTGCGGCAGGTAGGCGAACTTGACCGGCCCGAACAGCGTGCTGTGCAAGCCCATCAGGAACACGCAGGCCAGCAGCTTGGGCACGTTGGTGGTGACGAATCCCCAGGCCGCCAGGCCCATGATCGCGATCTCGAGCAGCTTGACGAAGCGGATCAGCTTTTCCTTCGGGTACTTGTCGGCCAACTGTCCGCTGGTCGCTGAAAACAGGACGAAGGGCAGGATGAACAAGGCCCCGATCACGAGCCCGGCCTGCTGCGCCGGCAGCCAGCCGATGCTGAGCTGATACGTCACCATCACGGTGAACGCGAACTTGAACAGGTTGTCATTGCCGGCGCCCAGAAACTGGACCCAGAAGAACGGCGCGAAGCGGCGCTGGGCGAGCAGGGCGAACTGGTTCGGATGGCCGGCTTTGGACATGGGTCTTCAGGTGAGGCGGGTGACGGAGGCGGTCTGGCTCGACCGCGCCGAGCGCGCCGGCCCGAGGGCTTGCGCTTCAAACACGCTCGTGGGCAGGGATTGGGACCCCAGGCGCAGGTTGCGCTTGAGCACGAAGTCGAACATCAGCGGGTTGTGGCGTCGGATCGCGTTCAGCGTCGGGATGGCGGCCGGGTCCAGCAGCCCGGCGCCTTGCAGCTTGCGCAGCGAAAACAGCGGCATCAGGCCCGGCAGCGGGTAGTCCGACCCGTGCAGCAGACGACCGTGCAGCGTGGCGTCGCCGACGACGGCCTGCCAGACCTTCGGCTCGCGGTTGGCCTGGAACACGGCCGAGATGTCGGCCAGCAGCCGGGGCCCGCGGCCGGCATCGACCGCCTGGCCGTCGGCCTCGCCGACGACACGCATGAACAGGTCGAACGCGGCGGTGTCGCGGCGCGAGGGCTTGTCGGTGTCGGCGGCATGGCCGAGCGATGCGCAGTGCGCGACGATGGTGCGCACGCCGGCAGCCAGCGGCACGCGCACCAGCAACGGGTTGACGAGTTCGTGCATGCGGGCACCTGGCACCGCCTTCTCTTCGCCGCAGTGCACGATCAGCGGCATGCCGCTGGCAGCCAGTCGTTCGTAGACCGGCTTGCAGCGCTTGTCGCGCAGGTCGATGTTCATCGCACTGGGCAGCCACTTCAGGCCCGTTGCGCCGGCGGCGATCGCAGCGTCGAGCCGGCTCAGGGCGTCGGTGGCATAGGGGTGGATCGAGGCCACCCAGTTCAGGCGTTGGGGCTGCGCGGCGCAGACCTCGCGCGTGTAGGCATCGGGCACGTGGATCGTCGTCCAGTCGGGCTCGACCCGGCCATCGTCGGCATGCGCATGCTCGAAGGCAAACAGCCACCATCGGGCTCCGGCCGGAAAGTCGGCCATCAGCTGGGACAAGCGCTCGACGTAGGCACGGTCCACCGACGGCGCGTCGCCGCTCACGCAGGCCGCGTTGAGGATCGCCCGCTTGCGCAGCATCTCGAAAGGGTTGTAGCCCATGTTGGGGTGCACGCTGCACCCCGAGCCCGAGTCGCCGGTGCCCAGCAGATGGGCGTGGGTGTCGACCAGCCGATGTGCGGCGATGCCGGCAAACGCCGCCAGCACCCGATCGTGCTGCGCCACCTCGCGCGGCAGCGTGCCGGCGCAAGGGTTGGTCAGTGGCGTGTCTCCATCGCAGCCCGCGAGCAGGCTGCTGAAGAGGCCGGCCCCAAGTGCCGCGCCGCAGCACAGGAAGTGACGCCGCGACGGGCCTGGTCTCATCGCGGAACCACCGGGCCTTGCAGCCGGCGGGCCACGGCCAGCATCTCGGGCATGGCCTTGTCGAAGCCGGCGTCCGGTGCCAGCAGGGCGCGCCAGCGTTGGCACAGCGCGCTGGCGTTGGCGTCGTCCAGGCTCGCCAGCTCGCTGTGCGGCAGCATCTTCGTGATCTCCCGGAACGCCTCGATGGCTTTCGGCCCTTCATTGCCGGGCGATGGCCCGCGCTGGGCGACGTTCTTGGCAATCGCGGCGAGTTCATCGAAGGCTGCGCGGTGTCTTGCACGTGCAGCGGTCAGATCGGTGGTCCAGTCCGCCTGGCTGGTCGGGAATCGCTGCGAACACACCATGCCTTGTGTGGCGATGCGGTCTTCAACATGCAGGGTGTACAGCCCGCCGATGATCGTTGAAGCGCCCTGAGCCCAGGCGCCGGCGTTGGCGGTCAGGGCCAGCAGCAGTGCGGCAATGCGAAGGGGTGCGTTCATCGCTGCACCTGCAAGCCCGTGGCCAGTCCTGCGGCGGCAAGCCATTCGAACACCGAGTCTGCCGTGACGGTTTCGATGCGGCCGGCAAAGCGCTTGCTGTTCGGGTGGTCGTCGAAGGCCACATTCGCTGAGGTCATGCGTGCTCCCAGGCGGGTGAAGGTGTCGATGCGGAGGACTCCGGGACGATAGTCCTTGAACTGCAACCAGGCCTGGGCCCGATCGCGCGAGCCGATGGCGGGCTCTGCACCCATCGCCAGGGTCTCGATGGCCCATTGGTTGGATTGCTGGTACTGCGTCGCCCAAGGGTAGGCCACCATGTTGTAGGCCGGGGTGTTGAGCTGCGCGATCCTGCGGTTGTCTTGCAGCAAGGCCAGCAGCTTCGTCTGCAGATCGGTCGTGGGCACGGCATAGCCGGCCACGTACTCGTGCGGATCGTCCAGGAAGAACTCGCCCAGCCCCTGGCGGTAGACCGCGGCCTGGTCGCTGCCGCAGTGGTTGAGCTTGTGGACGACGCGCCAGGCGCCGTTGGCGTAGGGGTCGCGGTAGGCCAGGCCCAGGTGCGACCAGCGCAGCCTCCAGCGCGACAGGTCCTGGCCGGCACGGGCCAGCACCACGACTTCGGCCCCGCTGGCGTCGAGCGCCCGCGCGGTGCGTTCGGCCAGCTCGAGCCCGCGCTGCACGGCCTGCGCCGTGGGGGGTGCCGACTCGCAGTCGCGTCCGGCCTGCGCTGGCGACGTGGCAGCCAGCAGCAGAACGGCAGCCAGCGCAAGGGCGGTGATGGGGCGGCGCGTGTTCATCGCGTGATCCGCTCGTTGTACATCAGTGCCTTGCCGATCTCGTTCGGGATGAACGCCACCGCCTGCCCGGCGACCGACAGGACGGTGCCGGCGCTGATGGCGGTGACGGCCACGGCCGTGCCGACGACCACCGAGGTGCCGACGACCAGGTCGCCTGACAGGCGCAGGCTCGCCTGGGCGCCGTCGCTGGCGCGCTCCAGCACCCAGACCGTGCCTTCGGCCACGGTGCTGACGGCGGCGACCGTCAGCGTGGCACCGCCGACCACCAGCGCCACGGGGGCGACGACACTCACCGCGACGGGCAGCATCGACACGGCACTGAGTTCGCTGGCGGCGCCCGCGTTGCGGTGGGCGAGGGCCGGATTGGACAGGGTCAGCACCATCGTGGTGACCGTGGCGACGACAAGCTTCTTGAACATGAGGTGACTCCTTGGGTTGCGAACGGGGGGTGGGTCAAAGCTCGCTGCGACGCGCCTCGAGACGGGTCTGGGCGATCAGCGCGTCGTGTGCATCGCGCAGCGTCTTGGCGAGCGTGAACACGCTGGAGATCAGGAACAGCCAGCAGACGCCGAGGTAGGCCTTCCAGGTCGGGTTGACGTCCATGCG
>JAJTGU010000296.1 GCA_021297985.1 Rubrivivax sp.
AGCGGGGAGAAACCCAGTTCAGCCGGCGCTTGAGCCGACACTCCGATGACTGGATGGCGCCACGAATCCCGCCATCGGGTCCAGAGCTTCCGAAATGAATTTCGCAAGTCCGACTACCTATCATTCATCCGGTTTGGCGAAGGGGTCGATTGCATCGATTACGAACAGCGACCTGCGGTTAAACAAACACCGCACGACGACGATAAGCTATAGCTTCCATGCCAATGGCGCATTGGCGAGCGAGACCAGCACACAAACTCTGCCCGGTTCGACGGCGGTGGAGACTAAGTCCTACGACACCCTTGGCAACCTGACGAGCTTCACAAATGCCGAAGGACACGTCTGGACCTGGAGCGAGTACAACGGCTTGGGGCGTCCTGGTAGAGCGGTCGACGCCAACGGCGTGATTTCGACTTTCACGTACGACGCACTCGGTCGATTGCTGACCCAGACGGTGCAGCTACCGTCCGGCAACCGCACGACATCGTACTCATACAACGGGTTCGGATTGCCCAGCCAGCTGAACTTTCCGGATGGCTCAGTTCGCATTTATGTTTACAACAGCGCGGGCCGATTGATTGAAGAGCGAAACGGCCTGAACGAAAGCATCTGGCACGACTACGACATCGCGACACAAACGATGACGACCCGTGCGACTCGGCACGTGCCGAGCGCCAGCTCGGGCGTGCCGACTGCCAGTGTCAGCGGCGAGTTCCGGCAGTCAATTCGGCTCGACGGCCTCGGCCGGACATGGAAGATCGTCAACGCCGGCGGGAACGAAACCACCTTTGCCTACGACGGCAATGGGAACATGACGGAACGCACAGACGCCAGTGGCAGAAAGACGACTTTCACATACGACGCCCAGAACAGGATGATCCAGCAGCGAACTCCGGACGCTGGCATCACGACCATGTCCTACGACACCGAGGGGCAGTTGGCGCAGGTAATCGACCCGCGCGGGATTCCGACCCAGTACGAGTACAACGGCTTCGGCGAAAGAACGAAAGTCATCAGCCGCGACTCCGGCACAACAACGTTTACCTTGGATGATGCAGGGCGCGTAACCCTTGAGACCCGCGCCGATGCTTCGACCGTCGCCTACACCTGGGACCGCCTATGGCGGATGACCGGCCGCACGGCTGGGGCGTCTACCGAGCGCTTTTTCTTCGACGAAGGGACGCATGGAAAGGGACGCCTCACGAGGCTGACGGACGCAACCGGTTCGACGACGTTCACTTATGCTGCCGATGGGCAGGTGACCGGCCGCGCAGCCAGTGTGCTCGGCACGAACATGAACGTCTCCTGGGCGTACAACACAGCTGGTCAACTGGTCTCGACCACATACCCAAGCGGCATGGTCGTCTCCTATTTCTACGACGCTGCCGGCCGGGTCTCTGAGCTTCGGCGCACGCAAGCCGGCACGACGACGACGCTGCTGAACTCACTGCTCTATCAGCCGGGAACCGAGGCTCGCTATGCCTGGCGCTACGCCAATGGATTGCCGCGCATGACCACGCGCGACACTTCTGGTCGTCCAACCCTTTTGTCGGGCGGCGCAGTGTTTTCCCAGGCGTTGGCATGGTCGCCGCACGACACCGTGGCGAGCATCACCGACAACGTTGTCGCAAACAGTAGCGCGAGTTTTGGCTATGACGCGATCGACCGTCTGGTGTCCGTAACTCGCACTGGTGATGACCAAACCTTCGGCCTCGATGCCGTCGGCAACCGCACATCCCACTCCCGTGCGGGCAGTACCTCCTCCTGGACGACGAGCACCAACTCCAACCGACTGTTCACCGGCAGCGGCGGCACGTCGCGGAACTTCGGTTACGACTTGCGCGGCAATCTGGCCAGCGACACTGGAGCGCTCGGCCAGCGCACTTTCGGCTTCGATGCCTTCAACCGCATGGCGAGCTTCTACGTCAGCGGCGTATTGACCGGAGACTACCGCCACAATGCCGCGAACCAACGGGTCTGGAAGAGTGCTCCTAGTGGCCAGACGCGTTTTGCATTTGGCCTGGGCGGCGAATTGCTGGCCGAGTCCGGTGCCAGTGCTGCCGAGTACATCTGGCTGGGCGGTGAGCTCGTTGCCGTCGTCAAGGCCGGTGTAGCGTATGCTGTGCACAGCGACCACCTCGGTCGCCCAGAAGTGCTGACCGCGCCCAACGCGACCGTCGCTTGGCGAGCCCGCAACGCCGCGTTCGACCGCACTGTCACGATAGACACCATCGGCGGCATGTCTGTCGGATTCCCGGGCCAATACTTCGACGCAGAAAGCGGCCTTTGGTACAACTGGCATCGGTACTACGATCCGACGATTGGGAGGTACACCCAGTCCGATCCAATCGGGTTGGCCGGGGGGATCCATACCTACAAATATGTAGGAGGGAATCCGATCAGCTATGTCGATCCGGATGGCCTTATTCTTATTAACCCTATTACAATTGGTGCGGTCGTTGGATTCGTAACTGGCGCAGCCAACTCTTTTGCGAAGGGTGAGGGCCTACAGCGAGCATTGATCAATGGTGCAATTGGCGCGGCTAGCGGTGCACTTCCGGGCGCCTTGGCAATGAAGGGTATTGGTGCGACGGCAAGTGGAATTGGCGGCGTAACTGGCGTTGGAGCTCTGGCTGGAGCACTTGGAAGTGCGGCAAGTGATCATAATAATGGCTGCCCAATCAACATTAAGGCAGCTGCAGTTCAGGCAGTAGTTGGGGCAGCTGCGGCAGCTACTGCATATCGAGTTGGCCTTAGTGGCGCAATCGGTTCGCTCAGATCTCACTTTACGACGAATTCGTCGCTGGCATTCGGCGCTTCCTATGGAGCGGCCGCTGGTGGAGCAGCACAGCTTGGATTGTCCTCGGCTCTGCCTACCGGGGTTGGTGGACTCTTTCCGGGCTCATAGGTTTTCGGGCACGGAGCAATGATCTCTGGGGTAGGCATGGTCTCCGATTCTCTTGTATCGATCGCAATCGGTTGCATATGTGGATTATTCTTCATATTCTCCTTCGGGCTCCGTGATGCCGTCGGAAATGGGATTAATTGCTTGTCTCGTTCAGCGAATCGCGCTGCAATTGCATTGAAGTGGTGTTTGGGTGTTCCGATGTGGATCGCCAACATATTCTTGATCGGCGGACTGTCTGAGCCAAACGGTGGATCAGATACGAAAGTCTTGATTGCGATCGCGGTAACCGTGGTCGTTGCGTACCTGGGTCGAGGACTTGCTTTGCCTCTCAGTATCCGGCTTCGGAGTGTCTTCGTGCGATTGCTGGGCAAATGGGAATAGATAGTCCGACAATGGCGACAATGGGTGACCCCGTTCTGGAGAGTAGCGGCTTGGGCCGCTCCGCCCCTCACCCCCCGATCGCGGTCAAGGCTTCCTGGGCACTGCGCTGAACGGGCGATTCACCGGGCGGTCGTTTGCTTCCGAGACCGCGGACGATGGCGCGGAGTTCATCGCGGGCGGGGTCTTTCTGGCCTGCGGCGACCAGCAGGTTGGCCAGGTGCAGGCGCAGGACTTCGTCGTGCGGCTGGCGTTCCACGGCGCGGCGCTGCCAGGCGACGGCGTCCTTGAAGCGGCCGAGCTTGCCCAGTGCGGTGGCCAGGGTGTCCAGGACCGCGGGCAGATGCGGTGCCAGTGTCTGGGCGCGCTGGGCCAGGCGCAGGCCTTCGTCGGCGCGGCCGTTTTCGATCAGCAGATAGGCCAGGTTGTTCAGCACCACCGGATCGTCGGCCTGCAGCGCCAGCGCCTGGCGGTAGCGGCTCTCGGCCTCGGGCAGGCGACCGGCGCGTTTGGCGGCTTCGCCCAGGTAGGCCAGGAACAGTGCATCGCGCGGCTGCCCCTTGAGCCAGGTCGCTTCGAAAGCCGCCGCCGCGGCCGCGTCGCCGGGCATGCTGGCCGTGCCGAGCAGGGTCCGGTGCAGCTGGATCGCGGTGTCGCTGCTGGCCTGGCGTGCGAGCGCGGTGCGGAACGCCGCCAGCGCGGCGTCGCGACGCGTGCGCGTCAGCTCGATCTCGCCCTCGAGCTGCCAGCCCAGGGCCTGGGTCGGCGC
Organism: Rubrivivax sp.; assembly: GCA_021297985.1. Lineage (GTDB taxonomy): Bacteria > Pseudomonadota > Gammaproteobacteria > Burkholderiales > Burkholderiaceae_C > Rubrivivax. The sequence goes on from JAJTGU010000296.1 coordinate 4,056, forward strand.
GAGCTTCTGCACGTCCCGCGCGACGGCCAGGGCGCGCTCGGTTTCGCCTTCTGCGACGGCGACCGCGATCTGCGCGCGGCGCACCGCCGGCCACATCGGCGCCAACTCGGCGGCGCGGTTCAGTGCAGGCTTGCCGGCGGCGACCTGTCCGTTGCCGATCTGCGCCAGCGCCAGCCGCAGATGGCCTTCGGCGTCCTGCGGGCGCAGCTGTGACACACGGCGCAGGGTGACGATGGCCGACTGCATGTCGCCGGTCTGCAACTGCGCGCCGGCCAGGTCGAGCAGCAGCGACGGCTCTTCGGGCATCGCGGCGATCGCGGCCTGCGCACGCACCAGCACCGCCGCAGGGTCGCTGGCCCGGCGCTGCAGATCGATCGCCGCTCGCCAGTTGGCGCTGTCCTGCGGCGCCGCCTGCACCGCGCGGTCGATGTGGTCCCGCACCACCGCAGGGGCCGCACCCTCGCGGATCGCAAGCTCGCCAAGCGCCAGATGCGGCGCCGGCACGTTGGGCGAGCGCTTGGCCAGCGCCTGCCAGCGCTCGCCTGCCGCGGCGGCGTCGCCGGCCACCAGGTCCAGCGCCGCCAGCGCCGCCACGGCCTGCAGCGAAGAAGGGTCACGTTCCAGTGCGGTTGCATAGGCGTTGCGCGCCGCGGCACGGTCGCCTGCGGACTCTGCCATCTGGCCGCGCAACAGCGCCGGCAGCGCGCTCTTGGGCTGCTTGGCCTCGAACGCTGACAGTGCGCGGGCCGCCGCGGCGCGGTCGCCGCGCTTCATCTGCGCGGCGATCAGCGCCAGATCGGCGGCGCTGCCCTCGGGGTCGGCGTCGGCCGCGGCCTGCAGTTCCTTCAAGCCCAGCTCGACCCGGCCCTGCGCGATCTGCGACTTGGCCGCCGCGGTGCGCAGCGAAAGGTCGCCGGGATTGTTCGCCGCCGCCCGGGCAAACGCGGCGTCGGCCTCGGCGAAGCGGCCGAGCCGGGCCAGCGCCTGCGCTGCCAGGCCCAATGCGCGCGGGTCGGGATCGCCAGACGGCGTTGCAGCGGGCGCGTTGGATCCCGCCAATGCAGACGTCGACGACACCCGCGGCACCGGCGCGGCGCTGCCGAGCAGCGGTTGCACCAGTTCGAGCACCCGCTCCGGGCGACCGGATCGCAGCAGCAGCGAGGCCAGTTCCAGGCGCGGATCGGCCCAGTCCGGCTGCAGGCTGATCGCACGCTGCAGGTGCGACTCGGCCTGGGCGAGTCCACCCACCCGGGCCTGCGTCATGCCGGCCAGCAGCAGCACCGGAGCGTGCCCGTCGATGCGCGAGACCAGGGTGTCGGTCAGCTCGCGGGCCCGCGGCAAATCGTTGCCCATGTAGGCCAGCACGGCCTCGAAGTACATCGTCATCGCGTGCTGCGGCATGGCCTTTTTCATCGCCTGGTGCAGCGTCGCAGCACCGGCCAGGTCGCGTTGCCGCAGGGCGTGCGAGATGACGCCCAGGTGGGCGGCCGCGAACCGGGGTTGCAGCGCCAGCGCCTGGCGCCAATGCTCGGTGGCCTGCATGGCCGTGGCGGGATCTTCGGCCTCGAACTCGGCCAACGCCGCCAGCGCCCGGGCCGAGTCGGCCTGCCGCCGGGCCGCAGCCAGCTCGGCCACCACGCCTCGGGTCGACGCGCCGGATGCTTCGGGTGCGCCGGCCGCTAGCCCGGCGACCAGCGCCTGCAGCACCTGGGCGGCTGCGGGACGGTCGCCGGACTCGGCCTTGAGCGTCGCACCGAGCACGGTCGCGCCGACATGCCCCGGCACGGCCGCCAGGGCCTGCTGGACGCTGGCCAAGGCCGCGGCGCGGTCGCCACGTTGAAGCTGGGCCCGGGCCACCTCGACCCGCAGGTCAGCCGTCTCGCGCGGGCGGTCCTCGAACCGGACCGCGGCAAACCGCTCGATGACCTCGTCCGGGCGGCTCTGGGCCATCCACAGGGCGGCCTGCACCGGAGCCAGTTCGGCTTCGGTCGCGCCAAAGCTCTGGGCACGCTTGAGCTCGGTATCCGTGCCGGCGGCGTCGCCGCTGGCCAGCAGCACGCGGGCCAGCTGCAGGCGTCCGGCCGCCAGCTCGGGCTTGTCCTTCAACAGGTTCTTGGCCTCGATGGCAGCGGTCGCGGTGTCGTCCCGGACCAGCGCCAGCTCGGACGCGGCGATGCGCCTTTCCACGCTGGGTCCCAGGCAACCCGTCGACAGCATCGCTGCCGCGGCCACCACCCCGACGGACCACGCCCGCACCCGTCCCCGAACCCCGTTGTCCTGCCCCATGTCACCCCCTAATTCCTGATACCAGAAGTATCCGCGCCGGCAGCGCCAACAGAGTTGCCCCGATCCCCCAGATCGGGCGGGGGATTGATGCATCGGCCTGGGTGATTGTTTGCAGTCAAACAATCGATTTGATCTGATTTGACCCGGAACCTAGCCTGGAGCCCGACACATCACGACAACACGGGAGGGCAGGATGCCCGGACTTGACCTGCTGCTGAGCAACCTGTTGCAACCCATCGTCCTGGCCTTCGTGCTGGGCGCCGTTGCGGGGGCGGTGAAGAGCGAGCTCGAACTGCCCGAGGCGGTGATCAAGCTGCTGTCAATCTACTTGCTGTTTTCGCTCGGCCTGACGGGTGGCCGCGAGCTGGCCAAGGCCGAGATCGGCACCCTGCTGCCGCTGATCGGCGTGACCGTGCTGATGATCCTTGCGATTCCGACGCTGAGCTACTGGGTCGTGCGGCGCCTGGGCAGGTTCGACATCTCCAACGCCGCGGCGATCGCGGCGCACTACGGCTCGGTCTCGACGGCGACGTTCTTCGCCTCGGTGTCGTTCGCCCAGGCCATGGGCACGCCCAGTGAAGGCACGCTGGCGGCGATGGTGGCGCTGATGGAGTTCGGCGTCATCTACTCGCTCGTCATCGCACGCATTGCGATCGGCCGCGCCGCGCGCGCCGAGGGCAGGCGCGGCATTGCCGCCAGCGAGCTGCTGCTGTCGGTGGTACGGGGGCGGGGCATCCTGCTGCTGATCGGTGGCATGGGCATCGGTGCCGTGGCCACCGAGCGCCAGTGGGGGCAGATCCAGCCCTTCTATGAAGGCCTGTTCCGCGGCATGTTGATGCTGTTCCTGCTCGAGATGGGCATCACCGCGGCGCGCCAGGCACGGGCCTTCCGCCAGGTCGGCGGCTTCATGCTCGGCTTCGGGGTGCTGATGCCGCTGCTCAACGGCACGGTGGGGGTTGCACTGGGCACCGCGGCGGGCCTGTCGGTGGGCGGCGCCTTCGTCTTCGGCGCCATCTGCGCCAGCGCCTCGTTCATCGACGCGCCGGCGGCCTGCCGCGCCTCGCTGCCCGAGGCCAACCCCGGCATCTACCTGACCTCGGCGCTGGGCATCACGCTGCCCTTCAACCTTTTGATCGGGCTGCCGCTGTACTACCAGTGGGCGGTCTGGCTGGCCCGCTGAGGTGGCCGGCGCTGGTGCTCGGCGGCCAGCACGCTCATCACGACCAGGTCGTCCCAACCTGCTGCGCTGTCGCCCGGCGCTGCCGGCGCCACCGAGCGGCGCACCGCCTCGCGCAGACGGCCTTCCTCGACAAAACCTTCGCTGCGGTAAAGCGCCAGAGCGCGCTGGTTGTGCGCCTTCACGTCGAGCCAGAAGCGGTGGGCGTGGAGGTCCGAGAACGCCAGATCCATCAGCAACCGCACGCAGGTCCGGCCCACCCCCTGGCCATGGTGGGCGAGCACGATCCGCTTGAGCTCCACCGAGTGGTGCGGGTTGCGGCACCCCTGCAGGATCGCAAAACCCAAGGTCCGGGCGTCACTCTCGACGATGAAGTGCCGGAAGTCCGGTATCCGCACGGCCGCCTCGTGCTGCGTGCGGTCCCAGGGCGTGATGAACGGCAGGTTGCGCGGGTCGCGCTCGACCCCGATCACGAAGTCCAGGTCCGACAGCAGGGTCGGCCTCAGGCGGGGGCGCAGCACCGGCACTGTGACGGGCGGTTGAGGCCCGGATCCGGGCTCAGACATCGACATCCACCGCGTCGCCACGCAGCTCCATCAGCTCGCGCCGCGCAGCCGCCTCCCCCTTGCCCATCAGCTGGGTCATCAGGGCCTGCGTTGCCGCCAGCCCGGCGGCAGAAAAGCTCACCGGCAGCAGGCGCCGGGTCTCGGGGTTGAGCGTCGTCTCCCACAGCTGCTCGGCGTTCATCTCGCCCAGGCCCTTGAAGCGGCCGATGCTCCAGGAGCCCTCGCGCGCGCCCTCCTTGCGCAGCTTGTCCAGCGCCGCTGCGAGCTCGCCGTCGTCCAGCGCGTAGATCTTGGCCGGCGGACGCTTGCCACGCGCCGGCGCGTCGATGCGGTACAGCGGCGGCCGGGCGATCCAGACATGGCCCCGCTGGATCAGCTTCGGGAAGTGCCGCAGGAACAAGGTCAGCAACAGCACCTGGATGTGCGCGCCATCGACATCGGCGTCCGACAGGATGCAGACCTTGCCGTAGCGCAGGCCCGAGAAGTCGGGCGCGTCGTCCGGGCCATGCGGATCGACGCCGACGGCCACCGAGATGTCGTGGATCTCGTTGTTCGCGAACAGCCGGTCGCGCTCGACCTCCCAGCTGTTGAGCACCTTGCCGCGCAACGGCAGCACCGCCTGGGTCTCCTTGTTGCGGCCCATCTTCGCGCTGCCACCGGCGGAATCGCCCTCGACCAGGAAGACTTCGTTGTAGGCCAGATCGCGGCTTTCGCAGTCGGTCAGCTTGCCTGGCAGCACGGCAACGCCCGAGCCACGCTTCTTCTCGACCTTCTGCGCCGCGCGCTGGCGGGTCTGCGCCTGGCGGATCACGAGATCGGCCAGCTTGCGTCCGGCCTCGACATGCTGGTTCAGCCACAGCTCCAGCGCCGGGCGCACATAGCCCGCGACCAGGCGCAGGGCGTCCCGGCTGTTCAGCCGCTCCTTGATCTGGCCCTGGAACTGAGGGTCCAGCACCTTGGCCGACAGCACGAAGCTGGCGCGCGAGAACACATCCTCGGGCATCAGCTTGACCCCCTTGGGCAACAGCGCGTGCAGCTCGATGAAGCCTTTCACGGCCGCGAACAGACCGTCCTTCAGCCCGCTCTCGTGGGTGCCGCCCGCCACCGTGGGGATCAGGTTGACGTAGCTCTCGCGCAGCAGCGGCCCCTCGTCGGTGAAGGCCACGCACCAGGCCGCGCCTTCGCCTTCGGCGAAATTGTCGGTCTCGTTGGCGCCGGCGTACTGCTCACCCTCGAAAAGCTCGATCACCGGCTCGCCGGCGAGCCCCTGCTGGACGTAACCGCGCAAGCCCGCGGCGTACAGCCAGGTGTGCTTGTCCCGGGTCTTCTCGACGACCAGCTCGACCGTCACGCCCGGCATCAGCACGGCCTTGCTGCGAAGCAGGTGGACCAGGTCGCCGCGCGGCAGCTCCATGCTGTCGAAGTACTTGCTCTCGGGCCAGACCCGGACCCGGGTGCCATGCCTGCGCTCGCCGGACGTGGCCTTGCGCACGACCAGCGGCTCGGCGACGGCGCCGTGGGCAAAGGCCATCGCCGCCGACTGTCCCTCGCGCCAGACCGTCACCTCCAGCCGCCGCGCGAGCGCGTTGGTGACGCTGACGCCCACGCCGTGCAGGCCGCCGCTGAAGCTGTAGGCGCCGCCGGCACCCTTGTCGAATTTTCCCCCCGCGTGCAGCCGGGTGTACACGATCTCCAGCACCGGCACGCCCTCGTCAGGATGCAGGCCGAACGGGATGCCCCGGCCGTCGTCGTCGACACTGACCGAGCCGTCGTCGTGCAGCACCACGCCGATTCGCTTGCCGTGCCCGGCCAGGGCCTCGTCGGCGGCGTTGTCGATGACCTCCTGCACGATGTGCAGCGGGCTTTCGGTGCGGGTGTACATGCCGGGCCGCTGCTGCACGGGCTCCAGGCCCTTGAGAACCCGGATCGAGGCTTCGCCATAGGCGGCGTTGTTCTTGGTCGAAGGCATGGCGCCGGATTGTCGCGCCCAGGGCCGGGCCCAGGACCGCGCTCTCGGGCGCTCAGGCCGCCAGCAGCGGGGCCCTGAACACGTATCCGACGCGCGATCGCGATTGCAATGGCACCAGCAGCGGCGTTGCACGCTCGATGCGGCGTCGCAGGCGGTAGATGGTCGCGTTGATGCCATCGGACTCACCGTCGCCGGTGGCTTTGGGCACGCCCTTGCCGAGCTTGTGGCGCAGCGTCTCGCGCTCGACGACCTCGCCTTCGGCGGCGACAAAGCACTCAAGTACCGCGACGTCGGCCTCGCTCAGCGGAACCCGGGCGCCGTCCGGCGCCACCAGCTCTTTGCTGGGACGCTCCAGCTTCCAGGGCGCACCCGCTGCCGGGCCTGCAGCGGGGGTCGCGCGGCGCTGGACGGCCTCGATGGCCACCAGGACCTGCTCGAAGCTCACCGGCTTGGCCAGATACATGTCCGCGCCGGCGGTGACGACGTTGCGGAAGACATCGGCCCCCAACCTGCCGCTGACCACCAGCACCCCGGCGTTGCTGCGCCGGCGCAGGATCTTCAGCAGTTCCTGCCCGTCGACACCCGGCAGCATCAGGTCCAGAACATAGAAGCCGAAGTCGTAGGCCTGCGGGTCGGCCAGCAGGTCGTTGCTGTCACCGTAGGCCTTGACCTCGATGCCACGGCGGCGAAGGTCCTCGGCGAGAAACTCCCGGTAGTCCTGATCGTCGTCGACGAGTGCCAGGGTCTTGGGATACGTCATGTTGTGGAACTCCCAGGCCTGCCTTCGGCCGTGTTTTCGTCTTTGGCAGATGAAACTGTAGTCTCGGTGGAGGTGTTGCCGCCAGTGGCGTCAGCACAAGTCCCTACCGGCGTCCCCAGTTGACCGCATCTGGTATTCCGATGATTTGTTCGAAATCAAGAAACAACTGGGCCGTCCTGGTCACGGTCCTGTGTGGTGTGTGGACCACCGCAGGCATTGCGGCGGCACAAACCCGGCCTCCGGTGGCCAAGACGGTCGAACACGTCGTTCGCAGTCCGCATGGCGACCGGATCGACGAGTACCACTGGCTGCGCGACGACCACCCGCGCCGCAAACGTGCCGAGGTGATGCGCCACCTCCGGGCCGAAAACGCCTATGCCACGACCCGTCTGGCGCCGTTGGCCGGCCTTCAGCGGCAACTGCTGGCGGAGATGAAGGCCCGCGTCGTGCCCGACGACTCCAGCGTGCCGCGCTTCGACAACGGCCACTGGTACCAGTGGCGCCACCGACCCGGCGCTGAACACGCCCAGCTGTGGCGCCGCCCCGGCTCCCCCGAGGCGCCGGACCCGGCTGCGCGCGAGCAACTGGTGCTGGACATGCAGCAAAGGGCGCGTGGCCATGCGTTTTATGCCGTCGGCGCCTGGGCCGTCAGCCCCGATGGCCGGCTTCTGGCCTGGACCGAGGACACCACCGGCCA
>JAJTGU010000102.1 GCA_021297985.1 Rubrivivax sp.
AGAGCCGCCTGTACGAACACGAGATGCGCAAGCAGCGCGAGCAGCAGCAGGCGCTGGAAGACACCAAGACCGACGTCGGCTGGGGTCACCAGATTCGCAGTTATGTTCTCGACCAGAGCCGGATCAAGGACCTGCGCACCGGGGTCGAGATCAGCAACACCCAGAAGGTGCTCGACGGCGACCTCGATGCCTTCATCGAGGCGAGCCTGAAGCAAGGGCTGTAGGCCGCGGCCGCAACGTCGGGCGGCTGACGAGCACGGCCCCACCCTCCCCCACCCCAAGACCTGAACCCACTGGAGACACGCATGCTGCGTGAAGCCCCCGCCACTCTCGTCAAGCGCGCCGACTACCGGCCGCCTGCGTTCTGGATCCGGCAAGTCGAGTTGACCTTCGATCTCGACCCGGCCAAGACCCTGGTCACGAGCAAGCTGCACATCGAACGCAACCCGGACCAGCCGGCCGGGCCGCTGACGCTCAACGGCGAGGACCTGACGCTGCTGCGCTGCCTGGCCGACGGCCAGAGCGTGTCGTTCCGCCATGAGGCCGGCGTGCTGACGATCGACCACCCGCCCGAGGCGGACCGCTTCGTGCTCGAGATCCGCAACACCTGCGCGCCGGACAAGAACACCGCGCTGTCGGGCCTGTACCCCAGCAGTGGCGGCCTGTTCACGCAGTGCGAAGCCGAAGGCTTCCGCCGCATCACCTTCTTCCTCGACCGGCCCGATGTGATGGCGGTCTACACCGTCACGCTGCGCGCCGACAAGGCCCGTTACCCGGTGCTGCTGAGCAACGGCAACCTGCTCGAAGAAGGGGTGCTCGACGGCGGCCGCCACTTTGCCAAGTGGCACGACCCGTTCCCCAAGCCCAGCTACCTGTTTGCGCTCGTCGCCGCCCGGCTGGTGGCCCGCGAGCAGCGCATCCGGGCACGCAACGGGCGCGAGCACCTCTTGCAGGTCTACGTGCGCCCGGGGGACCTGGGCAAGACGGACCACGCGATGTCCTCGCTGGTCGCGAGCGTGGCCTGGGACGAGGCCCGCTTCGGCCTGGCGCTGGACCTGGACCGCTACATGATCGTGGCGGTCGAGGACTACAACTCCGGCGCGATGGAGAACAAGGGCCTGAACCTGTTCAACACCAAGTACGTGCTGGCCACCGCCGCCAGCGCCACCGATGCCGACTACGCCGGAATCGAGAGCGTGATCGCACATGAGTACTTCCACAACTGGACCGGCAACCGCATCACCTGCCGCGACTGGTTCCAGCTGTCGCTGAAGGAAGGCCTGACCGTCTTCCGCGACCAGGAATTCAGCATGGACATGGCCGGCAGCACGTCGGCGCGTGCGGTCAAGCGCATCGAGGACGTCCGCGCACTGCGCGCGTCGCAGTTCCCGGAGGACGCCGGCCCGATGGCGCATCCGGTGCGGCCCGATGAATACATCGAGATCAACAACTTCTACACCGCGACGGTGTACGAAAAGGGCGCCGAGCTGGTGCGCATGATGCACACCCTGGTCGGCCGTGACGGCTTTGCCCGCGGCATGGCGCTGTACTTCCAGCGCCATGACGGACAGGCCGTGACCTGCGACGACTTTGCCCAGTCCATCGCCGACGCCAACCCCGACAGTGCACTCGCCATCCGGCTCGACGGCTTCAAGCGCTGGTACGCACAGGCGGGCACGCCGCGGGTCGTCGTGCGCACGGCGTGGGACGCGGACGCCCGACGCTGCGTCCTGACCTTGACGCAGTCCTGCGGCGCAACGCCGGGCCAGCCGCACAAGCTGCCGTTCGTCGTGCCGGTGGTGGTGGCGCTGATCGGCCACGACGGCGCGGTGCTCGCGCCGGAGCGGCTGCTGGTGCTCGAAGAGACCGAGCAGCACTTCGAGTTCGACGACATCGGGAGCCCTCCGGTGGTCTCGCTGATGCGCGGGTTCTCGGCGCCGGTGCTGCTGGACGACGGGCTCTCGGACACCGAGCGCCTGGTGCTGCTGGCCCACGACAGCGATCCGTTCAACCGCTATGAAGCCGGCCAGAAGCTGATGGTCGCGCGGCTGCTCGAAGCACTGCGGACGAACCACGAGCCGGTGCTTGACGAGGCTCTGGCCGGCGCCCTGTCCAACCTGCTGCGCGAGCCGGGACTCGACCCCGCCTTCAAGGAGCTGGCGCTGACACCCCCGAGCGAAAGCTACATCGCCGAACAACTGCCCGCCTACGACCCGCAGCGGGTGCATGCCGTGCGCGAGCAGTGGCGCGCCGCGATGGCCAGTCGCCTGCATGCGGACTGGTTGCAGGCCTGGGAGCACAACCAGATCCGCGAAGGCTACCAACCCGACACGACGCAGAGCGGCCGTCGCGCACTGGCCAACCTGGCGCTGTCGATGCTTTGCCTGCACGCCCAATCCACGGATGACCCGGTCTGGCCGGGCCGGGCCTATCGGCGCGTCAAGGACGCTGGCAACATGACCGACCGCCTGGGGGCGCTCGGGGCTCTGATCGACGCCGATTCGGCGCTCGTCCCGCAGGCGCTTGAACGCTTCCACGCCGCAGCCCAGGGCGAGGCGCTGGTGCTCGACAAGTGGTTCTCGATGCAGGCCCGCCAGCCCGAGCCGCTGGGGCCGCAGGCCGGCCGGGTGCTGGGGCGGGTCAAGGCCCTGACCCAACACGCCGACTACTCGCCGCGCAACCCGAACCGCTTCCGCAGCGTCGTCTTCAGCCTGTGCAACAACCCGGCCGCCTTCCACCGGCCCGACGCTGCCGGCTACGTTTTCTGGGCCGAGCAATTGTTGGCTGTCGATGCCGCCAACCCGCAGCTCGCCGGACGCCTGGCCCGCGTGATGGATCGCTGGAACCTGCTCGTCGAGCCTTACCGAGGCGCCGCGCGCATGGCCATCGAACGGGTCGCGGCCAAGCCCGATCTCACGCCCGATGTGCGCGAGGTCGTGAGCCGCGCGCTGGAGGCGGTCTGACATGGGCCGCATCAGCCTCACCCGCTACCTCGTCGAGCAGCAACGCGAGCATGGGCGGATCCCG
>JAJTGU010000288.1 GCA_021297985.1 Rubrivivax sp.
CACGGCCGTCACCATCGGCTACGGCACGCCGTGGCGCCAGGTGCACCCGATGCTGCTCGAGGCGGCCGCTCGAACGCCCGGCGTGGCGCAGGAGCCGCCACCGTATGTTGTGCAGACGGCGCTGTCGGACTTCTACGTCGAGTACCGGCTGTGCGCGCAGAGCACCCAGGCCGCGGCGCAGCGGCGGGTCGAGGCGACGAGCGCGCTGCACGCCAACGTGCTGGACGTGTTCAACGAGAACGGCGTGCAGATCATGTCGCCGCACTACCGCAGCGACCCACCCGAGGCGCACGTGGTGCCACCAGGCGACATCTGGGCTGCGCCCGAGCCACGGCCACCGCTGAAGCCCGGCGCCTGAGGCCGCCTGCGAGGCGCGCCGACGGCCCTCGGGCGCCGCCGGGCGTCAGCGGAAGCCGGCGGTGGACGTGGCCCAGTGGCGGGCGCGCTCGGCCAGCCATCCGCTTTCGCGCTGCATGTCGAGCCAGGTGTTGAGGAACGAGAGGAAATCCGGGTCGCCCTTTCGCACGGCCATGCCGGCCGAGGTGCGCGACAGCGGCTCGGCCGCGGGCAGGAACCAGCGCTGGGGTGCCGATGCCACCACGGCCTCGGCCGACAACGTGGCCACGACCGCAGCCTGCGCTCCGCCTTCGGTGACGACCATCAGCGGATCGTCGTCGACCGGCGTCACGGTCGCCCGCGGGAAGCGCGCCTTGGCCACCGCCTGTTGCGCCGGGTCGCTGGAGACGGCGATCTTCACCCCGGGCTGATTGAAGGCGTCCAGGCTGCGGCGCTGCGCCGCCAGCGGCCGGCTGGCGATCAGGTACATGCCCTCGCTGGCCGTCGGCTGCGTGAAGTTGGCCACCAGCGCACGCGGCACGTTCATCCACAGCCCGGTGATGATGACGTCGCTGTGGCCGTCCAGCAGCTGCGGGATGACCTCGCTCCACCAGGTCTCGACGAACTCGACGCGCACGCCCAGGTCGGCCGCGAGACGGCGCGCGATGTCGACGCTGTAGCCAACGTAGCTGTTGCTGCGGTCCATCATCACCATCGGCGCCACCTGCACCACGCCCACGCGCAGCACGCCGCGCTGGCGCACGGTGGCCAGCGTGTCCACCGCGGGCGGACGCAGGATCGGCGCCACGCTGTCGGCCGCAGGCGCCCGCTTTGCGGCCTGCGGGTCAGCCCAGGCCGACACCGGCATGTCGCCGCGCGCCTGCGCCCAGGCGGCGGTGGTGCCCAGCAGGCCCAGCAGGCCCGGCAGCAAGGCCAGGGCGAGCACCCAGCCGCGCCGGCCGGTGCGACGATGGATGGCACGTGCTTGACTGGTTGGCATGGTCAGTACCCGCTGGCGATTCGGTTGAAGGTGACGCGGTGCGTGTCGTCGCGTTCGTCGATGGCCACGAAGCCCGTGCCCTGGCGCTCGATGCGGAACACCTGCCGGCCGGCTTCGAGCCGGGCACCCTGCAGATGACCGGTGATGTCGTGATCGCCGGCGCGACCACTGACCTGGCCGCCGGGCAGGATGCGCAGGCTGACGCGCACCGCCTCGCGGGCATCGTCGCCCTCGAACGAGCCCACGGCCCAGCTGTCCACCTCCGCGGCCTCGGCCTTGTGGCGGCTGGCGGCAATGGCGGCCAGCGCGGCCAGGCCGACGACGGCGCCGAGGACCGCCTTGTTGCCGTGGTGGTCGTCGCGGCCGACGCGGAAACTGGCCGAACACCCCTTGTCCACCCAGACGCCGCGGTCGTCGTAGCCCCAGGACCGACCCTCGCGGCACGAGAACAGGCTGTGCTTGTCGACGAGCTCGACCCGGCCTCCGGTGTCGACGCGGCAGAAGTTGTATCCGAGGCCGCGGCTGTCGCAGCGGATCTCGCGTTTCGAGGCGGTGACCGGCACGCTCGTCGCAGCCAGCGCCAGGGCGGCCAGCGCGGCCACGGATCGTTGGCGATTCGGGTGGGGCATGGTCGGGGTCCTCCAGGGAAAGTGCAAAACCTCGGGGCCAGGGTGCGGCACGCCGCGCTGTCAAGCCTGGGCGGCCAGGCCGGCGCCCACGAGGCCGATTGTGAACAGCAGCCAGTCGTTGATGACGTGCGCCCCGGTGGACACCCAGATGTTCTTGGTCAGGATCCAGGCCAGGGTCAGCACCATGCGGGCCGTGCCGATGACGACGATGCTCTGGACCAGGTTCCAGTCGTAGGTCGACAGGTGCAGGAGGCCGAAGATCAGCGACGAGATCAGCCAGGCGCCGACGATGGCGCCGCGGCGTCCCATCCCGAACCCTTTGGTCAGCACCACCATCAGGGCCAGGAAGGGGAGCACGGTGATCAGTTCCTCGCCGAACAGCTGCGGCAAGGTCTTGGCGAAGAAGGCGATGCGGCCTGCCGTGTCCATGGCGCCCAGCTGCTCCGCGGCCGCGTTGGACGTGACCTCGGCGAAGGCGCTCACCAAAACGCCCACGATCAAGGTGACGACGATGTTCAGCAGCGCGAAGCCGAACATCAGCCTGACTTCCCTCCAGCCGACCCGGCCGAAGATTGCCTTCCAGTGACCCGGCGCGACCCGCGCCAGCGCTGCCAGCGGAAGCAACGCGAACAACAGCGCCGGGATCATGGCGCCCAGCGGGCCGCCGGGCCAGGGGATGGGCGCCAGCAGCACGGCAAAGCCGGCCACCACCGCCGCCATCACGAACAGCCACTGCCCGCCGGTGAGGCCCACGGGCGCGCCGTTGTAGAACGGAAAGTCGCGGCCCGGATCTTCCAGCCGCTCCAGCCGCTCTCCGGACGCGACGGCCGGTGTCATGGCACGGCCAGCCTGGCCGCTCGGGCCAGCTGCGCCGACATGTCGGCGAAGTGCAGGCGATCGGACTCATCTGCCGCACGGCGCGCCGCGTCGTCGAGGCGTGATCGCAGCGGCGGCAAGGCCGCCCGCAGCCAGCCGATGAAGATCGTGTCGTCACCGCTCTCGGCCAGTGCGCGCGCAGCGGCCGGCGAGAGGCGCTCGGTGGCCGCCATCAGCTGCCGGGTCGCCGCCTCCTCGCCCGCGCCGCCCTTGGACCAGGCCTCCAGCAGCGTGGCCGCCGCCTTCACGTATCCGCGCTGCAACGCCCGCTGGGTCGGCGTGCTGCGGCCGAGGTCGGCCCAGACCGCCGCCGTGACGTCGCGGCCGAACTCCGCCGGGGCGTAGGCGGCAGGGTCGCGGCGGCGCTGGCTCTCGAGCTGCGCCACGTTGGCACCGCTGAGCAGTTCGGTGACGATGGCCGCCTGCAGGCCCTCGATGGCGCGCTCGCCGCCGAAGCCGACGACGCGGTCGACGATGGCCGGCGCGGCAAACGGCTCGAGCGAGGCCGCGCCCTCGCCGAGCAGGTAGCGAACCCCTTCGCGCTGCTCGGCCGCGGGCACCGGGCGCCCGGTCCACTTCGGCGGCGCATCCAGGGCCGGCATCACGCCGCCGACAAGCCGCTGCACCGAGCGCAGCATGCCCACCTGGCGGCTCAGCAGCGTGTCGTAGGTGGCAGCGAACTCGCGCGGATCGCCGGCGGTGGCGGCCTCCAGCCGGGCCAGCGAGCGCTGCAGGTTGGCCACGCCCAGCCGCGTGGCCTCGACGCGCTCGGCGCCGGTGTTCTCGATCAGCACGCGCGGGTCGCGGCCGTGGCGGGCCTGGAAGTCGCCGCGCTCCTCGGTCGCCCAGAACAGGCGCCGGTCGCGCGAGAAGCTGTCGGCGAAGGCGGCGAGTTCGCGGCGCTCGCTCTCGGCGTCGGTGCCGAAGACGCCGTAGCCGTAGCGGATGGCCGCGACGTCGTAGGGCCCGATCACGCCCCACAACTGCGTCACGCCGTCGCCCGGCTGCGCCGCCTGGTTGAAGCGGCCGTAGGCCATGATGGAGCTGTTGGGGCCCCAGCGGTTGGCGAAGTCCGGCCGGCGCATCTGCGCCACCGGATAGGCGGTGGAGGCGATGTGGTTGTGCATCAGGCCCAGCGTGTGGCCGACCTCGTGCGCGACGATGTAGCTCAGGATGCCGCCGGACTTCTGGGTGGACAGCGGCAGCCGGTCGGCCTGCGGGTCGACGCCGCCGCCGAACATCGCGAAGTAGTAGCGGCCGAAAC
>JAJTGU010000336.1 GCA_021297985.1 Rubrivivax sp.
AGCTTCTCGATGATCGCCTCGGTCTGGCGGATGGTGGTGTCGAGGGTGTCGAGGATTTCCGCAAGCGCCCGCTGCTCGGCGGCGTCAACTGGCAATGACACGCTGAACTCACGAAGTTCGCCGCGCTTGATGTGCTTCATCGTGCTGCCGTGGGTCCGCTTGTTCATCTCGACAACGGACGCCTGCAGCAGGTGAAACAGGAGATCGCGGTCAATACCGTGTCGCGGCACTACCTTGAACAAGTGTTGGTTCAACCACGCTGGCCCCCCGTTCCAGCGCACGACCGCAAGCGTGCCACTCCACGAAAAGATCAAGTCGCCGTCGTCAAGCCGGTACGTGTCAGGCAGTGGTCCCTGGTAGCGATCAACGATGCCCTGGGAGCCAGTGATCTGCGCGATTCGGACGATGGGAAGGCCCTCTGCCGACCAGTAGCTCTCGTTGAACGCGAAGCCGTTGAGGTATTCCGCCAGACCGGCGAGGCTGGTCCGCTCCCATGCAGAAGGCAGGCGGACATCAGGCATATCCGAGCTCACGCACGAAGCCACGCAGCGCAGCGGCGGCTGCGTCACGGTTACGCTCGATATCCGTCAACGTCACCCGGTACTTATCCCACCAGTTCTCGAGCGCGGTGACGACCTGCTGCCGTTGCGCGCTGATGTACCGTTCGAGGATCGCCTGCATGTCGTTGCGCAGGATCGCCAGCAGCAGCGCGGCGGCGCCGGCCTCGTCCAGCGCATCGACCGCCGCGTTCAGCCGCTTAGCGAAGCCCTGCTCCTGGGCCTTGATGTCTTTCTTCAGCGCACCCAGCTGCCGCTTCCAATCCTTGAGCTGCGCTTCGTCCACCGCCGGCTCGTCATCACCAGCCTCGGCGTCGTCGCCATCCTCGCTCGCACCCTTGTCCGGCACGGCCGCCTTGATCTGGCTGTCCAACTCGGCCTTGCGCGCTTCCAGCTCGGACAGCGCCTCGACGAACGCGGCCATCAGGAACTTGACCAGCTTGTGATCGAGGGGGTTGTCGTTGCTCTGCTCGTCGTCCAGCGCGGTCAGGATGCTGGTGCGCCAGGCATCGACCACTCCCTTGGCGCCGCGGGCCATCAGCGTCATGAACTCGTACTTGGCGTCGTCCCAGAATCCGGCCACGATGCCGCGCACCTGAAAGCGCCCGAGCACGCCCACCGGCTCCAGCGCAGCGCTGAAGCTGTGCAGCAGCTCATTGCGCAGGCCGACAAAGCTCGGCGCACCCGCCAGGGCGGTGATGCGCGGGCTGTGGGCCTGCCACCAGGCATCGAAGGCGTCGCGCACCGCCTGCTCGCGGGCCACCACGCCGGCGTTCGTGTCGACCGCGGGCTTGAGGGTCTGCCGCGTGGCCAGCTCGGGGCGGAAGTCGAAGGTGCTGGCGTCACGCTCGATGAACAGCGCCAGCGGGTCCAGGCCGTGCGCGCTGAACAGCGCCGCCTTCGTCCGCACCTCTGCTTTCGGCACGCCGCCCAGCAGGTGCGCACGCACGTCGTGCGGCTCGGGCGGCGGCGCGTTGTCGGCGTAGCGGCGGATGTTGAGGTTGCAGTCGTTCTCGCGCAGCGTGGCGTTGGGCACGATGGCGCTGAATCCCGGCACCGCGGCGAAGGTCTCGAAGGTGTTGACGATCTTCTCGATGTGCTCGGGCAGCAGGTGGTTCTGCGCCCGGCCCTCGAAGTACTCACGGTCGGCGTTGATGAACAGCACCTGGCCCTGGCGCTCGGCCGGTTTGCCACTGTGGTTGCCCTGCCGCTGGCGCAGCACCAGCACGCAGGCGGGGATGCCGGTGCCGTAGAACAGGTTGGCGGGAAGGCCGATCACGGCCTCCAGCAGGTCGGCCTCGATCATCGCGGCGCGGATGGCGCGCTCCTCGCCGCCTCGGAACAGCACGCCGTGCGGCATCACGGTGGCGACCATGCCGCCGTCGCGCGTCACCGCCACCATGTGCTGCAGGAACATCAGGTCGGCCTTCTTGCTGCCCAGCGGCACCTCGCCGTAGCGGAAGCGTTCGGCACGGTACTTGGGCGCCCAGACGGACTGGCCGGCGCGGTCGGTGTCGGTGGTGCCCCAGTTGATCGAGAACGGCGGGTTCGACAGCACGCGGTCGAAGCGCATCAGCTCGCCGCCCTCGACATGCTGCGGCTCGGCCAGGGTGTCGTCGTTGCGCAGGTCGGCAGTGCTGATGCCGTGCAGCAGCATGTTCATCTTGGCGATGGACCAGACGGTGCCGTTGGCCTCCTGCCCGCACAGGTCGGCCCGGGTGCCGTCGCCGCCATGCTCGTCGATGTACTCCTTGGCCAGGATCAGCATGCCGCCTGAGCCGACGCAAGGGTCGTAGACGCTGTGCTGCTGCTCGGGCTTGACCAGCCGCACCATCATCCGCACGACCGAGCGCGGGGTGTAGAACTCGCCGCCCTTCTTGCCGGCCGAGTCGGCGAACTCGCCGATCAGGTACTCGTAGGCCGCGCCCAGCAGGTCGGGGAACTCGAAGTCCTCGTTGCGCAGCCGGTGGCTGCTGAAGTGGCTGATGAGCTGGCGCAGCTTGATGTCGGGGATCTTGCTCTGGCCGACCTTGCGCGAGAAGTCGATGTGCTCCAGCACCTCCGCCAGACTGGAGTTGTTGCTCTCCAGGCCGCCCAGGGCGCGGTTGAGGAAACCGCCGACGTCGGCGTGGGCCTCGTTGACCAGGTACTGCCAGCGCGACGTGGGCGGGACGTAGAACGACTGGCCGTACCAGCGCTTGAGTTCGGCGCTCTGCAACGAATCGCCCGGGGTCTTGCTGGCGGCCAATTCCTGAGCGATGACCTGCTCGCGACGCTGATCGAACACATCCGAGCAGCGCTTCAGGAACAGCATCCCGAAGATGTATTCCTTGAACTCCGAGGCGTCCATCTTGCCGCGCAAGATGTCGGCGGCCTTGAAGAGGTGGCGTTCGAGCTGTTGGAGCGTGAGGGGCATGGACGCTGTCGGGTTGCCATCGGCGAGGTTGGGCTGCCGAGAATTCTGACCGACCGCCTGCGCCGTTCGAGGCGGGTCGCGTGCCGCGGCACGCAATCAAGCCCTCAACCCGGCTCGCGCTCCCAGGCCACGCCTTCGTCGCACAGGATGGCGTCCAGCGGCACGTCGTGCGGCTCCGGTTCGAGCCAGGGCAGGTAGCCGTTCGAAAACGCCAGGCCCACCGTCACCGGGCGCGGCTCGAGTGTCGCCAGCGTGCGGTCGTAGAAGCCGCCGCCGTAGCCCAGGCGCATGCCGCGCGGGCCGTAGCCGACGCACGGCACCAGCAGCACCGTGGGGTGGAAGGCCGGGGTGTGCTTGGGCTTGGGGATGCCGTAGGCGTCTTCTTCCATCTCGCAGCCCGGGTGCCACATGTGGAAGCTCAGCCTGCGCGTCGTCTTGTCGATCACGGGCAGGCCGATGCAACGCTCGGTGTTGGCCTCGGCCCAGCGGTACAGCGCCGGCAGGGCGTCGAACTCGCCCTTGATCGGCCAGTAGGCGCCGATCGCGACGTCGCGCCGCTGGAGAAGCCAGACGCGCAGCACCTCCTGCAGCTGCATCGCGCGGGCGTGACGGTCGACCAGGTTCTGGCGCTCGGCCTGGAGCTGGCGGCGCAGCGTGGCCTTGTCGCGCGCGGGTTCCAGCGGGGGCATGTTGAAGCTCATCGGTGGCGGGCCCTGCGGTACAACGGGGGACCGCGATTCTCCGCTGCCCGGCACCGCCATGCCCAAGTCCCGCCCACCCGTTGTCGCGCCGGGCCGCGACCCGCCCCGGGACTCGGCCTTTGTCGCCCATGTGCTGGAGCTGCTGACCGTGGTCGCACCGGCACGGTCGCGCCGCATGTTCGGCGGCCACGGGCTGTACCTGGACGGCCTGTTCGTCGCGATCGTGGCCGACGAGCGGCTGTACCTGAAGGCCGATGCTGAAACCGCACCGCGTTTCCAGGCTGCCGGCGGCGAGCCCTTCCGCTACGACGGCAAGGGCAAGCCGATGACGATGGCCTACTGGACGCTGCCGGCCGAGGCCCTGGAGTCCCCCGCCGAGATGGCGCCCTGGGCCCGCCTGGCGATGGCGGCGGCCTTGCGCGCCCAGGTGGCCAAGGCCCCCAGAGTCGCAGCCCCGGCCAAGGCGAGACCCAAACCTCGGGTGCGTCGCAAGCCCTGAGCCGCCACCGGCGCCTCCAGCAGCACCCAGCTTGCCCGCGGCTCGGCGCCGGCCAGCCAGGCGGTGCCGGCGGGCAGGCGCAAGCAGTCCCCGGCCTGCAGCCAGCGGTCGCCGGCGGCGTCGTGCCGAGCCCCGCCGGTCAGCCACAGCCGACCTTCGCGCAGGCAGAGCAGCCGGTCGTGACCGGAGGCGTCCAGGCCGTGCACGGCGCCGTTGGCCAGGGACCAGAGTCCGGATGAACGGTCGAAGGCGACTTGGTGCGTCTGGATCATGACAGCGGCTCCCGGATCGGCGACTGGCCAGACGCATCGGATTCGTCCGGCATGGCTGTGCATCTTGCGGACTTCGAGGCTGTCGGTCCAATCGTGATCGAGGGCTTGATTGATAAGATCCGTGCATGAATCTGCCCCGTCAGCGTCTGCTCTCGCTGGCCCCGCTGCGGGCCTTCGATGCGGTCGCCCGGCACCTGAACTTCCGCGCCGCGGCCGAGGAGCTGCACCTGACCCAGCCGGCCGTCAGCCGGCAGATCCGCGGCCTGGAAGACGAGCTCGGCACGGCGCTGTTTTCGCGCGGCACCCGGCATGTTGCGCTGACGGGCGCCGGCGATGCCCTGCTGCACAGCGTCGCACCCTGGCTGCGCCAGCTGGACGGCACCGTCAGCCGCCTGCGCCTGACGATGCAGCGCCAGCCGGTGGGCGTGACCACCTTCGCGTCGTTTGCCAGCCTGTGGCTGCTGCCGCGGCTGGCGGGCTTCCAGGCGCTGCACCCGGAGATCGACATCCGCATCTCGGCCTCGGACACCCTGATCGGGCTCGACGATCCCGAGCTGGACCTCGGCTTGCGCTACTGCTTCCCCGACGACGCGCCGGCGGGGTCGACACGCCTGTTCGACGAGTGGCTGACGCCCGTGGCCAGCCCCGACCTGCTGCGTCGCCAGGCGCTGAAGAGGCCGGCCGACCTGGCTCGCCACACCCTGCTGGAAGAAGACGACCACCGCCCGAGCGCGCAGTACCTCAGCTGGCACCACTGGCTGCGCCAGCACGCCCCGTCGGGCATCCAGCCGCGGGGCTGGGTGTACCTGAACTTCACCTATCAGCAGATCCAGCAGGCCCTGGCCGGCCAGGGTGTGGCGCTGGCGCGGCTGCCGCTGGTCTGGGAGTCGCTCGCGCGCGGCGAGCTGGTCGAGCCCTTTGGCGCGGCCGGCCGCATCGCGTCGCCGCTGAGCTACTGGCTGGTGCGCTGGCCTGCGCGGCGCGAGCGCGCGGCGCTGGCGGCCTTCGAGTCCTGGGTGCTGGAGCAAGCCAACCTCACCCGCACGGCGGTCGGCACGGCTCAGGTAGATTGACGCCCTCACGGAGATCCCCCTTGAACCAACTCGCCGCATCGACCTGGCGCCAAAGGGCCACCCAGGCGCTGGCCGTGCTGGCCACGCCGGCCTGGGTGCTCGTGTCGATGACCGCCGGGCCGGCGTCGGCGCAAGGCAGCGGGAATGAAGCCCTGCTCGCCGCCCGCGAGGCCTGGACCCAGGCCGCGCGCGACAGCCGCCAGCAGCAGCGGCTCAGCCAGATCGCCGGCACGCTGGCCGAACAGAACCACCCGCTGGCCGCCTGGGCCGACTACTGGCGGCTGAACGCCCGTCTGGCCGACGCGCAGCAGAGTGAACTCGACGCGTTCTACGCGCGCTGGGCCGGCAGCTACGTCGAAGACCGGCTGCGCAACGACTGGCTGCTCGAACTCGGCAAGCGCCGCGACTGGGTCAACTTCCGGACCGAGTTCCCGCGCTTTCGCATGAACGACGACCGCGAGGTCACCTGCTACACCTTCCTGGCGCGGCATGCGGCCGGTGACAAGGACCTGCGGGCCGCGGCCCTGGAGGCCTGGCTGGCGCAGCGAGATGTCGACACCGGCTGCCAGCTTCTGGGCAGCACGCTGTACGAGGCCGGCGTCTTCACGCCGGCCGAAGTCGCGCAGGAACTGCGCCTGGCCGCCGAGTTCAACCGCCCCCGGGCCGCGCGCGCTGCGGCCGCCTTGCTGGGCGCCCCCGCTGTCGCGGCTGTCGATGCCGCATTTGCCGACCCCGCAGGCTGGCTTCGCCGACTCACCGTGGGCAACGCCCGCGGCGTGCCCGCGCTGCGCGGGCAAAGGGCCGACCTCGCCGTGCTGGCCTTGTGGCGCCTGGCTGCGGCCAGTCCGGACGACGCCGCGGGCTGGCTCGACGGCGCCCTGGCCAAGGCGCTGCAGCCCGATGCGGCGGCCCACGCCTGGGCGGGCGTCGCCAAGCAGGCGGCGCTGAAGCTGCAAGACAACGCCCTGGACATGGCACTGCGGGCCTGGCGCGAGCGCGACGCCGCCGGTCCCGCCGTGGCCGGCTGGAGCGACGACCTGCTGGCATGGCACGCGCGGGCGGCCTTGCGCAGCCTGGGCGCGACGGCCCAGCCCTCGGTGGCGGCACTGACCCAGCCCGCGGCGCGGATCCCCGAGGCGACCGCGCGCCAGCAGGCGGCCTGGGCGCTGGTCGAGCGGGCCAGTGCCGCGTTGAGCCCGGCCGCGATGCGGGACCGGGAAACCGTCGCCACCTGGACCTACTGGCGCGCCCGTTCGGCGCTGGCCCAGTCCCGACCCGGCGCAGCCGGCGAGTCGGTGCGCGCCGCAGCACGCCAGGCGCTGGCCACCCTGGCGCAGCAGCCGCTGAGCTACCACGGCCAGCTCGCACTCGAGGACCTCGGTCAGCGCCTCGTGCTGCCACCCGAGCCCCCACCGCTGGCAGCCACCGAGACGCAAGCAGCGCGCCAGAACCCGGGCCTGGGCCGCGCGCTGGCGCTGATCGGACTGGGCCTGCGCAGCGAGGGCGTGCGCGAGTGGAACTTCACGCTGCGGGGCATGGCCGACCGCGAGCTGCTCGCCGCCGCCGCATGGGCCTGCGAGCGCGAGGTCTGGGACCGCTGCATCAACACCAGCGAACGCACGCGCGAGCAGGTTTCGATCGCCCAGCGCTACCCGACGCCGCTGGAGTCGGTGGTGCTGGCCAAGAGCCGCGAGGTCGGGGTCGATCCGGCCTACGTCTACGGGCTGATCAGACAGGAGTCGCGATTCATCGTCGACGCCCGATCGCACGTCGGCGCCTCGGGGCTGATGCAGCTGATGCCGGCGACCGCGCGCTGGACCGCGCGGCGCCTCGGACTGGTGGACTTCCGCCCCGGCCAGGTCAACGACACCGACACCAACGTGTTGCTCGGCGCGAGCTACCTGAAGTACGTGCTCGACGACTTCAATGGCGCACAGGCGTTGGCCGCGGCAGCCTACAACGCCGGCCCGAACCGGCCGCGGCGCTGGCGCGAGGGCCCGCTGCTTGAAGCCGCGATCTGGACCGAAAACGTGCCCTTTGCCGAGACGCGCGACTACGTCAAGAAAGTGCTGGCCAACGCTGCCGTCTACAGCGCCGTGCTCGCCGCCCACGCGGCTGGCACCGCCGGCCCAGGTCTGACGACCGCTGCCGTGCCGCCGGGCCGCAGCCTGCGCCACCGTCTGGGCGCGACGGTCGGCCCGCGCGAGTTGAGCAGCGGTGCCGAAGACCGCAGCCTGCCGTCGACGCAACCGGATTGAACGGCGGGCGCGACTCACCCGGCACGACCCTCGAAGGCAACACGATGAATCCGATCTCCCGCATCCTCGTCCTGGGTGGCACCGGCTTTGTCGGCCGCGCGCTGTGCGAGCGACTGTGCCGCCGCAGCGGCGGCAGCGCCGGCCGCATCGTCGTGCCGACCCGCCGCCTGCCGCGTGGCGATGCGGTGCGCTCGCTGCCGACGGTCGAGGTCGTCGCGGCCGACCTCCACGACGACACCACCCTGGCCACGCTGCTTGCCGGCATGGACGCGGTGGTCAACCTGGTGGCGATCCTGCAAGGCTCGCCGGCCGCCTTCGACAAGGCCCATGTGCAGTTGCCGACGCGACTGGCCCGGCTGGCCAAGGCCGCAGGCGTGCCGCGACTGGTGCACGTCAGCGCACTCGGGGTGTCCGACAAGGCGCCGTCGCACTACCTGCGCAGCAAGGCCGCTGGCGAGGCCACGCTGAAGGCCGGCTACGGCACCCCGACGATCCTGCGGCCGTCGGTCATCTTCGGTGCCGGCGACCGCTTCCTGAACCTCTTCGCGATGCTGCAAGGCCTGGCGCCGGTGCTGCCGCTGGCCGGCGCGTCGGCACGCATGCAGCCGGTCTGGGTGGAGGATGTCGCCGCAGCCATCGTGCATGCGCTGGACACCCCGGGCACCGCCGGCCAGACGGTCGAATGCGCCGGACCGGCCGAATACACGCTGTCGCAGCTCGTCCGGCTGGCCGGGCGCTGGGCCGGCCACGAGCGGCCGCAGATCCCGCTGCCCGGTTTTGTCGCGACGCTGCAGGCGGTGGCGATGGAGCTGATGCCGGGCGAGCCGCTGCTGTCGCGCGACAACCTGGCGTCGCTGAGCGTGCCCAACGTCGCCAGCGGCACCCTGCCCGGGCTGGCCGACTGGGGCATCACCCCGACGCCGCTGGAAGCGGTGATGCCGCAGCACCTGGGCCGCGACTCGGCCCGTGGGCTCTACGACAGCTTCCGGGCCCACGTGCGGCGACACTGAAGTCCGCTCGGCTGCGATGTCGCCACGGCATCGCAGCGAGACCGAATCCGCATCGATCGGACGCCGGTGGCGCCCTAGCATCGCGATCTCGCTTTCGACAAGGTCCACACGATGCTTCAACTCGTCTTCGGCAACAAGAACTACTCGTCCTGGTCGATGCGGCCCTGGGTGCTGATGAAGCAGCTCGGCATCCCGTTCGAGGAAATCAAGCTGCGCTTCGACTTCACGCCCGGCTCGGCCTTCTATCGCGAGCTGGCGCACCACACGCCCGCCGGCAAGGTGCCGGTGCTGCGGCTCGAGCCCGACGCCTCCGGCCACCGCCATGTCGTCTGGGACACGCTGGCGATCGCGGAGACGCTGGCCGATCTGTTCCCGGCTGCGGGGGTCTGGCCGGCGGACGTTCACGCACGGGCCCGGGCCCGGTCGCTGTGCGCCGAGATGCACAGCGGCTTTGGCGCGCTGCGCCAGCACTGCCCGATGAACATCGAGGTTCGGCTGCCGGAGGTCGGCGCACGCGTGCTGGCCGAGCAGCCGGCGGTGGTCCGCGACCTGGCACGGATCGAATCGATGTGGGCCGATGCGCTGACGGCATCTGGCGGGCCTTTCCTGTTTGGGGCCTTCTGTGCCGCCGATGCCTTCTATGCCCCGGTCGGCCAGCGCATCCTGGGCTATGGCCTGCCGGTGTCGGCCACGACCGCGGCCTACGTGGAGCGCGTCGTGCAGGCGCCCGGCGTCGCCGCGTGGATTGCCGATGCGTTGCTGGAGAAGGACTTCATCGCCGAAGACGAGCCCTATCGTCAGCATCGTTAAGGGTGACGCGGCGTAGAGTGCGATTTGCATTCCTGCCCGCCACCACCTCCCGGAGACCCCCCATGAGCCAGCGCGACGTCGTCGTCCTTTCCGCCCTCCGTTCCGCCATCGGCACCTTTGCCGGCAGCCTGGCCGACATCGAACCGGCCGAGCTCGCCGGCACGGTGATGAAGGCCAGCGTCGCGGCCAGTGGCGTCGATCCCCAGGCCATCCACTACGTGACGGTCGGCAACACCATCCCCACCGAGAGCCGCTTCGCCTACGTGGCGCGCGTGGCCAGCATCCAGGCCGGGCTGCCGATGGACAGCGTCGCGATGTCGGTCAACCGCCTGTGCAGCAGCGGCCTTCAGGCCATCATCACGACGGCCCAGAACATCCTGCTCGGCGACTGCGACTACGGCGTCGGCGGCGGCGTCGAGGTCATGAGCCGCGGCGGCTACCTGAGCCCGCAGATGCGCAGCGGCGCGCGCATGGGCCACGTGCAGATGATCGACACCATGGTGGCCACGCTGACCGACCCCTTCGGCGTCGGCCACATGGGCATCACGGCCGAGAACCTGGTCACCAAGTGGGGCCTCACGCGCGAGCAGCAGGACCAGCTCGCCGTCGACTCGCACCGCAAGGCCGCCGCGGCCATCGCCGAGGGCCGCTTCAAGGGCCAGATCGTGCCCATCGTGAAGCAGACCAAGAAGGGCGAGGTCGTGTTCGACACCGACGAGCACGTGAAGGCCAGCACGACGATGGAGACGCTGGCGAAGATGAAGCCGGCCTTCAAGAAGGACGGCAGCGTGACGGCCGGCAACTCCAGTGGGATCAACGACGGCGCGGCCTTCCTGGTGCTGGCCGATGCGGCGGTGGCCGCCGCGCACGGCCACAAGCCGATGGCCCGGCTGGTGAGCTACGCCGTCGCTGGCGTGCCCAACGAGATCATGGGCGAGGGCCCGATCCCGGCCACCAAGCTGGCGCTGAAGAAGGCCGGACTGACGCTCGACCAGATCGACCTGATCGAAAGCAACGAGGCCTTCGCGGCGCAGGCGCTGGCGGTGGCACGGGGCCTGGAGTTCGACATGGCCAAGGTCAACCCCAACGGCGGCGCCATCGCGCTGGGCCACCCCATCGGCTGCAGCGGCGCCTTCCTCGCCACCAAGGCCGTGCACGAGCTACACCGCGCGGGCAAGCGCTATGCACTGGTGACGATGTGCATCGGCGGCGGCCAGGGCATCGCGGCGGTGTTCGAGCGGCTTTGACACCACGGCCCGGACCGGACCCGCACGCGTCACCCGCGCATGCGAGTCCGTCCGGACTGCGCGCCTTCACGGGCGGGTCATGGGTGCGGCACAGACTCGGTGGCTTCCGAGTTCTGCTTGAGGAAAGCACCATGCCGCAGCACCCTGCCTTGCCTACCAGCCCCCTGAGCCGTCGCCGCCTCCTGCAAGGCACCGGGGCCACGGCGGCCTCGCTCTTTGTCGGCACGATGACGGCCTTGCAGGCACGACAGGCACACGCCGCGATCGGTGGCAAGCAGACCGAATCGGCGCCCTCGCCCTACGGCCCGATCACACCGGTGAACGACCTGGCCACCGGCCTGCCGCTGCTGCAGTTGCCCAGCGGCTTCAGCTACAGCTCCTTCGGCTGGACCGGCGATCCGATGAGCGATGGCCGACCCACCCCGAGCCTGCACGACGGCATGGCCGTGGTTCGCAACCGGCGCGTGGGCCGCGGTCAGGAGCTGACCCTGGTGCGCAACCACGAGCGTGGCCTGGTGGCCAACGAGTCGGACGCGATCCTGGCGCCGGCCCGTTACGCCACCGGATTCGTCAACGGCATCATCACCCTCGGCGGTGCGGTCACCGTGCGCGTGGGCGCCAACAACGCCGTTAGGCTCCCCGGCCAGCCCGATCCGCCGCCGTTCACCGGCTACGCGGCCGGCGGCACCACCAGCCTCACGTTCCGCGACGGCCGCTGGGCCGCCAGCCAGGCGTCGCTGGGTGGCACGCTGGGCAACTGCGCCGGCGGCCCCACGCCCTGGGGCAGCTGGCTGAGCTGCGAAGAGACGGTGCTCGACTTCTCGCTCATCGGTGGCCGCAAGCACGGCTACGTGTTCGAGTCCGCGGCCAACCCGGCGCAGTCCATTGCCGCGCCCATCGTCGAAATGGGCCGCTTCGTGCATGAGGCGGTGGCCGTCGATCCGTCGACGGGCTACGTCTACCTGACCGAGGACAACCGCAACTGCAGCAGCTTCTTCCGCTATGTGCCCCACGATACGAGCGGTGGCCTGGGCAGCCTGCAACGCGGCGGGCGGCTGCAGGCGGCGCGCATCAAGACCATCCTCGTCCAGGCCGTGCCGCAGAGCGTGACGGCCAGCAACAACACCGCGCTGCTGGACCCGCGCATCGGCGACGAGTACGAGCTGGAGTGGGTCGACATTGCCAACCCCGATGCCGACCCGCGAACCGTGGCCGGACAGCCCGGCGGCGTGTCCCTGGGCGTGATGGCCGGCCCGACGATCCAGGCGCTGGCGGCGGGCTGCACGCGCTGGTCCCGCGGTGAAGGGATCTGGTTCAGCGGCGGCAAGCTCTTCATCGTCGACACCGCCGCCGGCGTCAACGCCGGCGGCTCGATCGGCAACGGCGACGGTGCGGTGTGGGAGCTGAGCCTGAGCACGATGCGCCTGCGCGCGATCTTCGTGTCAGGCAACCAGACCGCGGGCAACAACCCCGACAACGTCACCGTCAGCCCACGTGGCGGCGTGCTGCTCTGCGAGGACGGGGGCGGCTCGACCGACGCCTTCGGCACCGGCTCGCGGCTGCTCGGTCTGAACGCCGCAGCCGAGGCCTACATCTTCTGCAAGAACAACTGCACGCTGAACGCAAACCAGGTCGCCTCGGCCGGCAAGCTGGTCGCCCCGGGCGACTACCGCGGCATCGAGTTCGCCGGCGCCTGCTTCGACCCCACGGGCCGGATCCTGTTCGCCAGCATCCAGACACCGGGCATCACCTACGCCATCAGCGGACCCTGGGCGCGCGGCAATCTCTGACGGCGCCGACGGTGGCGGCTGCCGACCGCCACAATCGCCGCCATGTCTGCCCGCTTCTACGTTGTCGGCGGCGCCGTGCGCGACGCGCTGCTGGGCCTGCCGGCCAGCGACCGCGACTGGGTGGCCGTCGGCGCGACGCCTGAGGAGCTGACAGCCGCGGGGTACAAGGCGGTGGGCCGCGACTTCCCGGTCTTCCTGCACCCGCAGACCCACGAAGAAGTGGCGCTGGCGCGCACCGAGCGCAAGAGCGGCCCGGGCTACCGTGGCTTTGCGGTGCACGCGGCGCCGGGCGTCACGCTCGAAGACGACCTGCTGCGCCGCGACCTGACGATCAACGCCATCGCGCAGGCCGAGGACGGCACGCTGATCGACCCCTTCGGCGGTCAGCGGGACCTGGCCGACGGGGTGCTTCGCCATGTCTCGCCTGCGTTTTCGGAGGACCCGGTGCGGCTGCTGCGCATCGCCCGGTTTGCCGCACGCTGGCCGCACTTCCGGGTGGCGCCGGAGACGCAGTCCCTGCTCGAAGACATGGTCGCCTCGGGCGAGGTCGACCACCTGGTGCCCGAGCGCGTGTGGCAGGAACTCAGCCGCGGCCTGATGGCGCAGCAGCCCAGCCGCATGCTGGCCGTGCTGCGCGGCTGCGGCGCCCTGGCGCGGCTGCTGCCCGAGGTCGACGCGTTGTACGGCGTGCCGCAGCCCGCCGCCCACCACCCGGAGGTCGACACCGGCGTGCACCTGGGCCTGGTGCTGGACATGGCCGCAATGCTCGATGCGCCGCTGGCGGTGCGCTACGCCTGCCTGTGCCACGACCTGGGCAAGGGCACGACACCCCGCGACGAATGGCCGCGCCACATCGCGCACGAGGCGCGCAGCGTCAAGCTGGCCGAGCGGGTGAGCGACCGCTGGAAGGTGCCCGCGGACTGCCGCGAGCTGGCCGTGCTGGTGGCGCGCGAACACGGCAACGTGCACCGCAGCGACGCCCTGGGCGCGGCGGCCCTGGTGCGGCTGTTCGACCGCTGCGACGCCTGGCGCAGACCGGATCGGTTTGCGCTGATGCTGCTGGCCTGCGAGTGCGACGCCCGTGGCCGGACCGGGCTCGAGATGCAGCCCTACGTGCCCGCCACCCGGCTGCCGCCGCTGCTGGCCGCGGCACGGGAGGTCGACACGGCAGCGGTCGCGGCCCATGAAGTGGCGGCCGGCCGCAGCGGACCGAAGATCGCCGAGGCCATCCACCGCGAGCGAGTTCGGGCGATCGGGGCCATCGCGGCGATCGTCGCGCCTGCTGCACACACCGGGAGCACCACCACATGAAGCTTGCCGAGGGCATCCGCCGCCATGGATTCCGCACCTGGTACGAGCGCGAGCTGCTGCAAAGCCATGCCCACCTGGCGCTGAGCTTCCTGTGCCTGATCGGCATCTTCGCCGCGGTCGAGGCGGCGATGCGCTTCCGCGGCTGGGCCGACCAGCTCTTCGACATCTTTGCCACCTTGCTGCTGGTGGCCACCGGGCTGTGGGCGCTGCGCCGCTACCTGCACCTGCTGCACCACGCCGAACTGGCGGCCCACCAGGCCGAATGCCCGCAGTGCAAGGCTTATGGCCGGCTGCAACTGCTGCAAGCCGACGACAGCGGCGAGTACGTACAGGTCGTTTGCCGCGCGTGCCAGCACGTGTGGTTGATCGACAACCGCTGAGGGTGCGCGCACCGAGCGCGACGGTTACGCGCCCGCGATCCGGCGCAGCCGCTCGGCGGTCTCGGGGTTGGCGGGCAGCAGGGTCTCGATCGCCAGCTCCGAGGTCGTGATGTCGGCCGGGGTGCCGAACACGGTGACGGTGGTGATGAAGTCCAGCCGCCCGACGCCGGGCCAGTCCAGCGACAACGACAGCACCGGTTCTGGCGCCGCATCGTCGTCCCGACCCGGTGACGGCGACGATGCCGCGGAGCTGCCATCAGAGGACTCGGACCGCAGCAGGGCCAGCAGATCGGCAAGCCCGGGGTCGCCTGTGGCCTGGATCTGGCGCCTCAGGCGGTGCAGGGCATGGGCCCGCCATCCGGGCAGGTCGACGACATGCGGCGCCAGGCCACGGGGATGCAGCGACACGCGCAGCAGGTTCAGCGGCGGGCCCCGCAGATCGGCTGGCACGCCGGCCAACAGCGTGACGGCCATGCGGTTGCCGGCCACGAGGTTCCAGTGCCGGTCCAGCGCCATGGCCGGCGCCGGGTCGTGGGCGTCAAGCAGGCGCTGCACCGCGTCGCGCCAAGGCGAGATCGCCGGGTCGGCAGCGGCACCGACCAGCGCCCGCTCGGCGAACAGCGGCGCGTAGCCGGCCGCGAGCAACCATCGGTTGCGTTCACGCAGCGGCACGTCCAGGTGGCGGGCCAGGCGAAGCGCCATGGCGCGACTGGGCTGCGCCTTGCCGGATTCGAGCCAGGACAGATGGCGCGTCGAGACCGCGGCCTCGCTGGCCAGCGCCAATTGGCTGCAGCCGCGCAGGCGGCGCCAGTGGCGCAGCTGCACACCAAAACTGCGGACCGCCTCGTCCATGCTCAGAACAGCGTGCCGGCGCTGGTCACCGACACCGGCGGCGCGCCGT
Source organism: Rubrivivax sp. (assembly GCA_021297985.1). Lineage (GTDB taxonomy): Bacteria > Pseudomonadota > Gammaproteobacteria > Burkholderiales > Burkholderiaceae_C > Rubrivivax. The sequence continues at coordinate 15,226 of JAJTGU010000336.1, forward strand.
TGCGGCGTTCCTGGTCCAGCTCGCGAGCGGTCGGTGCGGTCCCTCCTTCGAGAAGGCTGGCCATCGTCAACTGCTGATCGTCCAGGCCGAGGTCGTGGCGCACCAGGACCGCCAGTTCGTCGAGCAGCACGACGGTGAGTGCCCGCCACTCGATGACCCACTCGTCGGCCGGCTTCATCGCCCGAGACGCCGCCCGTGCCGAGCGGGGCCGCAGCACGCCCATGTCGATCAGCAGGCCGCCGTTGCGTGTGTCGGCCAGGCCGGTCAGGGCCTGCTGGCCGGTGACGGCCACACCCGCCCACTGCAGCGGCTCGATCAGCGAGTACGCCAGCCACTGGGCCATCGCGTGCAACGGCACATGGCCGTCGGTGGTGGTGTCGTGGCCACCCCCGGCAATGCCGTCGCCCGCCCAGCGGTGCGGCCAGCAGTCACCTGCCTGCAGGCTCTGGACACGGCTGCCTTCGAGCCAGATCGGCGCCAGCGTGCGCAGCAACTCGTTCAGCAGCTCGGATGCCGACACCTCGCGGCGCGTGGCGCCCGCCGTCAGCCGGTCGAAGAACAGCGCCGGACGCGCCGGGCCGCCGTCGCGCAAGGCCTCGGATTCCAGGGCCTGGCCCAGCCGCTGCAGCAGCGCGGATCGTTCTTCAAGACCCGCCAGCGGATTGGCCGGACCCGCCTGCATCAGGGCCCGCAAGGCGGGTGGGTCCAGCTGCTTCAGCGCCGCGGCGTCGCAGCGCAGCGGGTCGTCGCGCCGGGCCGAAAACGCGCCGGCCATGAAGGCGCGCAAGCTCGCCACCGCCAGGCCCTCGCTGCCCTGCCAGGTCCGCCCGGACCGCTCGGTGTCGCCACCCGACGCCGCGGGCGCATGAACGGCCTGCGCCAGGTCGGGCGAGCGCTGGCGTGCGGCAGCGTCGAGCATCGCCAGCAGGGCGTCATTGTCATGGCGGGACTCGGGCAGGGCCTCGCGTGCCAGCGCTTCGCCCTCGACGTAGCGCCAGCTGTCACCGGCCGCGGCATCGAGCAGCACCGCCGGGACCACCAGGTCGAAGTGCGCCCGGGCGACGTCGGCGGCACTTCGGCCCGCGAGCGCCTGGGCCAGCTCGGCCAGGCGGGGCACACCACCGGCGTCGAAGTGGCGCCAGCGGCTGTGCGGCGGCACCTGCAGGTCCGGGTGGCGAAGTCGGATCGTCGCCGCCACGCGCTGCGCACAGGCGTCCAGCGCGGAACGGTCGAGCCGGAAGTGCGGGCTCAGGTTGTCCTCGACCGAACGCAGGATGGCGCCGCAGCGCAGCCGGATCGTCGCCGGATCGAACAGGTGCTTCAGGGGATGCGCCGATCGGGTCGGGGCCTGCGGCGGGGTCGGCGCGGAATCGGCCGGAGGGGCGTTGGCCAGGGGCGTTGCGGTCATGCGTTGGGCAATGGAGGCCGTGTGAGTGTCAGTCTGAGTGTCAGTCGAACCCGCGCAGCGGCAAAGCCTTGCGCTGCAACCAGTTGCGCGGCGAATAACGCGCCTGCGCGCTGCTGGCGTGCAAGGTGTAGGCCAGGCGGGAGCGCGGGCTGCGGTTGGCGCCGCTGAAGTGCGGCATCAGGCCGTCGAACACCACCAGGGTGCCGGCCTCGCACTCGATGGGCAGACCCTGCTCCAGCGTGGGCCAGGGCGTCGGGTCCTGCGGCTGCATCGCGAGCCGGCCATCGTCGCCGACGACGTACAGCTCGCGCAGCGGGCCGCGGTGGCCCCCGGGCTGCATCCACAGGCAGCCGTTCTCGCGATCCGCGTCCTCGAGCGCAAACCACAGGCCGATCAGGCTCTGCGGCTCGGTGGCAAAAAACGTCGCGTCCTGGTGCCAGGCAACCGCGCCGCCGATGTGCGGCTGCTTGAACACCACCGTGCTCTGCCAGACCTGGGGCCGCACGCAGCCCAGGTCGGCGGCCAGGGCCGCCAGTTCGGGGCCGTGGGAAAAGCGGATGAACGTCGGGTCGAGGTCGTGCAGCGCGTGGCCGATCTTGTTGATCGCCCGGTTCTTGGGCACGACCAGGCGGCCGTCGGCGTCGAAGGCTTCCTCCTCGAAGAAGCACTGGATGGCCTCGGCCGAGTCGATCAGCGCCGCGTCGCGGATGCGGCTGCGCTCGGTGGTCGAAAACACCGGCGCATCG
>JAJTGU010000184.1 GCA_021297985.1 Rubrivivax sp.
AACAGATCAAGGCCGTGGCCGAGTTGCTGGCGACCGCGCCACGCCCGCAGACGCAGGCGGAAATCGAAACGCGCTTCAACGGCCGCGGCGTCTGGCGCAAGCGTCTGCCGACCATCCTGCAGACGCTCGAGGCGATCGGCCGCGCTGAACGCAGCGACACGGACCGCTGGCGATCAACCTGAGCACGCGACAGCGCACTCCTTGCTGGGGCGGACTTGCGGCCTGAACGGTCGCCGACTACGACAGGCTCAAGCCGTCTCGGCAAACTCCCGCGGCGCCGCGGCGTCGCGCTGGGATAGCCAGGCTTCGAGTGCAGCGGCCTCCATCGGGCGGCCATACAGGTAGCCCTGGCCGCGGGTGCAGCGCAGGTCCAGCATCAGCGCCGCCTGGCCTGGGGTCTCGATCCCTTCGGCCACGGTGGACATGCCCAGCGTACGGGCGACGCGGATCGTGGCTTCGATCAGGACCCGGTGGTATTCCACCGTCTCGGCGTGCTGCACGAAGCTGCGGTCGATCTTGACCGTGTCGACCGGCAGCAGGTGCAGGCAGGCCAGCGACGAATAGCCGGTGCCGAAATCGTCCAGCGCCAGACGCACCCCGAGCGCCTTCAGCTCACGCAGCGTGGCCTGCATGCGCTCGTCGCTCGCGGCCATGCTCTCGGTGACCTCGAGCTGCAGTTGCGCCGGGGCCAGGCCATGCGCCTGCAGCACGGCCTGCACGCGCGCGGCCAGTCCGGGGCGCTCGACCTGGGCCCGCGACAGGTTCACGACCAGCATCTGCGGCGCGGCATCGCCCAGCGTGCGCTGCCAATGCGTCCACTGCGCGACGGCATGCTCGAGCACGAAGGCGCCGAGCGGCTCGATCAGGCCGCACTCCTCGGCGATCGGCACGAACTCGGCCGGCGAGACCAGGCCGCGGACCGGGTGACGCCAGCGGACCAGCGCCTCGGCGCCGGTGGCGCGGCCGCTGGCCAGGTCGACGACCGGCTGGTAGACGACGAACAGTTCGTCGCGCTCGAGCGCGACCCGCAACTCGCGCTCGATGGTCAGTGCGTTCAGCACCCGCTCATGCATCGAGGGCTTGAACATCACCCATCGTCCGCGACCGGCGCGCTTGGCTTCGTACATCGCGGTGTCGGCATTGCGCAGCACGGCGTCGGCACCGCCGGCCCGCGCAGCCTCGTCGGCGACGAGCACGATGCCGATGCTCGCGGTGCAGGCGATCGGGGTGTCGTGCACCAGGTACGGCGCCGCCAGGTCCTCGACCAGACGATCCGCGATCTGGCTCACGACCCCCAGGTGACGCACCCCATCGAGCACGACCACGAACTCGTCACCGCCCAGGCGGGCCGCCAGCGGCAGCGCCGACTCGACGCGCGCCAGGCCGTCGCCCGGGCGAAGGCAGTTCTGCAGGCGCTGCGCGATCAGGCGCAGCAGTTCGTCGCCGGCCGTGTGGCCGAGCGTGTCGTTGACCTGCTTGAAGCGGTCGAAGTCCATGAACAACACGGCAAAGCCATAGCCCGGGTGGCGCGACGCATGGTCCAGCGCGCGCTCGATGCGCTCGCCGACCGCCGCCCGATTGGGCAGCCGGGTCAGGGGGTCGGTGCGGGCGTGACGCTGGAGTTCGCTTTGCAGGTTGCGTGTCGCGGTGATGTCGGCGAAGCAGGTGATCACGCCGCTTGCAACCGAGGCGTCGGCCATGCTGGTGTCGTGAAGCGGCTCGGTGTTCAGGATCAACCAACGTGTCTCTTGACCGTCTTGTCGCACGCCGATGACGGCGTCGTGGAGCGCCTGGCCACTGCGCAGGGTGTGCAGGCTGGGCTGGGATTCGGCATCGGCCGGGCTGCCGTCCTCGGCCAGGATCTGCCAGCCCGGCGGGCGGTCATGCCGGTCGAAGAGCTGTCCCGGCTGCAATCCGAGCAATCGCGCAGCCGCCGGGTTGGCATCGATCACGTCGCCCTCGGTGTCCTGCACCATCACCCCGGCCGGCAGCGCGGACCACAGCAGTTGCAGCTTGCGTTGACCCAGCACCCGCTCGCTGACATCGGTGGCCACCAGGATCCAGCCGGTCAACCGGCCGTCCGGGTCGCGCAGCGGGCGCAGATCGGCGTCCAGCCACAGGCCGTGGCCGTCGCGGCTCTGCGCCTGCCATTCCATGCGCAGGCCGCTGCCGTCGACCGGCGTGGTCGCCAGGGCCTGACGCAGCGCGACCTGGGTCGCCGGCAGGCAGATCGCGTCGCTGACGCGCCGACCTCGCAACTCGTCCAGGGTCCAGTCGGTCTGGCGCTCGAACGCGGCATTGAGCCAGACCGTCTGGCCGTCGGCGTCCGTGATCACGACCATCGCCTGGGTGTGCTCGGCCACCAACGCCAGTTGCTCGTGCTCGCCGACCTCGGACTGCAGGCCTTCAACGGCCACCCGCAGTCGGCCGAGCACCGGAGCCAGGACGACGGCGCACAACACCACCAGCACAGTCCCAGCGGCCAGGCCCTGGGCACCGCCGGCAAGGGCCGCCAGACCGCCAAGGCTCATGCCCAGGCACGCCAGGCGCACCTGCAGCGTCTGCAGGGCCCGCCGTGCAGCATCGGCAGCGGCGCTGCTGCAGGCAGACGACGGCGGAGGCAGGGGCGTCGAATCGCTCATCGAGAGGCCTGCGGCGAGCCCGGATCCACAACGGTGTCGGCCCGGACGCGCGACCTTTCCTGGGCCAGACGCACGGCGTCACGCCCGGCGTGTTTGGCCGCGTAGCAGGCAGCGTCGGCCTCGGCCAGCCAGTCCGCCGGAGTCCGTGTGTCGCCTCGTGCAATGGACACGATGCCCAGGCTGGCGCCGATCTCCAGCCGACGGCCAGCGTGCTCGATGCCCAGCACGCCGATGGCCACCCGGAGGCGGTCGGCCAGGTCCGTCGCACAGGTCGGGCCGCAGTTCGGCAACAGCAGTGCGAACTCGTCGCCTCCGAGACGGGCAATCGAGTCGCCGGGCCTGACATGGGATTGCAACTGTCCGGCCACGTCCTGCAGCACACGGTCGCCGGCAGCGTGGCCTGCGTTGTCGTTGACGACCTTGAAGCGGTCCAGGTCCAGGAAGATCAGCGCAGCCGACTCGTGCGCCGCGTGTTCGACCTGCCAGCGATGAAGTCGGTCCCCGAACGCGTCACGGTTCAACAGCCGGGTCAGCGGGTCATGGCTGGCCTGCCACGACAGGCGTTCCTGCGCTGCCCTGGACTCGGTCACGTCCTGGATCAGCCACAAGGTGCCGGCCAAGGGCGCACGCTCATCGATCAGGCGGCCCTGCATCCGGGCCCAGAAGCGGCTGCCGTCGCTGCGTTGCAGCTCGAACTCGCCGATGAAGAACTCTCCCCTCTCGAACCGCGACATCACCTGGCGATGGAAGTCGTCAAAGACGACCCGGCCGGACATCAGCTCGCCGAGATGACGCCCGACCAGGTCGGCCTCCGACTCGGCCAGCATCGCCGCCAACTCGGCACTGCAGATCTGGATCCGGCGCTCGTGGGTGAACACGATGCCGATCGGCGCCAGCGCCAGCAGCGTGCGCATGCGCACCAGCAGTTCGCGGTTGACGGCCTCGCCCGCCGCCCGTTCTCGCAACGCCAGGTGCAGGGCCTGCGCGAGTTCGCCGATCTCGCCGCTGGCGGACTCCGGCCAACCCGCGTCCGGCGACGGGTCGCTGTCGTGCAGCGCACGCGCGCGTTCGGTCAGGCGCGACAGCGGGCGCAGCAGCAATCCCATGCAGGCGAACATCAGCACTGCCGTCACCACGGCGGCGACCAGCAGCCAGACGAGCAATTCGCTCCGCGCCTGCGCCAGGCCGCCCAGCAGGCGGTCGCCTGGGGTGGTGCGAAACACCATCCAGCCCGCGCCGGGCACCCCGGCCATCGCCACGAAGCGCCCCGGATCCGGGTCGTGCAGCGCGAACGGCTCGGGCTCGATCGGGCGACCCTGGGCCGACCACTCGGCGGCCAGCGCGACGAGACCCGGCTCCTCGTCGATGCGCCCCAGCAGACGCAGTGGATCCGGGTGCGCCACGATCAGGCCCCGGTCGTCGGTGACGATCACGCGGACACCCGCGCGCAGCCCACTGGCGCTGCTTTCGGCGCCGTAGTTCAGGTCCTCGAGCATCAACCGGTGGTCCAGCAGCATGACCGCACCGAGCACGGCCACCATGGAGCGCCGATTCGAATCCCAGACCGGCATCGTCAGCACCAGCGCGGCCCTGCCCCCGGCCGGGTCGCCTTCGCCGATGGCCGCCGGCAAGGGGCGCGACACGACCGGCAGGCGCAGCAAGCGAGTGCTCAGGAAGTACTCGCGTTCGCCGATCAGCGCTCCGGTCGGATGGCGCGGTGCACCCTGGCCCGCCAGCACCCGACCGTCGGCCGTGGCAATGAACAAGCCGTCAAAGTTGACCGCCAACGCGCCTTTGCTGCGCAGGTAGGTCTCGGCGGCGGCGGAATCCCGATGGGCCGCCTCGGGCATGCGTTCGGCGGCCACGCGCAACATGTTCTGGTGGGCCACGACCCGCTGCCCGAGCGAACTCGCGATGCGCCCGACCTGGTCGGCTTCCAGCGTCGACACGGCCTGCACGCTGCGTTCGGCCACATGGTGCAACACGAAGCTGGTCGCCAGCGCCAGACCCGTGACACTGATCACGACCGCCACCGCGGCCACCCGAACCTTCAGCGTACGCCACCAGGCCCGCGCCGGTGCTACGGGCGCGGTGGTCGGGGGAAACGCGGGAGTGAGGGTGGACACGGTCACCTGCGTTTTCGGCCGCCACGAGCGCCAATGAAGGGCCGCGCCGGGCGAAACGACCGTGCCGGATCGGGTCTCCCGGGACTGGCTTCAGGCCTGTCGTTCGGCGCGTTGGCTGCGCGCGACGCAGACCCACGCCAGGCCACCGCAGGCCGATGCGGCCCAGAACACCGCGGAGTAACCGAGCCACTCGATCAGCCAGCCACCGCCGACACCGCCAATGACGCCCGACAGGCCGTAACCCAGCGTGGTGTACAGGGCCTGGCCGCGGCCACGGAGTCGGCCGCCGAAGTGGCGGTTGAGCGTCTGCAGGCAGGCCATGTGGTGGCCGGCAAAGGTGACGGCATGGGTGCACTGGGCCGCCACCAGCACCCACGGCGTGGCGCCTGCGGCCGCGACGACCGCGAACCGCAGCGCCGTCACCGCGGCTGCCGAGCGCAGCCAGCGCTGGGGGTCGATGCGGTGGAAGAAGCGTCCCTGGAACCAGAAGAACACGATTTCCACGCACACGGCCACGGCCCACAAGGCACCGATCGCCGACTTCGGGTAACCCAGGTCGGTGAGGTAGAGCGAAAAGAAGGTGTACAGGCTGGTGTGGGCCAGCACCGTGAAGAAGATGGACGCGAAGAACCAGAGCACCTCGGGTCGTCGCAACACCGGCAGCACGGCCGGCGCGGGCTCGGCATGGACCGCGGCCGCCGCCTGACGCGGCAGGCGCAACGCCGCCACCAGCAGCAAGGCATTGGCCGCGACCACGAAGGCCGGAAAGCCGCCCATCCCCGTGAGTTGCAGCAGCGCACCCAGTGCCGTGACGGCGACCACGAAGCCGACCGAGCCCCAGACCCGGATGCGGCCATATCGCTTGGCATAGGCCCGGGGGTCTCCCTGGCCCAGGGCCTGCGCAAGCGTGGCCTCGTACAGCGGCACGACGCCGGCGTTCGCGACGAACATCAAGCACGTCGCGGCGGCCACCGGCCACAGCGACGTGAGCCCCAGCAAGGCCAGGGCCGAGCACAGCGAACCCGCGGCCGCGATCCGGATCAGCACCACGCGCCGGACGCCGTGGTCGCCCAGCCAGGCCCAGCCATAGGGCGCGAAGACGCGTGTCCAGGCCTGAAGCGAGGCGATGGTGCCGATGGCCAGGGTCGAGAAGCCCAGACTCTGGAACCACAGTGGCGCGTAGGGGTTGAAGACCCCCAGACTCACGAAGTACGTGGCCGACAGCAGCGCGAAGGCGCCCAGGCCCTGCCCTTCGGGCGCTCCGGCGCGGGGGCCTTGAGGCCCCGGGCCGGTGGCAGGTTCAGGCACTGGCTCCAGTCTCGGCGATGTGTCCGGGGATGCTCCCGGGGATCGCCGGCTGCGCAAGGCGAACGTCGCCGCACTGGGCGCGGTGACGCAGCGCGTGTTCCATCACCACCAGCGCTAGCATGGCCTCGGCGATGGGAACGGCGCGGATGCCGACGCAGGGGTCGTGGCGACCGAAGGTCTCGACCGTGCTGGGTTGGCCAGCGCGGTCGACCGAGCGCCGCGGCGTGCGGATGCTGCTGGTGGGCTTGATCGCGATGCGCAGTTCCAGGTCCTGCCCGGTGCTGATGCCGCCCAGCACGCCGCCGGCATGGTTGCTGGCGAACCCGGCCGGTGTGAGCTCGTCGCCATGTTCGCTACCCCGCTCGGCGACGGTCGCAAAGCCGGAGCCGATCTCGACGCCCTTGACGGCGTTGATGCCCATCATGGCGTAGGCGATGTCGGCGTCGAGCTTGTCGAACAGCGGAGCGCCCAGGCCCACCGGCATGCTCCGCGCCCGCACCTCGATGCGTGCACCGCAGGAGTCGCCAGCCTTGCGCAGCGCGTCCATGTGCGCCTCGAGCGTCGGAATCAGGCCGGCATTGGCGGCGAAGAACGGGTTCTGCGGGATGTGCGACTCGCCCTCGAACGGGATCTCGATCTCGCCGAGCGCGCTCATCCAGGCGCTGAAGGTGGTGCCGTGCTGTTGATGCAGCCATTTGCGCGCCACGGCGCCGGCGGCGACCATGGGCGCCGTCAGCCGGGCCGACGAACGGCCACCGCCGCGCGGGTCGCGGTGGCCGTACTTGCGCCAGTAGGTGTAGTCGGCGTGGCCGGGCCGGAAGGTGTCGAGCAGGTTGGCGTAGTCCTTGCTGCGCTGGTCGGTGTTGGGGATCAGCAGGCAGATCGGCGTGCCGGTGGTCAGGCCCTCGAACACGCCCGACAGGATCTGCACGGCATCGGGCTCGTTGCGCTGCGTCACGTGGCGGCTGGTGCCCGGCCGGCGGCGATCGAGCTGCGGCTGGATGTCGGCCTCGCTGAGCGCCAGCCCGGGCGGGCAGCCGTCGATCACGCAGCCGATGGCCGGGCCATGGCTTTCGCCGAAGTTGGTGACGGCAAAGAGCTCGCCGAAGGTGCTGCCGGACATGGGATCGGATGAAGAAGGAGGGGAGGATCCGGGTGCCGCGACGGCGGCGGCGCGCCCGGTGTTCAGGACACGCCGACCCGGCTGGTTCAGCCCTTCTTGCGGCCGCCTTGCTGCAGCGCGTCGGTCAAGCCGATCAGCACGCCGCCGGCCAGGGTGCCGAAGCTTTCGGCCAGCACTTGCGCCGCACGCAGCGAGGCCGCGCGCTGGGCTTTCATCATCGTGTGCGCCTGGGCCATCTGCTCTTGCCACTGGGCCGCGATCTGCTCCGCACCGCCGCTGGCCAGCCCGCCTGAAGCAAGGCCCGAGGCCTTGAACTTCTCGAGCACGGGCGCCCAGGCGGCGGCCACCGCATCGCCGGCGGCACCCGCGGCGGCACCGGCACCGGCGCCCGCAGCCACCTTGGCCAGCGTGGCAAAGGCGGCGTCCTCGATCTTCTCGAGCTCCGACAACGCCTTCTGCATCGGCTTGTCACGCAGGTCCGCACCCTGGGCGACAAGCTTGTCGAGCGCCATCTGCTGCGCCTGGACGGCCTTGAGCAAGGCGTCGTCCATGCCCTCGACCGCCTTGGCCAGCAGGTCTTCGGCGGCGGTACCCGCGTTGTTGCGGGCCGCGCCCAGGCTGGTGGCCTTGCCGACGGCCTCGATCGCCGACTTGATGTTCTTCAGCGTCAGCTCGCGGCCCTGCAGCGCGGCCAACGTGGCCTGTGCAACGCCTTTGCGCAGTTGTTCGCCCTGGCGCGAGGTGGCGTTGGCCACCATGGTGCTCAGGGCTTCGGGGTCGAACATCGGGGTCTTCATGGCAGCGTGCTCCTCGGGTCGCAACGGGAAGGCAGGACGGATCCGGAACCCGAAAGCCTACAGCCAACGCCCGGCGTCGAGCTGCAATTTGACAAAAGCCTCGGTGCTCCGGCCGCCAGGGCCGAATCCTTGCACCGAGCGGGTCGCTCCCACGTACAGCTGGGTGCCCAGGCCCACACGCCAGGCGTAGGTCAGCGAGCTTGTGCGGCCGGCGTCCTGCTGGCCGTCGACGCCCGGCTCGGCCGCGCGGCGCAGACGGCTCTGCTGCTGGATCCAGCGCAGGTTCTGGCGCGCGTCCAGGTGCCAGACGGCGAGCAGCTGGACGGCGGTCTCTTCATAGGCATTGCGACCCCCGGCACGCAGCCAGGCGACATCGATGCGGGGCTCGACCTCCAGCGCCGGCAGCGGCCGCAGCTTGGCGCTCAGGTGCGCCTGGCCTCCCGGGCGCACGCGGTTGGCGCTGGCATCGGCCAGCTCGCCGATGTCCGACCAGGCCTCCAGCAACGGCCACCAGGGCGCCGGCGTGACCGTCATGCCGATGCTGACGAAGCGCTCGCGCAGCAGCGGCGCCTCGGCCCCGGTGCGCAGCGCCGAGCGGGCAAACACCTCGAACCAGCCTTCGAGGTTGCTCTGCCCCTGGTACCACAGGCCCGGACGCACGACTTCGGACACGAGCCGGCCGCTGCGGTCGGTGATGCGCGAGACATCGGTGTTGACGAAGAAACGGTTGAACGGGCCCAGGTTCTCCCAGCCCTTGCTGACAAAGACCTCCAGCTTGCGGATGCCGGCCTGGTTGATGAAGCCGCTGTCGTTGCGGAACTGCTCGCCGATGTCCTGCACGGCGAACACGGTCTCGCTCAAGCCGGTGTCGCGGACCAGGCGCAGGCTGATCAGGTCACCGCCTTGCGCCTGGCCGAGCGCCGCGCGCGCCAGCTGCCCCTGCCGCGCCACGGCGGTGCTGCGCGAACGCAGCCACTGCGCCCGCAGGCGCCAGTCGCCAGGCAGTGCGGCGTTCAGGTCGGGGCCGAGCACGGTGTTGTCGCCGCGCTCGCCGGCGTAGCGGCGCGACGCGACCAAGCCACCCCACTGCAGCGTGCCGCCGTCGCTGCGCGCCCGCGCAGCGAAGACGTCGTTGGCCGGCTGGAGGACCGCGTCGGTGCCGTAGGCGCCAGGCAGCAGCACGAGGCCACCGCCGCGGTCGGACAGCAGCATCGAGGTGCCGGCCCAGCGCGGCCCGCGCCAGGTCGCGCGCAGCCCGGCCCGGGGCTCGGTGACGCTGCGCGTGTACAAGGCCTCGGTCGGCATCCGCAGCAGGTCGGCGGACTCGAAGAAAAAAGGCCGCTTCTCGGCCACGAACAGCGCAAAGCGCTGGTTGCCGGCGAGCTGCGGCACGTCGAGCGCCACCTGCGAGAAGTCCGGGTTCACGGTCCCGTCGATCACCAGCTCGGCACGCGGGCGCCACTTCACGTCGAGGCTTGAATCGACGCCGGAGCTGCGTCGGCCGTCGGCGTCACGGGCCTGACGCAGCGTGATGCTGGGGCGGACATCGAGGAACCGCGGGTTCGGCGGCAGGGCCACGCCAGCCAGCGGCTGCATCGTCGCGATGAAGCTGGACGCGCCACGGGGAATCGGTGTCGACATGAACAGGTGGAACTGCTCGCGCGGCAGGCGCCGGCCCACCATGAAGCGCCAGTCGTGCGGCGCGAGGCCTTCCCTGCCGCCGGCGAATCGCAGGCTCGAAAACGGAATGCGCAGCACGGTGGTCCAGCCATCGGTGCGGCGGTCGACAGCGGCGTCCCAGTCGAAGTCCGGGGCGAAGTCCTCGTTGTCATCAGCCGCGGTGTGCAGGCCGTCGGCCAAGCTGCCGGCGGCGTTGACGCAGAAGAACTGCGCGCCGCTGCGGGTGCCGATGGGGTCGACGTAGACGACGACGAAGTCCTGGGTGCGGTTGACGCCGTCGGGACGCACCAGCGGCGCCCGCAGGCGCGCCATGTCGCGGTCCAGCGCCGTGACGCCGACGTACAGCGCGCGGTCGTCGAACACCACCTGCACCCGCGTGGCCTGGCTCGGTGGCGCGCCGTTGTCGGGATCCTTCTCGACAAAGCCGTCGTGTACCGGTGCCCGTCGCCACGCCGGGTGGTCCAGGCGACCGGTCAGCGCCAGCGCAGGCTCGTCCGCGTTCAAGCGCACCGCCTGCACCGTGGCGCCGGGGGCGGAAGACTGGGCGATGGCGGTGTCGGCGAGCCCGGCGCCACAGACCAGCATCAGCAGGCCCAGCAAGGCGTGGCAGGCCCTTGCGGATCGGGGCACGGTGGTGTTGTCGGTGTCTGGCAAAGGGCCGCGATTTTGGCGGTCGATAATGAAAACGAACAACGCCCCTCGACGAACAAACAACAGTCCGCCCCGCATGACCCGACGTGTCCACAACTTCAGCGCCGGCCCGGCCGTGCTGCCCGAGCCCGTGCTGCAACAGGCCGCCGCCGAGATGCTCGACTGGCGCGGCAGCGGCATGAGCGTGATGGAGATGAGCCACCGCGGGCCGCAGTTCATCGAGATCGCCGAGACCGCCGAGCGCGACCTGCGCGAGCTGATGGCGGTGCCCGCCGACTATCGCGTGCTGTTCATGCAAGGCGGTGCACTGACGCAGAACGCGCTGGTGCCGATGAATCTTCTGCGCGGCCGGCGCAGCGCCGACTACATCGACACCGGCTCATGGAGCGCCAAGTCGATCGAGGAAGCCCGCCGCTATGCCGCGGTCAACGTCGCCGCCAGCAGCGCCGCCGGCGGCTACACCACGATCCCGCCGCGAGAGGACTGGACCCTGGACCCGGACGCGGCCTACGTGCACATCTGCAGCAACGAGACCATCGGCGGCGTCGAGTTCCCCGTGCCACCCGACGTGGGCAGCGTGCCCCTGGTCGCCGACATGAGCAGCAGCATCCTGAGCCAGCCGGTGGAGGTATCGCGCTACGGCTGCATCTACGGCGGCGCGCAGAAGAACATCGGCCCGGCCGGGCTGACCCTGGTCATCGTCCGCGACGACCTGCTCGGCCACGCGATGCCGGCGACACCGACTGCGCTGAACTACCGAGTCGTCGCCGACAACGGCAGCATGTACAACACGCCGCCGACCTACAGCGTCTACATCGCCGGCCTCGTGTTCCGCTGGCTGAAGGCCGAAGGCGGCCTTGCGGCCATGGCGGCGCGCAATGCCGACAAGGCCGCGCTGCTGTACGGCGCGCTCGATGCCACCGGCTTCTATCGCTGCCCGGTCGACCGGCCCTACCGGTCGCGCATGAACGTGCCGTTCCGCCTGCCCGACGAACGTCTGGACAAGCCCTTCCTGGCCGGGGCCGAAGAACGCGGGCTGATGCAGCTCAAGGGCCACCGGTCGGTCGGTGGCATGCGGGCGTCGATCTACAACGCCATGCCGCTGGCCGGCGTGACGGCGCTCGTGGACTGGCTGCGCGAGTTCGAGCGCCGGCAGGGCTGACGGCCCCGTGCCCGGGTCATGATGAGGGTCCGGCCCTGAGCACCGTGGCCGTGGTCGGAGCGGGCCTGTCCGGCCTTGCGGCGGCATGGTGGCTGCAAGCCGCCGGCCACCGCGTGACGCTGTTCGAGCAACTGGCGCAACCGGGCTTCACGGCACGCAATGTCGAGGTCCTGCACGCCGGGCAGACCCACCGCATCGACGTACCGCTGCGGGTCTTCTACCCCGGCTACTACCCGACGCTGGGCGCGCTGTACGACGAGCTGGGCGTGGCCAGCGAGCCGGTGAGCTATGCCGCGACGCTGTGCGGCCCCGACCGGCTGCCGCACTTCCGCTACCGCAACCTGCGCTGGGGTTCGCAGTCCTTCGGCTGGCTGGCGCCGCAGGACCTGCTGCTCGGCCGCACGGCGCGGCGCATCGTCGGTGGGCTGCTGCGCTTTCATCGCCAGGCACCCCTCGACCTGGCCCGCGGCGCGCTCGACGGCTGCACCATTGCCGACTACCTGGCGCGCGAGGCCTACCCGCAGGAGTTCGTGGCGGGCTTTGTGCTGCCGGCGCTGTGCACCGTCGCCACATGCAGCTACGCCCAGGGCCGCGAGATCCCGGCCGCGGTGGTGGTCGACTACCTGGTGCACGGCCTCGCACGACAGGCCGTGCGCCGCGTCCGCTCCGGCGCCGACGAGGTCCTCAAGCGCGTGCTGCCGGTCCTGGCCGGCGTGCACTGCGACGCCGCGGTCGTGAACGTCCTGGCCCGCGACGACCGCGTCACCTTGCATCTGGCGGATGGACAGAGCCTCAATGTCGACCATGCGGTGCTCGCCGCGCCGGCCCACCAGTCGCGCACCCTGCTGGCGCCGCAGCACGCGGCCGAAGCCGAGCTGCTGGCGCGTTTCCGCTACGAGCCGGTGGAGGTTCTGACGCACCGCGACGAGTCCCTGATGCCCCGGAACCGCCGCGACTGGTCGCCCGTCAACCTGCATCTGACGCCCGACGCCGAGGCACCGGAGTCGACGATCTGGGTCAACGCCGTGCAGCCGCTGCTGCGTGATGCCGAGCCGGTGTTCCAGACCGTGCATCCACTGCGCCAGCCCGACCCGGCCCGGGTGCTGGGCCGGGCGCGCTTCGACAGGCCGATGGTCGGGGCCGACACGGCGTCGGCACTTGCGACCTTGGACCACCTGCAGGCCCAGCCCGGCCGACGGCTGTGGTTCTGCGGCTCGTACGCCGCCGCGGGCATCCCGCTGCTGGAAAGCGCGGCTTCGTCGGCGCGCCGGGTGGTGCAGGCCATCGGGCCCGCCACGCCGTGACGGCGGCTGCGTGCCCCGATATGCGGATCGCGCAGAAGCTTGTGCCTTAGCGTCGCTTGGCGGCCGCACGAGGCGGCGCAACACTGCCCACTCATGAGCTGTCCTGCCCCCTTGCTGTCACGCCCGTCCCTCCACACCTGGGCGCTGGCCGCCGCCCTTGCGGTCGGTACCGCCCACGCGTCGCCCTGCGACCCGGGCAGCGACCACCTGCGCCCGCAGGCCGACGCAGGAGCCGCCCAACGCCAGCCGCTGCTGCGGCCGTTTCTGATCCGCGGCCTGGCGGTGACGGCCGTGCAGCAGCACGACGGCCAGCGCTGGCTCGAGCTGGCCGTGGACAGCACCGCGACCGCCGCCCGCACGCTGTCATCGACTCCGGCCGGTGCACTGCGGACCGGCCCTGACCGCCCCGGCGCGGTGCTGCTGGCCTGCAGCACGCTGGAGACCCTGACCACCGCCGCCCTGCCCCCACGGGCCCTGAGCGCGCCGCTTTGGTAAACCCTGCGACTGCAGGCTGACGGCGCCTCAGCCGCGGCCGGCCGCCAGCAGCATCTGCGCCACCACGGCCACGGCGATCGTCCCCGGCTCCTTGCCGTCGATGCCGGGCAGGCCGATCGGGCAGACCATGCGCTGCAGCGTGCTCGCAGGCACTCCGCGCTCCAGCAGGCGATGCTCGAATCGCGCCCGCTTGCTCTTGCTGCCGATCAGCCCGAACCAGGCAAAGTCGCCGCGGCGGCAGATCTCCAGCGCCAGCGCCAGGTCCAGATCGTGGCTGTGCGTGAGCACAAGGAAGAAGCTGCCCGGACCGGCCTGCGCGACCTCGGCCTCGACCGGCTCCACACACAAGCGCTCGATGTGCGCGCCGGCACTCGGTTCGGCCGGAAACTCGGCTTCGCGCTCGTCGATCCAGCGGACGCGGCAAGGCACCGATTCGAGCAGCCGCACGATGGCGCGGCCGACGTGCCCGGCGCCATAGAGCTGCAGGTCGAAGGCAGGCGTCGTGGCAGCCCAGTGTCGCGGGTCGGACTCGGGGTCGTCCCCCAGCAGCGGCCGGTAGCCCAGCACCACCTCGCCACCGCAGCACTGCCCGAGCGCCGGTCCCAGTGGCACGCGCTGCTGCACCGGAACCGAAGACGCAGGCTGCGCCAGCAGCTCGCGCGCCTTGGCGATGGCCATCAGTTCGAGCCGGCCACCGCCGATGGTGCCGAGCACCGCGTCGGCCGCGACCAGCATGCGGGTGCCGGTCTCGCGCGGGACCGAGCCACGGTGGGCCTGGACCTGCACGATGACCGCACGGCGGCCGGCGGCGCGCCAGGCCAGCGCCGGAACCGCCAGATCAGCGGCCAGTTCGGCGGAGAGCATCGGCCCCTGGCTCAGGCGGCATTGGCGCCAGGCTGACCCGCCGTCACCGCCGTCACCGCCGTGACGGCGCGCAGGATGGCCTCGGGCGTGGCCGGCGCGCTGAGCGGCGGGTTCATCCGGTGGCCCCCGGCGGCCGACACCGCGTCGCGGATCGCGAAGAACACGCTGAAGGCCAGCAGCACCGGCGGCTCGCCGACCGCCTTGCTGCGGTGGATCGTGTCGCTGGCGCAGTCGGCCTCGAACAGCCGCGTCTCGAACACCGCCGGCGCGTCGTTGGCGCAGGGGATCTTGTAGGTCGAAGGCGAATGGGTCAGCAGCAGCCCGGTGGTGGGGTGCCAGACCAGTTCTTCCAGCGTCAGCCAGCCCATGCCCTGGATGAAGCCCCCTTCGATCTGGCCGATGTCGATCGCCGGGTTCAGGGACCGGCCGGCGTCGTGCAGCAGATGGGTGGCCAGCAGCTTCCACTCGCCAGTGAGGGTGTCGACGACGACCTCGCTGCACGCCGCGCCATACGCGAAGTAGAAAAACGGCCGGCCCTGCATCGTCGCCTTGTCCCAGCTGAGGCCGGGCGTGGCGTAGAAGCCGTCGCTCCACAGCTGCACGCGGGCCATGTAGGCCTGTTGCACCAGGTCGGCAAACGCCAGCGTCCGCCCTGCGACGTGCACCTGGCCGCTGGCAAAACACACGTCGGCCGCATCGGCCCTGCCGCCGCCGTGGCGCTCGGCGGCAAAGGCGGCCAGGCGCTGGCGGATCTTCTGCGCCGCATCCTGTGCCGCCTTGCCGTTGAGGTCGCTGCCCGTGCTCGCGGCCGTCGCCGAGGTGTTGGCGACCTTGTGCGTGTCGGTCGCCGAGCAGCGCACACGCGCCAGCGGCAGACCGAATTCATGCGCCACCACCTGCGCGACCTTGGTGTTCAGGCCCTGGCCCATCTCGGTGCCGCCGTGGTTCACGAGCACCGAGCCGTCGGTGTAGACGTGCACCAGCGCACCGGCCTGGTTCAGGTGCACGACGTTGAACGAGATGCCGAACTTCAGCGGCGTCAGCGCCAGGCCCTTCTTCAGCACCGGGCTGGTGGCGTTGAAGGCCGCGATCTGCGAGCGCCGCTCGTCGTAGCGGGCCTGCGTGCGCAACTGCGGCAGCAAGTCGTGCAGCAGGTTGTCCTCGACCGGCTGGCCATAGGGCGTGACGTTGCGTTCGCCCAGGCCGTAGAGGTTGGCCATGCGCACCTCGAACGGATCGCGGCCGAGCGTGCGCGCGACATCGTCGATCACGGCCTCGATGGCGATCGCGCCCTGCGGCCCGCCGAAACCGCGGAACGCCGTGTTGCTCTGGGTGTGGGTCCGGGCCGAGTAGCCCCGGGCATCGAAGTGGGGCAGCCAGTAGGCGTTGTCCAGATGGCACAGCGCACGCGTCATCACCGGTGCCGACAGGTCGGCCGAGTGGCCGGCCCGCGACAGCAGCGTCGCCTCGACCGCGACAAGGCGGCCGTCGTCGTCGAAGCCGACCTCGGCCTCGACCTCGAAGTCGTGCCGCCGGCCGGTGACGAGGAAGTCGTCGTCGCGGTCCAGGCGCAGCTTGACCGGCCGGCCCAGCCGGCGCGCCGCCACCGCGGCGATGCAGGCGAACTGGGCCGACTGCGACTCCTTGCCGCCGAACCCGCCGCCCATGCGCCGGCACACCACCTGCACCGCATGCGCCGGCACCGCCAGCGCATGGGCGACGACGAGCTGCATCTCGCTCGGGTGCTGGGTCGAGCAGTGCACCAGCATGCCGCCGTCCTCCTGCGGGACCGCGAGGCTGATCTGGCCTTCGAGATAGAACTGCTCCTGGCCACCGACCGACAGCTGCGTCTTCAGCCGCCGCGGCGCCGCGGCCAGCGCCCCGGCGGCGTCGCCACGCGACAGGCGCATCGGCGGCACCACGTATTCGCCCGCGGCATGGGCCGCCTGGGGCGTCAGCAGCGCCGGCCGTTCGCTGGCCTTCAGCACCTCGGCCACGCGGGCCGCGGCATGGCGTGCGGCCTCGCGCTCACGCGCGATGACGGCAAACAGCGGCTGGCCCCGGAAGCGCAGCACCGCCCCGGGTCCGCCGGCCAGGATGGGGTCGTCGTGCACCAGCGGCCCGCAGTCGTTGACCCCCGGGATCGCCTCGGCGCCGAAGGCATCGACGACACCGGGCAGGCCCAGCAGCGGCGCCAGGTCCAGGGCCTCGATGACGCCATGTGCCAGCGGCGACAGCCCCAGCGCGGCATGCAGCGTGCCCGCAGGCTCGGGCAGGTCGTCGGTGTAGGGCGCGGCGCCGCTGACATGCAGCACCGCCGACTCGTGCGCCAGTGCTGCGCCGGCGACCGCGGTGGCGCCAGACGACGGGGCTTGCAGCAAGGTTTCGGGCAGCGGCTTGTTCATGCGACGACTCCGGGCGCCAGCGGACGGGCATAGACGCTCAGCGACTCGGGCGGCAGGGCCGCGCCGGGCCGGGTTTCGAGCCAGAAGCGGCGCAGCAGGTTCTGCGCGACCTGCATCCGGTAGGCGGCGCTGGCGCGCTGGTCGGTCAGCGGCGAGAAGTCCTGTGTCAGTGCATCCTGGGCGTCAGCCAGCGTCGCCGCGTCCCAGGGCCGGCCCCGCATCGCGGCCTCGGCTTTGGCGGCGCGCTTCACGGTCGCGGCCATGCCGCCGAAGGCGATGCGCACGTCGGCGACCTCGCCCTGCCCGTCGAGCGCAAGCGCCAGGCCCACGCTGACGGCCGAGATGTCGGAGTCGAACCGCTTGCTGATCTTGTAGGCCCGGACCTGGCATTGCGGGGTCGCCAGCGGCAGCTCGATGGCCTCGACGAACTCGCCCGGCTCGAGCGCGTTTTTCATGTAGCCGAGGTAGAAGTCGTCGATCGGCAAGCGGCGCACACGCTCGCCGAAACGCAGCCGCAGCACCGCACCCAGTGCCATCAGCACCGGCGCGCCGTCGCCGATGGGCGAGCCGTTGGCGATGTTGCCGCCCAGCGTGCCGGCATGGCGGATCGGCGGCGAGGCAAAGCGCAGCCACATCTCAGTCAGCGCCGGCCAGTGCCCGGCCAGCGCGGCCCAGGCGGACTCGAGGCTGGCGCCGGCGCCGAGGTGCAGATGGCCGTCGTGCACGCCGATGTGCTGAAGCTCCTGGACCGCGCCGACGTAGATCAGGTCGGGCAGCACTTTCAGCTTCTTGGTCACCCACAGGCCAACGTCGGTGCTGCCGGCCAGCAGCAGCGCATCGGGCTGCGACTGGCGCGCGCTGGCCAGCTCAGGCAGCGACCGCGGCGCCGCGTAGCCCGGCCGGCGCAGGGCCGGATCGCGGCGCAAGGCGCGCAAGGCCTCGACCACCGGCGCGGTGTCGAATGCGGGCGCCGGAAGCTCGAACAGGCGTTCTCCGGCATCGAGGATGGGCCGATAGCCGGTGCAGCGGCACAGGTTGCCCGAGAGCTCGTCGGCGAGCTGCTGGCGGGTCGGCCGGGTGCCGGCGTTGCGGTGGCGCTGGCTGCAGGCCCACAGCGACATCACGAAGCCCGGGGTGCAGAAGCCGCACTGGGAGCCACGGCAGTCGACCATCGCCTGCTGCGCCGGGTGCAAGGCACCGGGGCGGCCGACATCCTCGACCGTGAACAGCGCCAGGCCGTCGAGCGTCGGCAGGAAGCGGATGCAGGCGTTGGCGGTCTCCAGGCGCAGTGCGCCGGTGTCGTCGAGCGAGCCGATCGCCACCGTGCAGGCGCCGCAGTCGCCCTCGGCACAGCCCTCCTTGGTGCCGGTGCACAGGCGGTCCTCGCGCAGCCACTGCAGCACCGTGCGGGTGTTGGCGATCTCGGGACCCAGCTCGACGGTGCGGCCTTGATGAAAGAAGCGGATCGGTCGTTCGGTCATGGCGATGGGTCGCACGGATGTCGACATTCAGGCCTCGATCTTGCACCGCTTTTCAGGGCTTTCACCAAGGCCCCGTCGGCGGCGCGGTTGCGACCCGAGGTCGCGGCTACGATGAAGCCTCGCCCTTTCCGCACGCATGAAACGCGCCTACCTCGCCGACCTGCTGGACTTCACCGCTGCCCCGGCCTGGGGCGAGCGTGAATCGCTGACGGTGCGCTGGCGACCGGCGCACTGGCTGCTCGTCGACGGGTCCGGACGCATCGTTGCGGTGCAGCCCGAGGCCCCCGGCCCCGATTGGGTGCACGACCGGCAGCCGGGCCGGCTGCTGCTGCCAGGCTTCATCGACTGCCATGTGCACAGCCCGCAGATCGGTGTGCTCGGCAGCTGGGGCAGCGAGCTGCTGGACTGGCTGAACACCTACACCTTCCCGGCCGAAACGGCCTGGTCCGACCCTGCGGTGGCCGCACGGGGCACGGCGCACTTCCTGGACGCCTTGCTGGCCCATGGCACGACGGCCGCGGCGGTGTTCCCGACCGTGCATGCGCACTCGGCGGCAGCGTTGTTCGAGGGTGCCGCCGCGCGGGGCATGCGGATGATCGCCGGCAAGGTGCTGATGGACCGCCACTGCCCGCCCGGCCTCAGCGACGACCCGGCCGACGTGGCGCGTGCCGAGCGCGACTGTGTCGACCTGATCGACCGCCACCACGGCCGCGACCGCAATGCCTACGCCGTGACGGTGCGTTTTGCGCCCACCAGCACGCCGGCGCAACTGGCGATGGCCGGCGCGCTGTGCCGCGCCGATCCGACGCTGTACATGCAGACCCACGTCGCCGAAAACCGCGCTGAAGGCCGCTGGGTGGCCGAGCTGTTTGGCGATGCGCGCAGCTATCTCGATGTCTACGACCGGGTCGGCCTGGTCCATCCGCGGGCGCTGCTGGCCCATGGCATCTGGCTCGACGACACCGACCGCGCCGTGCTGCGCGAGCGGGGGGCCGCGGTGGCGCATTGCCCGAGCAGCAACCTGTTTCTCGGCAGCGGACTGCTCGACTGGCCTCGCCTTCAGCGCCAGGGCGTGGCCGTCGGCCTGGCCAGTGACGTCGGCGGCGGCACCAGCCTGTCGATGCTGCGCACGCTGGCCGCGGCCTACCAGGTGCAGGCCCTGCGTGCCGGCCTGGCCGAAGCGACCGAGCCCCGCCTGACGGCCTGGGTCGCACTCGACGCCGCCACCCGTGGGGCGGCCGCCGCGCTGCAGCTGGGCCACGAGATCGGCCGCCTGGAGCCCGGACTGATGGCCGACTTCACGCTCTGGGACTGGCAGGCGACCGAGGTCGACCGCGAGCGCCAGCGGCTGGCACGCGATCTGCATGAACGTGTCTTTGCCTGGCTCACGCTGGCCGACGAGCGCCACCTCGTGGGCACCTGGGTCGGCGGGCAGCCACGCTACGCCAGAACACCATGAGTCCACCCCGCCTGCAACTGAGCGGCATCGTCAAGCAGTACCCCGCGGTGCGCGCCAACGACGGCGTGAGCCTGACCGTCGCACCCGGCCTGATCCACGCCGTGCTGGGCGAAAACGGCGCCGGCAAGAGCACGCTGATGAAGGTCGTCTACGGCGCGGTGCAACCCGATGCCGGCGAGATCCGCTTCGACGGCGCGCCGGTCCGGATCGCCAGCCCGGCCCAGGCCCGCGCCTTGGGCATCGGAATGGTCTACCAGCACTTCAGCCTGTTCGACACCCTGACCGTGGCACAGAACGTCTGGCTGGGGCTGGACAAGAGCCAAGCGCTGCCCGAAGTGACGGCCCGCATCCGCGAGGTGGCCGCCGGCTATGGCCTGGACGTGGAGCCTGAGCGCCCGGTGCACACGCTCAGCGTGGGCGAGCGCCAGCGTGTGGAGATCGTGCGCGCCCTGCTGACACAACCCCGGCTGCTGATCCTCGACGAGCCCACCTCGGTGCTGACGCCACAGGCGGTGGACAAGCTGTTTGTCGTGCTGCGGCGGCTGGCCGACGAGGGCACGAGCATCCTCTACATCAGCCACAAGCTCGACGAGATCCGCTCGCTGTGCCACCACTGCACGGTGCTGCGCGGCGGACGCGTCACCGGCGAGGTCGACCCGACCCGGGAGAGCAACGCGAGCCTGTCGCGCCTGATGATCGGCGCCGAGCCGCCGGCGCTGAAGCACGATGCCTCGCACGCGGCGGGGCCGGTGGCGCTGGAGGTCCAGGATCTGTCGCTGCCGACGTCAGACCCGTTCGGCGTGGCGCTGGCCGGCATCACGCTGGAACTGCGGGCCGGCGAGATCCTCGGCATCGCCGGTGTCTCCGGCAACGGCCAGCAGGAGCTGCTGGCGGCGCTGTCGGGCGAGGACGTGCGCGCGCCGGTCGGCAGCATCCGCCTGTTCGGCCAGGACATCGCGCGCCACGGGCCGCGCAAGCGCCGCCGCCAGGGCCTGCACTTCATCCCCGAAGAACGCCTGGGCCGCGGTGCCGTGCCGACGCTGAGCCTGGCCGACAACACGCTGCTCACGCGCAGTGCCGGCGTCGGCCGCGGCGGCTGGCTCGCGCGCGGCGAGGTCGCGGCACTGGCCGAGCGGCTGATCGCCCGCTTCCAGGTCAAGGCCGGTGGACCGGGGGCGCTGGCCAAGTCGCTGTCGGGCGGCAATCTGCAGAAGTTCCTGGTGGGCCGCGAGATCGACGCGGCGCCCAAGGTGCTGATCGTCGCCCAGCCGACCTGGGGGGTGGACGTCGGCGCCGCGGCCCTGATCCGGGGCGAGCTGCTGGCGCTGCGCGATGCCGGCTGCGCCGTGCTGGTGGTCAGCGAGGAGCTCGACGAGCTGTTCGAGATCAGCGACCGGCTGGTCGTCATCGCCCGTGGGCGGCTGTCGCCCGCGCTGCCCGCCGCCGAGGCCACGGTCGAGCAGGTCGGCACCTGGATGTCGGGCCTGTGGGACCCGGCAATCCCTGTGGAGGGCCGCCTTGCTGAAGCTTGAAGCCCGCGCCGCGCCGTCGCAGCTGATGACGGTGGCCTCGCCGCTGCTGGCGCTGGTGCTCACGGCGGTGGTGGCCGCCCTGATCCTCGCGGCCATCGGACAGGACCCGCTGGCCGGGCTGCGCGTGCTGTTCGTCGAGCCGCTGACCGGGCGGCGCCAGGTCAGCGAGGTGCTGCTGAAGGCCACGCCGCTGATCGTCATCGCGCTCGGGCTGGCGGTGTGCTACCGCGCCAACGTCTGGAACATCGGCGCCGAAGGGCAGTTCCTGCTCGGCTGCGTCGGCGCGGGGGGCATGGCCATCTGGCTCACGACACAGGGCATCGTGCTGCCCCGGGCCCTGGGCGTGACGGTGGTGCTGATCGCCGGCATGCTGGGCGGGCTGCTGTGGGCGGCCGTGGTGGCCTTGCTGCGCGACCGCTTCAACGCCAACGAGATCCTCGTCAGCCTGATGCTGGTCTACGTCGCGCAGCAGATCGTCAACGCGCTGGTTTTCGGCCCCTGGAAGGACCCGCAGGGCTTCAACATGCCGCAGTCGGTGATGTTCCATGCCAGCCTGCACCTGCCGCCGATGCTGGAGCGCACCCGGCTGCACGTGGGTTTTGCGATCGCGCTGGTGCTGGCGGCGCTGGTGACGCTGTTCCTGTTCCGCAGCTTCCGTGGCTTTCAGCTGCAGGTGGGCGGGCTGGCGCCGGCGGCGGCGCGCTACGCCGGCTTTTCGGCGCGCTCGGCGCTGTGGACCGGACTGCTGCTGTCCGGCGCACTGGCCGGGCTGGCCGGTGGCATGGAGGTGGCCGGGCCGATCAAGCAGGTGACGCCCTATCTGTCCACCGGGCTGGGCTTCACGGCCATCATCGTGTGCTTCGTCGGGCGGCTCCATCCGCTGGGCATCGTCGCCGCCGGCGTGCTGCTGTCGCTGATGCTGATCGGTGGCGAACTGGCACAAAGCCGGCTCGGCCTGCCCAACGCCATGGCCAGCGTGCTGCAGGGCTTGCTGCTGTTGATCCTGCTGGCCTGCGACACCTTCATCCACCAGCGGCTGCGCTGGACGCCCTCGAGAAAGGCCTCGGCATGAACGAGACCGCGCTGCTCATCAACACCGCGCTCGCCAGCGGCACCACGCTGGCGCTGGCCGCTCTGGGCCTGCTCATCAACGAGCGCGCCGGGGTCCTGAACCTGGGTGCCGAAGGCATGATGCTCGTCGCCGCGGTGGCCGGCTTCGCGGCCGCACTCACCACCGGCAGTGACACGCTGGGCTTCCTGGCCGCAGCGGCTGCGGGCGCGGCGCTGGCCGCGGTGTTCGGCCTGCTGGTGATCTTCCTGAAC
>JAJTGU010000090.1 GCA_021297985.1 Rubrivivax sp.
AGCGGAACGAGTCGGTTCTTCATGCTCTTCTCTCCTGGTAGTTCTTCGGGTACGGTGCCGATGTGCGGCGAAATCACTGGGGTGCGGCGCGCACGACATGGTCCATGTCGTGCGAACGGTGGCCGCGGGACACGGCCTGGGTCTGGCCGTTGATCAGGTCGACGCGGTAGATCATCGAGGTGCCGGTGCGCAGGCTGGCAAAGACGATGGAGCGGCCATCGGGCGCCCAATGCGGGTCGAAGTCGTCGCCTGGATGGCGCGAGACATTGCGCAGCGGGCCGCCTTGCGCGTCCATCACGAAGATGTCGTTGCGGCTGTCCGGCGCCCCGGGCTCGGCGATGCGCACGACGGCGAACTGGCGGCCATCGGGCGACCAGCGCGCCACCTCGAAGGCGGCGTCCGGTTCGGGCGTCAGTTCCGACAGGTTCCCGGTCGCGACCTCGGCCACCACGAGCGGGCGTCGCTGGCGTGCATCGGCGGTGAACACGACCCGCGTGCCGTCGGGCGAGATCTGCGCGCCGGCCTTGTTGCGGTCGTTGAACTTGCTCGACAGGTCGACAAGCCCCGAACCGTCGCGGCCGACCGCAAACACCTGGGCCCGGCCCCTGGCATTGGCGCTCAGGAAGGCCAGGCGGCTGCCGTCGGCGGACCAGCTGGCGGCCGTCGGGCCCTTGTCTCGGCCATCGGCACCGACAACGGTCGTGTGGCCGCTGGCGACCTCGACGATGTGCAACTCGCCGCCCGGCTTGGAGGCATCCGACGAATAGAAGGCCAGGTGGCGACCATCGGGCGACCAGATTGGCGAGGTCTCGATGCGCTCGGCCTGGGTCAGGCGACGGGCGTTGCCGCCCCCCACGTCAGTCACGAAAACCTTGCCCAGACCACCGATCGACTTGACGAAGGCCAGACGCCCGTCGGCTGAGAGCGACGGGTGGGTGTGCACGCCTTGACCCTGGGTGATCTGGCGGTCCTGACCGGCGCTGTGCACGTAGATGTGCGCGTCGCCGCTGCGGATCGACACGAAGGCGATCATGTCGCCGGACGCTGCGGGTTGCGCGAGCGCCGAAGACGTTGCCAAAGCCAACCCGAGGGCCAGCGCGGCACTGCCCAGGTGATCGATCAGGCTCATTGGGCGATGAACATCGTGGCGGCGAGTTCGCGGCCGGCGCTGTCGAGCACGCGAATCTTGTAGCTTCCGGACTCGCTGACCTTGACGGTGACGGCCAGCGAGCCGTCGGCGGCCGAAACGTGGCTGTAATGGGCCTCGCGACCACTCGGGCCGGCCACGGCCACGGTGACGGCGCTGCTGGCGGGCAGCGACTTGGCCGTCAGCGGAACCATCGAGCTGGCAGCGGCGATCGACGGACCGCTGAGGCTGGCGCCACTGGCCCAGGCGGCCGATACGGCCAGCGCAGACGCCGCGGCCAGCGCGATGCATGCGACCGGGTGCTTCCAAAGGGTGGGGTGACTCATCCTGGCTCTCCTGATGTGGCTTGAATTCGGCCCGATGGCACTGTCCTCATGGACAGGCGAAACCGGTCTTTCGAATCTAGACCTTTATGCCCGGAATGCCCACCCCTTGGGCAAGGGTATGGAAACCCCTTGCCGCATCCGATCCTAGGGGGGCGGCACGGCTTTGGCCGTGCTAGCGCAAGGCCTGTTCGAGCCCGAGCCGGATGCTGCGTGCCATGGCCGCACGGAAATTCGGGTCGAGCAGCCGGGCCTCGTCGCCGGGGTGCGACATGAAGGCCAGCTCGACCAGGATGGCCGGCGCCCAGCTCGCCAGGCGGATCGGGGCGTAGTTGAAGTTGCCGACGAGGCCGAAGTCCGCCAGGCCGGTGTCGGCCAGCAAACGCGTCTGGACCGACGCGGCCAGTCCGCGGCCGGTCTCGTGCTTGTAGTAGACGCTGGTGCCCGAAACGCGCAGATAGCCATTGGCTGTATCCGCGGCGTTGGCGTGGATGCTCACGAACAGGTGCGCGTTCGACGCCGTGACACGGCGCGCGCGTTCGGCCAGCGGCGGGTTGCTGTCGCCGTCGCGGATGACCACCACCTCGGCGCCGGCGGCTTGCAGCTCGGCCGCCAATGCGTCGGCCGTCCAGCGGTTGATGTCCTTCTCGGGCACACCCGTGGCGCCAACGGCGCCCAGGTTGTCGGCGCTGCCATGGCCGGCCTCGACGGCGACGCGCAGACCCTTCAGCGGCGAGTCGGGTGCCGTGGCCAGCCGCGGCGCGGCACGCAGCAGGACACGCAGGCCTGCAGGCGACTTCTCGATCCGCCAGCCCCACAGGCGCTGGCCGGGCTTGAGGGCGATCTGCAGACGAAGCCGGTCGGGTCCTGCCGGCTCGGCCGTGACGTCATCGACCCAGCGTCGGCCGGCGCGGTGGCTGATCCAGGTCTGTGCGTAGTGGGTGCCCCAGAGCATCAGCTCCAGGCCCTGGCGACCGTCCGGCAGCGGGCGTGGGCGTGCCGCATACGGCAGCGGCGTTGCACCCAGCGGCAGGTTCACCACATCCGCCTCGGATGTCGTGGCCGCTTCGGCTGCGGCATCGACGCTGAAGCTGGTGAACACCGGTATTGGCAGCCGCGTGCCGGGTGCGACGGCTTCGATGGCGCGCTCGTCGATCCAGGCTTCGGCACCCGGTGCCAGCATCACCCGCAGACGGTTGCCGTGCTGCGCCACGGCGCGCAACAGCGTGCCGGGCAGCGCTTCGGCCAGGCTGGGGCCGCCCAGGCGGACCTCGTGGTTGCCGTGCAGCAGCGCGACCGGGAATGCCGGGCTCGTTGCGTTGGCATTGCTGCTGGCGTTGTCGGCGACACGCACCAGGCGGTCCGGCCGACTGGCCCACAGGCCGATGGCCGCTGGCGACAGCGCCAGAAGCGGCTTGAGGCGACGGGCAGGACCGCCAGGCGCCGTCAGCGTCCTTGCCGAGACGCGGAGCTGCCATGGCGCCGCAGCGACGTCATCGTGGCGGCTTGCAGGCCAGCCGGCCAGGCCCTGGTAGCGGCCACTGCCGGGTGTGGTTTCTGCGAGCGTGATCCAGCCGGCTTCGCCCGGCAGCCGGAGTTCGACCTTCTGGCCTGGGGTGGCACGCACGCCAAACTCGATGCTCTCGCCCGGCGCCAGCTGGCGCAGTTCGGCGGGCCGCAGGCTGGCGCCGTCGAGCCAGAGGCGGTCGCGCGGCCAATCCAGGGGTGTCGGCGTGGCCAGGCGTTCGACCTCCAACATGGTCTCGCTGCGTTCTCCGTTCAGTGTGGCGACGACCTCGATGCGGTTGCGGCCCAGGACCAGCGGCACGCGGTCTCGTACGAAGATGCCGGTGGCGAACACCGCCGCGGCCTCGCCGCCGACGCTGACCCTGGCGCCCGGAGCGCTGCGGCCGAGTACGTTGACGAACTCCCGTGTTGTCGTCGCGGCTTCGTCCTTGGGCGCCAGCAGCTCCAGCGCCGGTGGCGCGGCGAGAGCGGCCCATGCGGCAAACGCCAGAAGCGCAGCGGCGATGAACCTCATGCGAGCCCTCACGCGAGCCTCATGTGCGCATCAGCGTGCTCTTGCCGAACAGGCTCTCGATCAGGTCCACCGCCAGCAGCGCGGTCTTGTTGCGCAGGTCCAGCGCCGGGTTCAGCTCCATCACGTCCAGGCTCGCCAGGCGGCCGGTGTCGGCGATCATCTCCATGCACAGCTGCGCCTCGCGGTAGGTCGGCCCGCCGGGGATCGTGGTGCCGACGCCGGGTGCGATCTCGGGGTCGAGAAAGTCGACGTCGAAGCTGACATGCAGGTGGGTCTTGTCGTCCAGTGTCGCCAGGGCGAGTTCCATCGTGTGCCGCATCCCCATCTCGTCGATGTAGCGCATGTCGAAGACCTCGAGCCCGACCTCGTGCACAAAGCGCTTCTCGCCCGGGTCGACGCTGCGGATGCCGATCTGGCGCACGACACGGGGGTCGATCGCGGGCACGGTGCCGCCGATCTCGACCAGTTCCCTCGGTCCATGGCCGCACAGGCAGGCCACCGGCATGCCGTGGATGTTGCCGCTGGGCGTCAGGGCGCTGGTGTTGAAGTCGGCGTGGGCGTCCAGCCACAGCACGCGCAGCTTCTTGCCGGTCTCGCGGCAATGGCGGGCGACGGCGCTGATGCTGCCGATGCCCAGGCAATGGTCGCCGCCGAGCAGGATCGGCAGCCGGCCCAGCGCCAGTTCGGCGTGCACCGCGTCATGTGCGGCGCGGTTCCAGGCCACGACCTCGGCCAGGTGGCGGTAGCCGTCCACGGGCGGCAGCCAAGGGTTGCTCGGGCCGGCGAGGTTGCCGCGGTCCAGCACCTCCAGGCCGTGCGACTCGAGCATCGGCTGCAGGTTGGCCACGCGCAGCGCTTCCGGGCCCATGCTGGCGCCGCGCGCGCCAGCGCCGATGTCGGTGGGAGCGCCGATCAGGCTGATGGCGCGGCGATTCGGGGGGCTCATGGTGGGCGCTTCAGATGTCGACCGAAAGGTCTTGGCCGTCCTGCGGCGGATCGTCGAAGCCATAGTGCTGCGACAGCAGCGCCCAGGCCTCGTGTGCCGTCTCGACGAAGTGGAAGAGCTGCAGGTCGCGCTCGGCAATCATGCCGGTGGCGACGAGGTGCTCGAAGTTCAGCAGCTTCTCCCAGAACGCGCGGCCCACCAGCAGCACCGGGCGGGCGCGGCTCTTGCCGGTCTGGATCAGGGTCAGCGCCTCGAACAGTTCGTCCAGGGTGCCGAAGCCCCCCGGGAAGCACACCAGCGCGATGCTGCGCATCAGGAAGTGCATCTTGCGCAGCGCGAAGTAATGGAACTGGAAACAAAGCTCCGGCGTGATGTACGGGTTCGGTTGCTGTTCGCGGGGCAGCACGATGTTCAGGCCGATGCTCTTGCCGCCCGCGTCGTGCGCACCGCGGTTGCCCGCCTCCATGATGCCGGGGCCACCGCCGGTGACGACGTAGATCGGCGTTGCCAGTTGGCGGCTGCGCGCGGTGACCAGCTCCGCCAGGGCCTGCGCCTCACGGTAGAAGCGGCTCATGCGTTCGGCGTTTTCGGCCCTGGCGACGGCCTGGGCGTCGCCGCCCGTGCGCGCCGCGTCCAGCGCCGCAGCGGCACGCTCGGGCGGCAGGATGCGCGCGCTGCCGAAGATCACGATGGTCGACTCGATGCCCTGTTCCTTTTGCACCAGTTCGGGCTTGAGCAACTCCAGCTGCATGCGGACCGGCCGCAACTCGTCGCGCAGCAGGAAGTCGCTGTCGGCAAAGGCCAGTTCGTAGCTGCTCTCGGGGCCGGCATAACGTGACGCCGCGCGTTGCGCAGCGGCTTCTTCCTGGGCGCTGGCAAAGTTGCGGGCGGCGAGGGCAGGCTTCTTTTCGGTCATCGCGACGACTGTACGCCGCCGCACACCGCACATCCGGGCTGGGCTGCGACATGGATTTCATCGAACGCCATGCGCCGGGCGTCGAGCATCAACAGGCGACCCCTCAGGGGCGTGCCAAAACCGGCCAGCAGCTTCAAGGCCTCGGCGGCCTGAACGCTGCCGACCAGCCCCACCAGCGGCGCGAGCACGCCCATCGTCGCGCAGGCCACGTCCTGGTGCGCCACCTCGGGCGGGAACAGGCACGCATAACACGGCCCGCCGGCCGCCGGGTGATAGACGCCGACCTGGGCATCGAAGGCGATCGCCGCGCCCGACACCAGCGGCTTGCCGTGGCGGACGCAGGCCGCATTGATGGCGTGCCGGGTCGCGAAGTTGTCGCTGCAATCCAGCACCACGTCGGCGTCCGGCACCAGGCGGTCGAGCAGCGCCGCGTCGGCCCGGCGCACCACGGCGCGGAAGTCGACCTCCGGGTTCAGCGCCAGCGCCTGCTGGCGCAGCGACTCGGCCTTGGGCTGGCCGAGCCGGCTGGTCGTGTGGGCGATCTGCCGCTGCAGGTTCGTCAGCTCGACATGGTCGTGATCGACCGCCGTGATGCGGCCGACGCCGCTGGCCGCGAGGTACAGCCCGGCCGGCGAGCCCAGACCGCCGGCGCCGATGATCAGCACGTGCGAGGCGAGCAGCCGACGCTGGCCGTCGATGCCGATGTCGTCGAGCATCACGTGACGCGCGTAGCGCAGAAGCCGGGTGTCGTCCAGGTCGGCGGTCGGGGGGGCGCGACGATTCATCGGGTGCTTCCAGAAACGACAAGGCCCGCGGCAGCGGCGGGCCTGGGTCGGGCGTCCGGCGCGACGCCTCAATCGGTCTTGGCTTCGGCCTTGCGTTCGGCTGCGGTCCGGCTGGCCATCACGGGCAGGCCGCGCAACTGGTTCAGCGCCTGCTGGAGCATCCAGTCCTGCTCGCTGCCGAACTCGGGCAGCGGCTTGGGCGCCTCGCGGGTCCTGGCGAGTTGCTCCTCCAGCTTGGCGCGGGCTTCGTCGCGGGCCTTCTTGCGGGCTTCATCGACCTTCTCGTCAGGGCCGACGAGGTGCTTGTCGAGATCGGCCTCGCGCATGCGGAGCGCCGCGAAGACATCGCCCTCGGCGGTCTCGTCCAGGAAGACATCGGGCACGACGCCCTTGGCCTGGATCGGCTTGTCCTTGGGGGTGTAGTAGCGCGCCGTCGTGATCTTGAGTGCCGTCTCCGGGGACAACTGGCGGATCGTCTGCACCGAGCCCTTGCCGAAGGTCTGCGCCCCCATGATGGTGGCTCGGCGGTGGTCCTGCAGCGCACCGGCGACGATCTCGCTGGCCGAGGCCGAACCTTCATTGACGAGCACGATCAGCGGCACGTTCTTGATCGCGGCCGGCAGCCGGCGCAACGGATCGCTGCCCCCGCGGCGCAGGTAGTGCTCGGGGATGCTGCGGTAGGTGGCCATCTGGTCGGCCATCTGCCCCTTGGTCGACACGACGACGACGTTTTCGGGCAGGAAGGCGGCGGAGATCGCCACCGACGCGTCGAGCAGGCCGCCGGGGTCGTTGCGCAGGTCGAGCACCAGGCCGCGCAGCTTGGGGTCCTGGGCGTAGAGCTCGCCGACCTTGCGCACGAAGTCCTCGACCGTGCGGTCCTGGAACTGACTGACGCGGACCCAGCCGTATCCGGGCTCGATCATCTTGGCGCGCACGCTTTGCATGCGGATCTCTTCGCGCACGATGGTGACCGGGAAGCTGCGGTTCTCGGACTTGCGGAACACCGTCAGCTGGACCTTGGTGCCCGGGTCGCCGCGCATGCGCTTGACGGCCTGATCGCTGCTCAGGCCGCGAACCGGCGTGTCGTCGATGCGGGTCACCAGGTCGCCGCTCTTCAGCCCGGCACGGAAGGCCGGCGAGCCTTCGATCGGCGAGACGACCTTGACCAGGCCGTCTTCCATGTTCATCTCGATGCCGATGCCGACGAACTTGCCGCCGGTGTTCTCGCGGAAGTCGCGGAAGCTCTTCTTGTCGAAGTACACCGAGTGCGGGTCGAGCCCGGACACCATGCCGGCGATGGCGTCGGAGATCAGCTTCTTCTCGTCGACCGGCTCGACGTATTCGGCCTTGACCATGCCGAAGACCGCGGCGAGCTGCTGGAGCTCTTCGAGCGGCAGCGGCGCCAGCGAACTGCGCGCCACGGCGCTCAGCTGCATCGTGGTCAGCGCGCCGGCCAGCACGCCCACGGCCAGAGCGCCGGCCAACTTCAACTGGGTTCGCATGGGAATTCCCTCCGGATGCGGGAAAACGAGTGTGGTTCAGTATAGGTCGGCCCACCCAACCGCGTGGTTCCCCGGTCGTGCGGAAGGTCCGCTCTGCCCATGGGCTTGCGCACGGTGCTCAGGACGCGTTGGCCGCCGGCGCGCCGTTGGCGAAGGTCACGACATGGTCGACCTCGGCGCGGATGCCGATCCATTCGCCGACCTGATGGTCGTGGTGCGACGGCACGAGCGCGAGCACCTTCTCGCCGGTTGCCAACGCCAGTGTGTAGAGGAACTCCGAGCCGCGGAACGCCTTGCGCTCGATCAGCGCGCGCACCGGGCTGGCGTCGTCGTGCACGATGTCGTCGGCACGCAGCAGGACCTCGATGTCCTGGCCCTGCTGCAGGCCGTGGGGGCCATGGTCGCGGTAGTAGTGGGTGTCGTGGTCGTGCAGCTCACCCAGCGGCGTGGCCACGCACAGCCCGGCATTGCAGACCATCACCCGGGCCGGCGCGAACACGCCGTGGCCGATGAAGCCGGCGACAAACCGGCTCGCCGGCCGGTGGTACAGCACGTAGGGCTCGGCCCACTGTTCCAGGTGGCCATCGTTCATCACGCCGACGACATCGGCCATCGCAAAGGCCTCGAGCTGGTCGTGGGTGACGAGCAGTGCCGTGGTGCCGCTGGCCTTGAGGATCGCGCGCACCTCCTGGGCCAGGCGTTCGCGCAGGTCGACGTCGAGGCTGGAAAACGGTTCGTCGAGCAGCAGCAACCGGGGTTGCGGCGCCAGCGCCCGGGCCAGCGCGACGCGTTGCTGCTGCCCACCGGACAGCTGGTGCGGCGCGCGATCGGCGGCATGCGCCAGACCGACCAGGTCGAGCATCTGGCGCACGCGGTCCTGGCGTGCAGCGCGTGGCAGCGCGGCGACGCCGAAGGCCACGTTGTCGGCCACCGAGAGGTGCGGAAACAGCGCAAAGTCCTGGAACACCATGCCGATGCGCCGTGCCTCGGGCGCGAGGTGCACACCCAGCGCGGCATCCGACAGCGTCTCGCCCGCGATCCGGACCTGTCCTTCGGCCAAGGGCTCCAGCCCGGCCACCGCACGCAGCAACGAGGTCTTGCCGCAGCCCGAAGGGCCGATCAGCACCCCAATCTGCCCGGCGTCCAGCGTCAGGCTGGCGCCGTCCACGGCGGGACGGGCGGGCGCGTGCCGGCCGCCGGTCAGCGCGGGGAGCGAGCCGCCTGCACGGCCATAGCGCACCGTGACTTTCGCGATGTCCAGGAACATGGCGTCATCATAATCAGCAAAGACAAATGAGCATCGTTCGTATTCAACTCTTCGTGCCCAGGCCGATCCTGACGGGGTGGTGGCAGGCGGGCCGGCGATGATCCGACCGGTTCTGCGCGCGACCGGGCGCGGCGTGCTGGTGCTGCTGTGCCTGCTGCTGGTCCTGCCGGTGCTGGCGGTCCTGGCCTCCTGGGCGGCGGTCGACGCGGGTGCTTGGGCGGTTCTGCGCCACCAGGCCAGCACGGTCCTGCCTGAGTACGCGCTCACCTCCCTGGCGGTGGCGCTGGTCGTCGGGGGCGGTGTCGCGGTTGTCGGCACCGCAACGGCGGCGGCAGTCGCCTTGTTTGACTGGCGTGGCCGGCGGCTCTTCGAGGTTCTGTTGCTGTTGCCCCTGGCGATGCCGGCCTATGTGCTGGCCTACGCCGCGACCGACGCGCTGCAGCCCAGCGGCGCCTTGCAGACCGGCCTGCGCGACGCCCTGGGGCTGCGCGGCGCGCTCTGGCCCGAAGTGCGCAGCCTGCCTGGCGCCATGGTGCTGTTCGTCTTCTGCCTCTACCCCTACGTCTACCTGCTGGTGCGGGGTGCGCTGGGCGAGCGGGCGGTGCGCCTGATGGAAGCGGCGCGATTGCTCGGGGCGCCGATGCGCCGCAGGGTGCTGGGCGTTGCCCTGCCGATGGCACGACCGGCGCTGGCCGCCGGGGTCGCCCTGGCGGTCATGGAGACGCTGGCCGACTACGGCGTGGCCGCCTACTTCGGCCTCGCGACGTTTTCGACCGGGGTCTATCGCGCCTGGAGCGTGCTGGGCGACCGCACCGCAGCGGCCCAGCTGGCATCTCTTCTGCTGCTGGTCGTGGCCTTGCTGCTGTGGGTCGAGCAGCGGGCCCAGGCGCGGATGCAGTTCGCGTCGGCCCGGCTGGCCGGAGCCGGCAGCGACGAGAGCCGCGAGGCCCGGCCGCCGCGCCTGGGTCGGCGCGGCACGCTTGTGGCCTGGCTGTTGTGTGGCACGCCGGTGCTGCTGGGTTTCGTCCTGCCGGTGGCCTGGCTGCTGAGGCTGGTCTGGCGGGAGGCCCAGTACGGCGACTTCGGTCTGCCCTGGGCGCGTTTTGCGGGCTGGGCGCTGAGCAGCTTCCAGCTGGCCGCCAGTGCCGCCGCCATCGCCACCGTGCTGGCGTTGACGCTGGCCTTTGTGCTGCGCGGCGACCGGCAGCGACAGCGACGCGGGGGTCTGCTGGCCTTCCTGGGCCGTCTGCTGGGCCTGGGCTACGCCTTGCCGGGTGTCGTCATCGCGGTGGGTGTGTTGTTGCCCCTGGGGGCGCTGCAGGCGGCCATCCCGCAGGCGCCGGTCACGGCCGTGGCCACCGGAACGGTGGCGGCCCTCCTGCTGGCCTACACGCTGCGCTTCTGCGCCGTGGCCCAACAGTCGGTCGCGGCAGGCTATGCGCGGCTGCCCGGCAGCCTGGACGACTCGGCCCGCCTGCTCGGGGCCGGCTCGCTGCGGCTGTTTGGCCACATCCATCTGCCGCTGCTCCAGCGCGCGACGCTGGCGGCCTTGCTGCTGGTCTTTGTCGACACCATGAAGGAACTGCCGGCGACGCTGCTGCTGCGACCGTTCGGCAGCGACACGCTGGCGGTCGTGGCCTACAACCTGGCACGCGACGAACGCCTGGCCGAGGCCGCCCTGCCCGCATTGGCCATCGTGGCGGTCGGCCTGTTGCCGGTGATGCTGCTGGCCAGCGGCCAAACGGGCCAAACGGGCCGGACGGGCCGGATCAAGGACCGATCAGGATTGCCCGGAAGTCGTTGACGTTGGTCAGCGTCGGCCCGGTCACGACCGACTCGCCAAGGAACTGGAAGAACCCGTGGCCGTCGTTGGCGGCCAGTGAATCGCGGGGCTTGAGTCCGGCGGCCCAGGCCCGGGCCAGGGTCTCGGGGCCGAAGGTGGCGCCGGCGATCTCCTCGGCACCGTCGACGCCGTCGGTGTCGCCGGCCAGCGCATGGATGCGGACGTCGCCCTGGCAGGCAATCGCCATCGCCAGCAGGCATTCGACGTTGCGTCCGCCGCGGCCCTGGCCACGCAGCGTGACGGTGGTCTCGCCACCGGAGAGCAGCACGCAAGGCCGGGGGAACGGCTGGCCGCGACCCGCGACCTGGCGTGCCAGCGCACCCAGCACGCTGCCGACATCGCGGGCCTCGCCCTCGATGGCATCGGACAGGATGTGCACCGCAACGCCCTCGGCACGTGCGGCGGAGGCGGCGGCTTCCAGCGCCATCTGCGGTGTCGCGACCATGCGCTGCTCGCCTCCCGCCAGCCGCGGATCGCCGGGCTTGGGGCTCTCGCCGGTGCCGGTTTCGAGCACCGCACGCACCTCCGCTGGCAGCACGATGCCGTGGCGGGCGACGATGGCCAGCGCGTCGGCGCAGGTCGTCGGGTCGGCCACGGTCGGGCCCGAGGCGATGTCGATCGGGTCGTCCCCCGGCACGTCCGACAGCAGCAGCGTGCGCACCCGGGCCGGAGCGCAGGCCGTGGCCAGGCGGCCGCCCTTGATGGCCGACAGGTGGCGGCGCACGCAGTTCATCTCGGAGATCGTCGCCCCGCTGGCGAGCAGCGCCCGGTTGACGGCCTGCTTGTGCTCCAGCGTCAGGCCGGGCAGCGGCAGCGGCAGCAGCGCCGAGCCGCCACCGGAGATCAAGGCCAGCACGATGTCATCGCTGCGCAGCCCCCCGACGAACTGCAGCATCCGTTGGGCGGCGGCCAGGCCGGCGGCATCCGGCACCGGGTGGGCGGCGCTCAGGATCTCGATGCGCTTGCACGGCACCTCGTAGCCGTAACGGGTGACGACGAGTCCCCGCAGGCGTTCGGGCGGACCGGTCCAGTGGTCTTCGACCGCACGCGCCATCGCGGCCGAGGCTTTTCCGGCGCCGATGACGATCAGCCGGCCGGATGCGCCGAGCTCGTCCGGATGCGGCAGGTGCGGCGGCACGCACAGCGCAGGCTGAGCGCTGGCGATCGCGGCGTCGAACAGACGCCGCAGGAAGGCGCGCGGATCCGAGGGATGCGAGGACAAGTCGGTGGCGGACATGGACCGACGATAGCGCTGCGGCGTGCAGCCCGTTTGACCCGAAGCGGACAAGGCTCGTGTCGGGCCAGGCCCGGATGCTCTGCGGCATCATTCAACGGATCGGGATCGGGTGGTCTCGATGCGCAGGTCAGCCGCGGCCGCTTCCGGGCGGCGCGAAGCGACCTGGCGTTGCCTTCCTGCTTGAGGACTGAAGATGCGTGCTTCGATGGGGTTGAGCCTTGCCGCCGTGCTGTTCACCGGTGTTGCGGCGGCGCAGAGCGGCTTGAAGCTGCACGTGCCCAGCCCCGACTGGCGCGACCAGATCATCTACTTCGTCGTCACCGACCGCTTTGCCGACGGCGACCCGAGCAACAACGACCAGGGTGCAGGCGAGTTCAAGCCCGGCGAGCGCAGCAAGTACCAGGGCGGCGACCTCGCCGGGCTGCGCCAGCGGCTGGACTACATCCAGGGCCTCGGGGCCACGGCGGTTTGGATTACGCCACCGGTGGCCAACCAGTGGTGGGACAGCGCCATCGGCTACAGCGGCTACCACGGCTACTGGACCGAGCACTTCAAGCGCGTGGACAAGCACCTCGGCACGCTGGCGGACTACCGCCGCCTCTCGGACGCGCTGCACCGGCGCGGCATGTACCTGGTGCAGGACATCGTCGTCAACCACACCGGAAACTTCTTCGGCTTTTCGCCGGACTGGCGCGCCGACCGGCCCGAGGCCAGCTGGATCGCCAACGCGACGTCCTTGCCGGTGACGCGGCCCACGCAGCCGCCCTTCGACCAGAACGACGCCCGCAATCCGCGCCACCGTGCGGCCGCGATCTACCACTGGACACCGGCGATCGCGGACTATTCCAACCCGGACCAGGAACTGCGTTTCCAGATGGGCGGCCTGGATGACCTGAACACCACCCACCCGGCCGTGCGGCAGGCCCTGCGTGACAGCTTCGGCTACTGGATCCGCGAGGTGGGGGTCGATGCCTTCCGGGTCGACACCGCGTTCTACGTCGAGCCGGAGTTCTTCGACGACTTCATGCGCTCCCGCGACCGCGCTGCACCCGGGATGGCCGAGGTCGCGCGGCGGACCGGCCGGCGCGAGTTCCATGTCTTCGGCGAAGGCTTCGGCATCGACAAGCCTTTCGATGACCGCCAGGCCCTCAAGATCGAGCGTTACGCCAGCACCGAACGCGGCACGCCGCGGATGCCGGGGATGCTGAACTTTCCGCTCTACGGTGCACTGAACGACGCGTTTGCGCGTGGCCGGCCGACGGCCGAACTGGGCCACCGCATCACTGCGCTCGCCCGCGTGCACCGTGACCCGCACCGGATGGTCAACTTCATCGACAACCACGATGTCGATCGATTCCTCGCGGGCGGCAGCGAGCAGGCGCTCAAGCAGGCGCTGCTGGCGATGTTCACGCTGCCCGGCATCCCGGTCGTCTACTACGGCACCGAGCAGGGGTTCACCGAGCCCCGCGCGTCGATGTTCGCCAGCGGCTGGGGCTCGGGCGGGCGCGACCGATTCGACACCGGCACGCCGCTGTACCGCCACCTCGCCGCGCTGGCGGCCCTGCGGCGCAGCGACACGGTGTTCTCGCGCGGGCAGGCCAGCGTGCTTCATTCCAACGCTGCGCAGGCCGGTGCGGTGGCGTGGCGCCTGGCCTACCAGGGCCGAAGCGCCATCGTCGCGGCCAACACCAGCGCCTCGACGGTGCTGGTCGACAACCTGGAGACCGGGCTGCCGGCCGGGACCGTTCTGCGCGGGCGCTTCGGCATCGACGGAACGCCGCCGGAACTGACGGTCGGGGACGGCGGCCGGGTCAGCCTGGAACTGCCGGCACGTGCCGGCTGGGTCTGGACCGTCTCGGGCGCGACCACCGCCGTGGCGCCAGCGGTCGCCCCGATGGCTCCGACCCTGGAGGCCATCGCGCAGCCGGTGCAGGCGGGTGACTTCGCGGTCGGCGGGCGGGCCCAGGGGCCGGGGCCGCACTGGCTGGTGGTCGATGGCGACCTTTCGGCGGCGCAGCGTGTGACCCCCGGGGCCGACGGTCGCTGGCAGGCCCAGGTCGACACCTCGGCGATGGTCGATCCGGCGGTGACCCACCGCGTCGCCTTGTGGGACGCGGGCAGCCGCGTGGCCGCACCGGCGCAGACCTTCCGCGTCGACCGGCCGTGGAGCCTGCTCGCCGACGTGGCCGACCCGGCCGGCGACGACCGCGGCCCCGACGGCCGCTACGTCTATCCGACCGACCCGAGCTGGGGCGACAACCGGCAGATGGACCTGCGCCGGGTCCGCGTGTTCGGCGCCGGTGGCGCGCTGCGCGTGGAGCTGACGCTGAATCGCATCACCACGGTCTGGAGCCCGGCCAACGGGTTCGACCATGTCGCGATCACGGCCTATCTCGAGCTGCCCGGTCGAGAAGGGGGCGCCACACTGATGCCGCTGCAGGCGTCCCGCCTGCCCGATGGCATGCGCTGGCACCTGCGGCTGCGTGCGGGCGGATGGAGCAACGCCCTGTTCGGTCCACAAGGCGCCAGTGCCGACCACGAAGGCACGCCAGCCGCCGCGGCGGCCAGCATCGCGGTGGACGTGAGCGCCAATACGGTCACCTTCACGATCCCGGCGCGGGCCCTTGGCGCGCCGACCGGCCTGTCGGGTGCCCGGCTCTACGTCACGACCTGGGACTACGACGGCGGCTACCGCAAGCTGTCGCCCGAACCGGCTGCCTTTGCCATCGGCGGCGGCCGCGAAGGCCAGGATGCCAAGGTCATGGATGCCAGCGCGGTGATCGTGCTGCCTTGACGGCGGATCCGAGCACGCCGTGCTGGCGTCCGTGAGCGGCACCTGGGCGCGCTGGGCTCGGATCCTGTCGATCAGGCGAAGACGTTGTTCAGGCGGTAGATGCCCACCACCGTGACCACCGCCATGGCCCCCGCGATGCGGGAGAACCAGGGGTGGTAGCGCCCTTGGCGCCAGAGCTGCATGCCGCCCACCACCAGCACCGCTCCTCGTACGCGGCGGGTGGTGCTGGAGCCGGATGCGTCTGCGGCATGTAGGTTCGGACGGGGGGTCGGCGCGGTGGTGTTCATGGCGGATTCCGGGTCGGGGGTCGGGGTCGCCCCATGCGACCGCCTACCCCGGATACGTCGTCGACCGCACGACCCGGACATGGGCGCGCTCCGGGCCCGGCGCCCCGCCGTGACCCCAGTTAGCATGCCCGGGGCGCTGCGCCGGATTGCAGCGCGGGAGTGCCGATTGGGTGACATCACCGCCTTGCTGGACAAGGCACGGGCAGGCGAACGCGGCGCGCTGGACGAGGTCTTCGAGCGCCTGTACCCGGAACTGCAGCGCATCGCCCACGTGCGCCTGGCTGGCCATGTACGCGGCACGTCGATGCAAACCACTGTGCTGGTGCATGAGTGCTACCTCAAGCTGCTGGCGGCCAAGCGCCTGGCGCCGACCGACCGAAACCACTTCCTGGCCTACGCCGCCACCGCCATGCGCTCGGTCATCGTCGACACCGTGCGCGCCGCCAGCCGCGAGAGGCGGGGGGGCGATGCGTTGCACGTCACGCTGGCCACGGGCGTGGCCGAGCTGGTGGGACTGCCTGAGGAAGAGATCCTCGATGTCGACACCGCGCTGGCCGACCTGGCACGGCTCGATCCGCGGCTGGCCCGGGTGGTGGAGATGCGCTACTTCGCCGGCATGACCGACCAGGAGATCGCCGACGCCATGGGGGTGACCGACCGCACCGTGCGCCGCGACTGGGAAAAGGCACGCCTGCTGCTCGCGGCCGCCCTGCGCCCCTGAAGCCCTGCCTGTGCCAAGGCGACCGGATGCAGTCGCTGGCCTCATCGCCCTGAAGGAGCTTGCACGCGACGGCCTGTCCGGATTGCCGGGGTCACGACGTAACCCCAGGCAGGACCGCCTGATTTCCAGGGGGTCCTCAGGCAGGGGCGGCGATGGACTGGACCTACAAGGCCGTGCTGACGGCGATGACGGTGGCGGCGGTGCTGATGGTGGCGCGGCTGATGGGCCGCCGGGCCGCCGGGCTGCTGGCCGGGCTGCCCGTCATCACCGTGCCGGCCCTGCTGTGGGTGGCGCAGGAGCAGGGCGTCGACTTTGCCGTGCACAGCGCGGTGGGCAGCGCGGCCGCCTGCGCCATGGCGCCCTGGTTTGCGGCCAGCTTCGTGCTGCTGGCGCGGCGCTTCGGGGCGGCCACCAGTCTGGCGGGGGCGGTGCTGACGGCCTGGCTGGCGGTGAGCCTGCTGCAGGGCTTGCAAGCACGGCCGGGCCTGGCGCTGGTGGCCGCTGCCCTGTCTTGTCTGTTCGTCCTGTGGTGGCTCGGCAGTCCCGGGCGAGCCGGTCCCGCCCCAGGCATCGATGCAGGCGCTGGCGGTCTCCCGACTCGCAGCCCGAGCGCGATGGCCGGCGAGCCCTGGGTCACGGCGGCGCTGGCCGGCGTCGTCAGCGCGACGGTGGCCTTGATGGCGCTGAGGGTCGGACCTTACTGGTCGGGTGTGCTGTCGACGCTGCCGCTGATTTCGGCCTGCGCGCTGGTGCACCTGCGGCGAACGGGCGGGCCTGTGGCATTGC
The DNA here is from genome assembly GCA_021297985.1 of Rubrivivax sp. Classification (GTDB taxonomy): domain Bacteria; phylum Pseudomonadota; class Gammaproteobacteria; order Burkholderiales; family Burkholderiaceae_C; genus Rubrivivax. Next base: position 16,596 of record JAJTGU010000090.1, read on the forward strand.
CGGGGTTCGTCTCGGGCTATGGGGTCGGCGTGCTGGCCAAGGCCTTGTTCCTCTGCAGCTTCGCGTGGGCGGCGCCACATTGGGGTGTCGCACCGGCCCTGGTGCTGGCTGCCATGGCGGGCTCGACCGGAGCGTTGATGCTGGCACGCTGGCAACGCCGCAACCGCACCCCAGCCAAGCGGGTGGCAGCATCAGCGCCATGACAGTGGCGGCCCTGGGTGCCGTAACCGCCGACACCGCCTCTGCCGCGTCTGGAGTACTGTCATCAGGATGAGATGGCAGACTCGACTCGCATCGGCCAAGGCCGTGAACCCATGAAGCCCCTGTCCGACTTGCAGGCCGACTGGCCGGCCCTCAACCGGCTGCTCGACGAGGCGCTGGACCTGCCGCCCGCGGAGCGCGGCGCCTGGCTCGCCGCCTTGCCGGCTGAGGCTGCCGGGCTGAAGGACACCGTGGCCCGGCTGCTGTCCGCCACGGGTGGCGCCGAGACCGGCGACTTCATGCACACCCTGCCCAAGTTGGGCGCGGCGCCTGCAGGCCCGGCCGCCAGCGGCGCCCAGATCGGCGCCGAGGTCGGCCCCTGGCGGCTGCTGCGCGAGATCGGCGAAGGCGGCATGGGCAGCGTGTGGCTGGCCGAACGTGCCGACGGCAGCTTGAAGCGCCAGGTGGCGTTGAAGCTGCCGCGGCTGAGCTGGCAGCGCGGCCTGGCCGAACGCATGGCGCGGGAGCGCGACATCCTGGCCACGCTGGAACACCCGCACATCGCGCGGCTGTACGACGCCGGGGTCGACACGCTGGGCCGGCCCTGGCTGGCGCTGGAGTACGTGCAGGGCCAGCCCATCGACGAGCATGCCCGCGACAAGGCGCTGGACGTGAAGCAGCGCGTGCAGTTGCTGCTGCAGGTGTGCGAGGCGGTGGCCTATGCGCACAGCCGGCTGGTGATCCACCGCGACCTGAAGCCCGGCAACATCCTCGTCACCGATGACGGGCAGGTGAAGCTGCTGGACTTCGGCATCGCCAAGCTGGTGCAGGGTGAACGGGCCGACGCCACGGCGCTGACCGAACTCGGCGGGCGCGCCCTGACGCTGGACTACGCCAGCCCCGAGCAGGTGCGGGGCGAGCCGCTGACCACGGCCAGCGACGTCTACAGCCTGGGTGTGGTGGCCTATGAACTGCTGGCGGGCGCCCGGCCCTACAGGCTTGCGCGCGTCAACGCAGGCGAGATCCAACTCGCCACCACGCAAGCCCCGCTGCCGCTGGCCAGCCGCACCGCCGATGGCGCCCGGCTGCGCAGGCTGTTGCAAGGCGACCTAGACGCCGTGCTCAACCGCGCGCTGAAGAACGACCTCGCCGAGCGCTACGCCAGCGTGGCCGAACTGGCCGACGACCTTCGTCGCTACCGTGACGAACAACCCGTGCTGGCGCGCCCCGACTCGCTGGCCTACCGCTTGCGCAAGCTGGCGCAGCGGCACCCGCTGCCGATGGCCAGTGCGGCGGCTGCCGTGCTGGCGCTGGCTGGCGGCCTCACGGTGGCGCTGTGGCAGTCGCGCGCGGCACAAGAGCAGGCGCGCCTGGCGCGCGCCGAGGCGGCCAACGCGCAGGCGGTGCAGGGCTTCATGGAGGACATCTTTCGCACCAACTCGGCCGACCGTGCGGACCCGGCTGCGGCCCGCGCGACGACGGCGGCCGAACTGCTGGATGCCGCCGTGCAGCGAGTGGGCAGCGAGTTGGACGCCAACCCGGCCGTGAAGCTGAGGCTGGTGGACACGCTGATCGCGCTGCAGCGCGAGCTCGGCCAGCATGACGAAGCCTTGCGCCTGGCGCAGCTGGGTGTGGAGGTGGCCCGCCAGGCCGCAGGCCAGCCCGGGGTCTCGCTGGTGGAACGCCTGCTGGTGCTGAGCGATGCGCAGCAGCGCGTTGCGCGGCTCGACGAGGCGGTCGCGACCGCGGCCGCCGCCGAGCAGGCGCTGCTGCAGGTGAGCCGGCCCGACCCCTGGCTGCTGGCACGGCTGGCGCTCAGGCAGAGTCTGCTGCAGCGCGATGGCGGCGTCACGGTGGGCGCGCAGCGCAACCACATCGAGCACGCGGTGACCGTGCTGCGACCCCTGGGCCCCAGCTACGAGCTCAGTGAGGCGCTGAATGCCTACGCCGACCAGCTGGGCGGCGAAGGGCGCACGGCCGAGTCGGCGCGAACCTATCAGGAGGCCATCGGCTGCTGCCAGGCGCTGCCCGGCACACGGCTGCGCCTGCCCGAGATGCATGCCGGGCTGGCGCGGGTGCGCGAGGCCGAGCTGGACTTCGACGGCTACCTTGCCAGCTACCGCGCGGCATACGACGCCGCGGTGCGGCTGCAGGAGAAGACGCCCGACGTGGTGCTCTTCGCCGCGGCCGACATGGTGTTTGCGTTGAACTCGGTGTCGCGGCCGATGGAGGCTGTGCAATGGGCCGAGGAGAGGCCCTACCTTCGCAACGCGGGCGATCTGCCGCAGCCCTCAGCCAATAGCGTCTATGCCATGAAGCACCATGCGCAGGCCCTATTGGCCGTCGGCCGGATTCAACAGGCGCAACATGTGAACGACGCTGCGCTGCAGGCGGCAGGCCGCCTGGTGGCCAACCCGCAGACCGAGCGAGACCTGCGCGACGATGCTGCAGCGATCCGCCTGGCACAAGGCCGCCCCGACGAGGCGGCACGTGAACTCGCCACGGCCGACTTGCTTGCGCGCAAGCATGGCCTGACGCGTTGGCCGTTGAACCTGCGCGCCACGCTGCTGCAGGCGCGGCTGGCATTGGCGCTTGGCGACATCGGCAAGGCGCGCGAGTTCAGCGACCGCTACGAGCCTGGCCCGCCAGGCACGGGTCGGCACCTCCGACGCCACATCCTGCATTTGCAGTTGCAGGCCGAAATCGCGCTGGCCGCGGGTGAGGCACAAGCCGCGCTTTCGCTGGCCCGGCAGACGGTGGCGCTGATCGCAGGGCGGCCCGCCTTCGCCCTGGGACAGGCCCGGGCTCAGTCACTGGCAGGCGTGGCGCTGCTGGAGATGGGGCGCCTGGCCGAGGCAGAGCCCGAGCTGCGCGCGGCCATCGCCACGCAGCGCGCCTTGCTCGACGCCGAGCTCAGCCCTGAGCTCGGCGCCAGTGCGGCGGCGTTGGCGCAGCTGCTGGCCCAGCGCGGTGCCAGGCCGGAAGCAGCGCAGTGGCTCACGCTGGCCGAGGGCATTCAGCGAAGTCAAGTTCGCCTTCCGAAGGGATGGAACGTCGCAGTCGACAGGGCCCGCTCTGCGCTGGCGCCGCCGCTCGTCCAGCGCCGTTCCCCGGCCACGCTGCCGACGGTGTTGCCCTTGTAGTCGTGCACCGATTGGAACAGGCGCTGCGCGCTGCCTTGCTGGAAATCGGTGCGGCCGCAGCCTCGGATGAGCAGCGCGTCGCCCGTGAAGGCCAGCAGGTCGGCCCAGGTGGACGAGGTGGCGTCGGCCAACTGGCGGAAGAGCAGGTCCACGGGGCGCTCAGCGGCGGGCATCGACAAGGTCCACCGCCAGCAGGCCGGCCAGCATGGCGAGCACGAAGACCCACACCCCTTCCAGCCCTGCGGCCAGGGCCACCACGGCCGGGCCCGGGCACAGGCCCGCCAGGCCCCAGCCGATGCCGAACAGGGCGCCGCCGCCCAGCAGCCGAGCATCGATGCCACGCGCGGCCGGCCACTGCATGGGCTCACCGATGACGGTGCGGCGGTGGCGCTTGGCCCAGCCGAAAGGGACAAGCGCGACGGCGATGGCGCCGCCCATCACGAGCGCCAGGCTCGGGTCCCAGGCGCCGGCGAGGTCGAGGAAGGCCAGCACCTTGGCCGGGTCGGTCATGCCGGCTGCAATGAGCCCGATGCCGAACACCAGGCCCGCCAGAAGCGGCGCCACGGCCTTGAGCGTGCGGTCCATGCTCAACTCCCCAGCAGATGGCGCATCGCATACACCGTGGCAAAGCCCGCGCCCATGAACACGAGCACGTTGACCAACGAGCGCAACGACAACCGCGCCAGGCCGCACACGCCATGGCCACTGGTGCAGCCGTTGGCCAGCCGCGTGCCCACGCCCACCAGCAGACCGGCCACGACGAGCACGCCGGTGCCGGCCGACAACGTGGCCTCGGGCATCGGCGCGAAAAGCCCCCACACTAGCGGTGCCGCCAGCAGCCCCACCAGGAACAGCAACTGGGGCCGCTGCGCCGCCAGCGGCCGGCGTTGCGCCAGCGCCAGCAGCGGACCGGCCAGGATGCCGGTGATGCCGGCAATGCGACCGCTCAGCAGCACGTAGATCGCCGAGGCGGCGCCGATGAGGACCCCGCCTGCGAGCGCGGCAATGGGGGTGAAGGAAGGCCAGTCGACAGTCATGCGTCAACCGTAGTGCGCCGGGCCGGGCGCCAAGCGCCCGACGGCCCGACGGCTCGGCAGCGCAGCGGCAACCCGCTCTGAGGCCGCGCGATCAACCCGTCGCGAGGCGGAAGACCGCCACCGACTGCTGCAACTGGGCAGCCTGCTGCTTCAGGCTCTCGGCCGCGGCGGCACTTTCTTCGACCAGGGCGGCGTTCTGCTGGGTGGTCTGGTCGATCTGCGCGACCGCCTGGCTGGCCTGGGCGACGCCGGCACTCTGCTGGTGGCTGGCCGAACTGATCTCGCCAACGATGGCGGTGACGCGCTGGATCGAGTTCACGATCTCGTGCATGGTCTCGCCGGCGCGGCCGACCTGGACGTTGCCGGCCTCGACCCGCTCGACACTGGTGGCGATGAGTTGCTTGATTTCGCGCGCGGCCTGGGCACTGCGCTGGGCGAGCGAACGCACCTCGCTGGCCACGACCGCGAAGCCACGGCCCTGCTCGCCGGCCCGGGCCGCCTCGACAGCGGCGTTGAGGGCCAGGATGTTGGTCTGGAAGGCAATGCCATCGATCGTCCCGATGATCTCGCCGATGCGCCGCGAAGACTCCTGGATGCCGCGCATCGTGTCGACCACTTCGCCGACCACCGAGCCACCGCGAGTCGCGACCGCGGACGCACCCAGCGCAAGCTCGTTGGCCTGGCGGGCGTTGTCGGCCGTGGTTCGGGCGGTCGAGCCGAGTTCGTCCATCGTTGCCGCGGTCTGCTGCAACGCACTGGCCTGGCGCTCGGTACGAGCCGACAGGTCCTGATTGCCGGAGGCGATCTGCGCACTCGCAGTGGCAACACCTTCCGAACCCACCCGGACAGCGGCAACAGCCGTGGCCAGACTGGTCTGCATCGAACGCAACTGAGCCATCAGGCTGGTGGTGTCGCCAGGGCGCAGGGTGATCGGTCGGACGAGGTCGCCTTCGGCAACGGCACGTGCCACCGCAGCCGCCTCGGCGGGCTCACCACCCAGGCGTCGCAACACGTTCGCCGAGACGAGCATGGCCAGCGCGACCCCGACCAGAAGCGCTGTCGCCAGGGCTCCGGCCATGACCAGAAAAGACCGGGTGTAGGCAGCATCCGCCATCAGGCTGGCTTCCTTGCCCGCCTCGAAATTCAGCTTCCAGAGCTTGTCAGCAGCGATCACGGTGTCGTCGAAAGCCGAACTGGAGCCGCCGTCGCTGATGTCGGCCGCGTCCTGGCTGGCACCCTCGCGGCCCAGCTTGACCACGGTCTGCTGCATCTTGCCGTAGGCGGTCCAGGCCTTGCGCACGGCCGCCACTTCATCGTTGCCTTTGCCCTTGCTCTGGCCCAGGAGATGCCAGGCTTCGAGCTCCTTCTCGAACCGGCCGTTCGCGGCGGCCAGCTTCTGCTCGTACTCGGCGTGGTAGCTCTTGTCGGTGGTGCGGCTGTGGCGGCTCTCGTAGTCCCGGGACTCCAGCAACGCCGCCTTGCTGGCCGACAGGTGCGCCGCGCCGGGCAGCCATGTGACTGCCAGGTCGTTGGCCTGGCCGAACACCCGTTGCAGCCCCATCAAGCCAGCGGCGCCGACGGCGGCCGTCATGAGGAGGACCACCCCGAAGGCCAGCAGCAGTTGAGAGCGTGTGCGAAGCCCGGCGAACCGGGCGCGGATCGGTGCGGCCCAGCGGGCCAGGACGTTCGACATCGGAGTCTCCGTCAGGGGGTGGACAGAGCCAGGTTTACTTCTTGTGGCCGACGTAGGTGATGCCGATCACGTCGCCCTTGGCGTTCTTGATCGGGTTGTAGCAAGCGTCGAAGGCCGTGCCGAGCACGTCGATCGGGCCGCAGTACGACTGGCCCTTGACGATGTTGGCGTAGGCCGCATTGCGGGCCAGTTGGGTGCCGATGCCGCGCTTGCCTTCGGGTGTCAGCACATTGGTCGAGACGCGCACGAACTCTTCGCCGTCCTTGACGAAGATCGTGGCGGTGGCGCCATGCGCGCGACGAATGGCGTCGACGACGTCATAGTTGTTGTTCAGCTTTCGATCACCGAAGAACATGGCCGGGACGGTCTTGCCGGCCACGGTGTCGGTGCCTTCGACCTTCGGCGCGCCGATCTGCTTGAGGCGCGAGTCCAGGTCGGCGATCGTGGCTTGCGGGTTGGCCAGTGCCAGCGTGGCGGCGGACGCCAGGGCGAGGGTCAGGGTGAGGTTGCGAAACATCGAGGCGGCTCCAGGGCAATAGGGTGTTGGACCGGTGCGTCAGGGCACCGCGGCGCTGGCAAGCGCCCGTGTGGGAGCAATGCCAGTGAGTGCAACTTCGGCACTTGGCGGCGCCACTGAAGCGCGATAAGGCACAAAAAAACTGCGGCTTGTTGCGCGCGCTGCCGCACGC
>JAJTGU010000180.1 GCA_021297985.1 Rubrivivax sp.
CTGCGCGACGCCGGTCACTGAAGGCATGAAGGTGTTCACCCATTCGCCCAAGGCCGTGCAGGCGCAGAAGGGCGTGATGGAGTTCCTGCTGATCAACCATCCGCTCGACTGCCCGATCTGCGACCAGGGCGGCGAATGCCAGCTGCAGGACCTCGCTGTCGGCTACGGCGCGAGCGAGTCGCGCTACGACGAGATGAAGCGCGTGGTGCCGAACAAGAACCTCGGGCCACTGATCGCGACCGACATGACGCGGTGCATCCACTGCACGCGCTGCGTGCGCTTCGGCCAGGAGATCGCCGGGGTGATGGAACTCGGCATGGCCGGGCGCGGCGAGCACAGCGAGATCATGCCGTTCGTCGCGCGCACCGTCGATTCGGAACTGTCGGGCAACATGATCGACATCTGCCCGGTGGGTGCGCTGACCTCCAAGCCGTTCCGCTTCACCGCCCGCACCTGGGAACTGACCCGCCGCAAGTCGGTCAGCCCGCACGACAGCCTCGGCGCCAACCTGATGGTGCAGGTGAAGGGCAACCGCGTGCTGCGCGTGTTGCCGCTCGAGAACGAAGCGGTCAACGAATGCTGGATCTCCGACAAGGACCGCTTCTCCTACGAGGCGCTCAACTCGGAACTGCGCCTGCCGCGCCCGCTGCTCCGGCGCGACGGCCAGTGGCAGCAGGTCGACTGGCAGCAGGCGCTCGACCATGTCGCCAGCCGCCTGAAGTCGATCGTCGCCAGCCATGGCCCGGCATCGATCGGGGCGCTGGCCACGCCGCACCAGACGGTGGAAGAACTGCACCTGCTCGCGAAACTGGTGCGCGGGCTGGGCTCCGGGAACGTCGACCACCGGCTGCGGCAGGTCGACTTCCGGCTCGACGGCGCCCGCAAGGGCGCGCCCTGGCTCGGGCTGCCGGTGGCCGAGGTCGGCCAGGCGGATGCCTTCCTGGTGGTGGGCAGCGTGCTGCGCAAGGACCATCCGCTGCTCGCGCAGCGCATGCGCCAGGCGGTGAAGCGGCAGTCGCGGGTGCACCTGCTCAACCCGCTCGCGCAGGATCCGATGATGCCGCTGGCGAGCGAGACCGTGGTGGCGCCGTCGGCAATGGTGTCCGCCCTGGCCCAGGTCGTTAAGGCCGCGGCCGCCGCGAAAGGCGCGGCGCTGCCGGCCACGCTGGCCGCCGCCCTGGATCCGCTGGTCGTGTCAGACGCGGCACGGGCGGTGGGCGAAGACCTGGCGCGTGCCGAGCGCGGCATCGTCTGGCTCGGCAACCTCGCCGCGCAGCATCCCCGGTTCGCGGAGCTGGAAGTGCTGGCGCAGGCGCTGGCCACCTGCACCGGCGCTCGTTTCGGCCACCTCGGCGCCGCCGCCAACAGCGTGGGCGCGGTGCTGGCCGGGGCACTGCCCGGCGCGGGCGGGCTCGACGCCCAGGCGATGATCGCCGCGCCGCGCAAGGCCTACCTGCTGCTCGGTGCGGAGCCGGAACTGGATTGCGCCGACGGTGCCGCGGCGCTGGCGGCGATGAAGGCGGCCGAGTTCGTGGTCGCGCTGTCGCCATTCGAGCACCGGGCCCTCGACTACGCGGAAGTGATCCTGCCGACTGCACCGTTCACCGAGACTGCCGGCACCTTCGTCAGCACCGAAGGTCGTGCGCAGGCCTTTGCCGGCGTGGTCCGGCCGCTGGGCGACACCCGCCCGGCCTGGAAGGTGCTGCGCGTGCTCGGCAACCTGCTCGACCTGCCCGGCTTCGACCAGGACTCCTCAGAGGCGGTGCGCGCCGGGCTTGCGCTCGACGGCCTGCCCGTGCCCGGTTGCGACAATGCCCTCGCATCGCCGCTGGCGGTCGACGCCACCGCCGCCGCGCCGGCCGGCATCGAGCGCGTGGCCCCCGTGCGGATCCACGATGCGGACGCGCTCGCGCGCCGCTCGCCGCCGCTGCAGAAGACGCGCGACGCGGCTCCGCTGACGGCGGTACTGTCCGCCGATCTCTGGCAGCGGGCGGGCCTGCAGGCGGGCGATTCGCTGCGCATCGCCGCGGGCCAGGCGAGCCTGGTGTTCCCGGCTGCGTTCGACCCGAGCCTGCCACCGGGTTGCCTGCTGCTGCCGGCGGGCCATGCCGCCACCTTCCCGCTCGGTGCGGCCTGCGGACCCGCCGCCCTCGCGATCGAACGCGTCCCGGCGCCGGCCCCGGCCGTGCCCGCCGAGACGGTGAGCTGAGGAGGCCGCGATGGAATTCTTCGAGAACCTCCTCGGCCCCGCCTGGCCAGTGGTCTGGACCCTGGTGAAGATCCTGGCGATCGTGCTGCCGATCACGATCTGCGTCGCCTTCCTCACGCTGGCCGAGCGCAAGGTGATCGGCTACATGCAGCTGCGCATCGGCCCGAACCGGGTGATGGCCTTCGGCATGGGCTGGACGGCCGGCCTCGCGCAGCCGTTCGCCGACGTGTTCAAGCTGATCTTCAAGGAGATCATCGTCCCGACCGGGTCGAACCGGTTCCTGTTCCTGATCGCGCCCACGCTGTCCATCATGCCGGCGCTGGCCGCATGGGCGGTGCTGCCGTTCGGGCCGGAGACGGTGCTCGCCGACATCGACGCCAGCCTGCTCTACGTGCTGGCGCTGACCTCGATGGGCGTCTACGGGGTGATCGTCGCCGGCTGGGCGTCGAACTCGAAGTACGCCTTCCTCGGCGCGATGCGCTCGGCGGCGCAGATCGTGTCCTACGAGATCGCGATGGGCTTCGCGCTGGTCGGCGTGCTGATGGTGTCGGGCAGCCTGAACCTGGGCGAGATCGTGCGTGCGCAGACCGGGGGCGGCTTCTGGAGCTGGAACCTGCTGCCGCTGTTCCCGCTGTTCCTGGTCTACTTCATCGCCGGCGTAGCCGAGACCAACCGGGCGCCGTTCGACGTCGCCGAGGGCGAGTCCGAGATCGTCGCCGGCTTCCATGTCGAATACTCGGGCACCGCGTTCGCCGTGTTCTTCCTTGCCGAATACGCGAACATGATCCTGATCTCGGCGCTGGCCGCGCTGATGTTCCTCGGCGGCTGGCTGCCACCGGTGCAGGTCGATTCGCTCGCCGCGATCCCGGTGGTCGGGCTGCTGTTCGCGCCCGGCGCGCACTGGCTGTTCATCAAGATCGCGTTCGTGCTGTTCTGCTTCCTCTGGCTGCGGGCCACCTTCCCGCGCTACCGATACGACCAGATCATGCGCCTGGGCTGGAAGGTGTTCATCCCGCTGACCCTGGTGTGGATCATGGTCGTTGGCGTGGCGATGATGGAACCGGTGCGCACCTGGCCCCCCTTCAACTGGTGGTTCTGAGCATGGAGACGCGCGGAGACACCCGATGATCAACCGCATCCAGAGCTTCTTCCGTTCCTTCCTGCTGCTCGAACTGCTTCGCGGGATGATGCTGACCGGGCGCAACCTGTTCGCACGCAAGATCACCGTGCAGTACCCGGAGGAGAAGACGCCGCAGAGCCCGCGCTTCCGCGGCCTGCATGCGCTGCGCCGCTACCCGAACGGCGAGGAACGCTGCATCGCCTGCAAGCTGTGCGAGGCGGTCTGCCCGGCGATGGCGATCACCATCGAGTCCGAGGTGCGCGACGACGGTACCCGGCGCACGACCCGCTACGACATCGACCTCACCAAGTGCATCTTCTGCGGCCTGTGCGAGGAGTCCTGCCCGGTGGATTCGATCGTCGAGACGCGCACGCTCGAGTACCACGGCGAGCGCCGTGGCGACCTCGTCTACACCAAGGAAATGCTGCTGGCGATCGGCGACCGCTGTGAAGACCAGATCGCGCGCGACAGGATGGCCGATGCGAACTACCGTTGACATGGCGGCCGGCCAAGTGCCGGCGAGGGCGGCCCGATGAACTTCCCGTCGATCGTGTTCTTCGTGCTGGCGACGGTGCTGGTGCTGTCCGCACTGCGCGTGATCACCGCGCGCAACCCGGTGCATGCCGCGCTGTTCCTGGTGCTGGCGTTCGCCTCGGCCGCCGGCCTGTGGCTGCTGCTGCATGCCGAGTTCCTCGCGATCACCCTGATCCTCGTCTACGTGGGCGCGGTGATGGTGCTGTTCCTGTTCGTGATCATGATGCTGGACATCAACGTCGACCGGCTGCGCGAGGGCTTCTGGAACATCCTGCCGATCGCGCTGCCGGTGGCCGTGCTGCTGCTCGGGATCATGGGCGCGACGCTGATGGGCCCGTACTTCGGCCTGGAGATGCGGCCGCCGCCGCCCGAGGTCGCCGAGGGCTACAGCAACACCCGTGCGATCGGCATGGTGCTGTACACCGAATACCTGTATCCGTTCGAGCTCGCGGCGGTGATCCTGCTGGTCGCGATCATCGCCGCGATCGCGCTCACCCTGCGTGCGCGCAAGAACACGCGCAGCATCGATCCCGCGGTGCAGGTCGCCGCGACCCGCGAGGGCCGCGTGCGGCTGGTGTCGATGCCGTCCGAGAAGAAGGGCGTGTCCGCGCCCGCGCCGGAACCCGAGCCACCGCAACAGGCGCCGCAACAGCCGAAATGACCCGCGCCGCCGCCCGTGCGGGCCGGCGCAGGACCGACACCAGGAAGAAGCAAGAAAAAAGGGAGCCAAGCCGTTGGTGCCGCTGTCGTACTACCTGATTCTGGGCGCGATCCTGTTTGCGATCAGCGTGCTCGGCATCTTCCTCAACAGGAAGAACGTGATCATCCTGCTGATGGCGATCGAGCTGAACCTGCTCGCGGTGAACCTCAACTTCATCGCCTTCAGCTATTTCCTGCAGGACATCGCGGGCCAGGTGTTCGTGTTCTTCATCCTGACCGTCGCCGCGGCCGAGTCGGCGATCGGCCTGGCGATCCTGGTCGCGCTGTTCCGCAACCTGCGCACCATCCATGTCGACGACCTCGACGCGCTGAAAGGGTGAGGGCGCCGCGATGACGATGCAGACGGTTTACCTGCTGGTTCCCCTCGCCCCGCTGTTCGGCGCGCTGGTGGCCGGCCTGTTCGGGCGCCAGGTCGGGCGCACCGGGGCGCACGTGGTCACCATCGCCGGGGTCGCGGTTTCGCTCGCCGCCTCGATCTGCGTGTTCCTGGACGTGATGGACGGCAACACGTTCAACGGCACGGTCTATACCTGGCTCACCTCGGGCGACATCCGCCTCGAGATCGGCTTCCTGATCGACAGCCTGACGGCCACCATGATGCTGGTGGTGACCTCGGTGTCCCTGATGGTGCACATCTACACCATCGGCTACATGAAGGACGACCCGGGCTACCAGCGATTCTTCTCGTACATCTCGCTGTTCACCTTCTCGATGCTCATGCTGGTGATGAGCAACAACTTCCTGCAGCTGTTCTTCGGCTGGGAGGCTGTCGGGCTGGTGTCCTACCTGCTGATCGGCTTCTGGTACAAGCGCCCGACGGCGACTTACGCCAACCTGAAGGCTTTCCTGGTCAACCGGGTCGGCGACTTCGGCTTCCTGCTGGGGATCGGCCTGGTGCTCGCGTTCTTCGGCACGCTCGACTACCAGCAGGTGTTCGAGCGGGCGCCGACCATGGTCGATGCGCGAATCGAGGTTTTCCCCGGCGCGAGCTGGTCGCTGGTGACCGTCACCTGCATCCTGCTGTTCATCGGCGCGATGGGCAAGTCGGCCCAGTTCCCGCTGCATGTCTGGCTGCCCGATTCCATGGAAGGCCCGACGCCGATCTCGGCGCTGATCCACGCCGCCACCATGGTGACGGCCGGCATCTTCATGGTCGCCCGCATGAGCCCCTTGTTCGAGCTCTCGGACACGGCCTTGAATTTCGTGCTCGTCATCGGCGCGATCACGGCGCTGTTCATGGGCTTCCTGGGGATCATCCAGAACGACATCAAGCGCGTGGTGGCCTATTCCACCCTCAGCCAGCTGGGCTACATGACGGTGGCGCTGGGCCTGTCGGCCTACAGCGTGGCCGTGTTCCACCTGATGACGCACGCCTTCTTCAAGGCGCTGCTCTTCCTGGCCGCAGGCAGCGTGATCATCGGCATGCACCACGACCAGGACATCCGCAACATGGGCGGCCTGCGCAAGCACATGAAGATCACCTGGCTGGTGTCATTGCTGGGCTCGCTGGCCTTGATCGGCACGCCGTTCTTCGCCGGGTTCTACAGCAAGGACAGCATCCTGATCGCATCGCACCACAGCGCGTTGCCGGGAGCGGGGTTCGCGATGGTGGCCGTCTACATCGGCGTCTTCGTGACCGCCTTCTATTCGTTCCGCATGTACTTCCTGGTCTTCCATGGCGAGGAGCGCTTCCACCACAAGCCTTTCCCGCCTGAAGACGACCACGGGCATCACGACGACCATGGCGACCACACGCCACACGAGTCGCCCTGGGTCGTCACCGCACCTCTGCTGCTGCTCGCCATCCCCTCGGTCCTGATCGGCTACATGACGATCCAGCCGATGCTGTTCGGCGACCTGCTCAAGGACGCGATCGTCGTTGACGCCGCCCGGCATCCGGCAATGACCGAGCTTGCGGCCTTCTTCCATGGCCCGTTGGCGATGGGACTGCATGGCTTCGTGACGCTGCCGTTCTTCCTCGCACTGGCTGGCGTCGTGACCGCCTGGTGGTTCTACTTGAAGCAGCCGGCCATCCCCGCGATGCTCGATGCGCGGCTCAAGCCTCTGCGGACCGTTCTCGAGAACAAGTACTACATGGACTGGTTCAATGAGAACGTGCTGTCGGCTGGTGCCCGGCTGCTCGGCACCGGCCTTTGGAAAGGTGGCGACCAGGCCGTGATCGACGGCACCATCAACGGCAGCGCGGCCGCGGTCGGGGGTCTGGCGGGCATCGTGCGCCAGTTCCAGACGGGCCGCCTCTATCTGTATGCGCTGGTGATGCTGCTGGGCATCTTCGGCTTCCTGAGCTGGCTGCTGTGGCCCTTCGTCAAGGCGCAGTTGTTCGGCCTCGCGCCCTGAGGGTGGCGCGGGATCTCCCATAACCTGAAGACTCCAACAAGATGGCCTTGCTCAGCGTAGCGATCTGGCTGCCGATTGCCTGCGGGGTGTTGCTGCTGGCACTCGGGCGCGACCAGAACGCGGGCGTCGTGCGTGCGTTTGCGCTGGTTGCGGCGATCGCATCGTTCCTTGTCACGCTGCCGGTGATCGGCGGCTTCGATTCCAGCTCTTCGGCGATGCAGTTCGTGGAGAAGCTGCAATGGATCGATCGCTTCAACCTGTACTACCACCTGGGCGTCGATGGCCTGTCGATGTGGTTCGTTCCACTGACCGCCTTCGTCACGGTGATCGTGGTGATCGCCGGCTGGGACGTCATCACCGACCGCGTGCCGCAGTACATGGGCGCGTTCCTGATCCTCTCGGGTCTGCTGATCGGCGTCTTCTGCGCGCTTGACGGCTTGCTGTTCTACGTCTTCTTCGAGGCGACGCTGATCCCGATGTACATCATCATCGGCGTCTGGGGCGGCCCGCGGCGGGTTTACGCGGCATTCAAGTTCTTCCTCTACACGCTGCTCGGGTCGCTGTTGATGCTGGTGGCCCTTGTCTACCTGTACTTCAAGAGCGGCGGCAGCTTCGACATCCAGACCTGGCACAAGCTGCCGTTGCCCCTGACCGCGCAGACGCTGTTGTTCTTTGCCTTCTTCGCAGCCTTCAGCGTCAAGGTGCCGATGTGGCCGGTCCATACCTGGTTGCCCGACGCCCACGTCGAGGCCCCCACGGGCGGCTCCGTGGTGCTGGCCGCGATCATGCTCAAGCTCGGGGCGTATGGCTTCCTGCGGTTTTCGATGCCCATTGCGCCGGATGCGGCCCGCGAGTACGACTGGCTGATGATCGCGCTGAGCCTTGTCGGGGTGGTCTACATCGGCCTGGTGGCGCTGGTCCAGACCGACATGAAGAAGCTGGTCGCGTACTCATCGGTGGCCCACATGGGCTTCGTGACGCTGGGTTTCTTCATGTTCAATGAACTGGGCGTTGCCGGCGGGTTGGTGCAGATGATCAGCCACGGCTTTGTCTCGGGCGCGATGTTCCTGTGCATCGGCGTGCTCTACGACCGCGTGCACAGCCGCGACATCGCGGCTTATGGCGGCGTCGCCAACACCATGCCCAAGTTCGCAGCGTTTGCCGTGCTGTTTGCGATGGCCAACTGCGGCCTCCCGGGCACGGCCGGCTTCGTGGGCGAGTGGATGGTCATCCTTGGGGCGGTCCAGTACAACTTCTGGATCGGCGCGCTGGCCGCGACAACGCTGGTGTTCGGCGCCGCCTATACCTTGTGGATGGTCAAGCGCGTCTACTTCGGGGATGTCGCAAACGCCGACGTCAAGGCGCTCGAGGACGTGAATCGGCGCGAGTTCTGGATGCTCGCGGTCCTGGCCATCGCCGTGATCTGGGTGGGCGTTCACCCGAAACCCGTCACCGACGCGATGAACCCCGCGGTGACCGAACTGCTGCGCCACGTGGCGACCAGCAAGCTGCCTTGACGCCGCCATGAACTGGTCCATCCTCACCCCCGAGATCTGGCTGCTGCTGGCCGGCTGCGTCGTGCTGCTGGCCGACCTGTTCGCGCAGGATCGCGAACGTCGGATCACCTTCTGGCTGACCCAGATTTCCATCCTCGTGTTCGCGGGTCTCCATCTGCAGCGGTTTGCCGCTGGAGAGACCGCCTACGGCATGAATGGCATGGTCGTCACCGACCCCATGGGTCATCTGCTGGCGCTGTTCGCGGCGATCTCGATGCTGATGACGCTGGTGTATGCGCAGCCGACGCTCGCCTCACGCGACATGCTCAAAGGCGAGTTCCACATGCTCGCGTTGTTCGTGCTGCTGGGCATCTCGGTCATGTGCTCGGCCAACAACTTCCTGATCGTCTATCTCGGTCTGGAACTGATGAGCCTGTCGCTGTACGCACTGGTTGCCATGCGGCGCGACCACGCCGTCTCGACCGAGGCGGCGATGAAGTACTTCGTGCTCGGCGCATTGGCCAGCGGCTTCCTGCTGTATGGCCTGTCGATGATGTACGGTGCGACCGGAACGCTCGAGATTCCCAAGGTCTTCGAGGCCATCGCCACCGGACGCATCAACCAGGAGGTCCTGGTGCTCGGCCTTGTGTTTGTCGTCGCGGGCCTGGGCTTCAAGCTTGGCGCGGTGCCGTTCCACATGTGGGTGCCCGATGTCTACCAGGGCGCGCCGACGGCGGTGACGCTGATGATCGGAAGCGCGCCCAAGTTCGCTGCCTTCGCGATCACGATCCGGCTGCTGGTGGAGGGCCTGTACGCGCTGGCCGTGGACTGGCAGCAGATGTTCATCGTCATGGCGGTCGGCTCGATCATCGTCGGAAACGTGGCCGCGATCGCGCAGACCAACCTGAAGCGCATGCTGGCGTATTCGACCATCGCGCAGATCGGGTTCGTCGTGCTGGGCCTGTCTGCCGGGGTGGTCAGCGGCAACACGCTCTCGGCCGCCAATGCCTACAGCTCGGCGATGTTCTACATCGTCACCTACGTGCTGACGACGCTGGGCACCTTCGGCCTGATCATGATGCTGTCCCGCCAGGGCTTCGAAAGCGAAGAGATCTCCGATCTCGCCGGCCTCGCACGGCGCAGTCCCTGGATGGCCGGCGCCATGACGGTGTTCGTGTTCTCGCTGGCCGGCATCCCGCCGATGGTCGGCTTCTTCGCCAAGCTGTCGGTCCTGCAGGCACTGGTCACCACCGCACAGCCGCTTTACCTGGGTCTCGCGATCTTTGCGGTGCTGTTCTCGCTGATCGGCGCCTTCTATTACCTGCGCATCGTCAAGACGATGTGGTTCGACGCCCCGGTGGGCGAGCCCGCGGCCATTTCGCAGCCGCAGGGCGCGCTGGCGTTGTTGGCTTGCAATGGCTTGGCCGTTCTGTTGCTCGGTCCGTTCTCTGGGGGGCTGATGGCGCTGTGCCGCGACGCCATCCAGGCCTCCTTGGCCTCCTGATCACGGCGTCCCGGCCATGAACCCCGCACCCGAAGTCTGGGTGACGATCGCGGCGGCGTTCGATGCTTGAGCCTGAAACCGACGGCCACCTGCTCGAACGCGAGACCGGCCGCCGCGAACTGCTCAGCCGAGGCTGGCTGGAGCTGTGGCGCGACACGGTGCAACTGCCAGACGGCAACGAAGCGACGCGTGAGTTCATCCGCCA
Organism: Rubrivivax sp.; assembly: GCA_021297985.1. GTDB lineage: Bacteria > Pseudomonadota > Gammaproteobacteria > Burkholderiales > Burkholderiaceae_C > Rubrivivax. Next base: position 10,147 of record JAJTGU010000180.1, read on the forward strand.
TCCGGGTGCGGTCGCAGTGGTGCCCCTGCTCGACGACGGTCGCATCGTCTTGGTCCGCCAGCACCGCTATCCCGTTGGCAAGGTGCTGCTTGAACTCCCCGCCGGCAAGCGCGATGCCGGCGAGACGACGTTGCAGACCGCCGTCCGCGAACTCGCCGAGGAAACCGGCTTCAGTGCCCGGGAATGGGCCTACGGCGGCGAGATCCACAACGCACCCGCCTACTCGAGCGAGAGCATCTGGATCTGGTTCGCGCGGGGGTTGGTGGCAGGCCCCCGGCGGCCCGACGTCGGGGAGTTCGTCGAAACGGCGCTGCATGGTGCCGAAGAGCTTGAGTCCCTTGAACTCGCCGGCGAACTGCCCGACGTCAAGACCTCCATCGGTCTGCATTGGCTTGCGCAGTGGAAGTCCGGCCGGCGGATGCTGGATTGGCGGCCCGCGTAGCATCGGTCGACGATGAAGGTGCTGAACCTGCGCTGTGCCCACGGCCACCTGTTCGAAGGCTGGTTCGCGAGCGACGACGATTTCGTGTCCCAGAACGGACGCGGACTCGTCGAGTGCCCGATGTGTGCCGACAAGGTCGTGACGCGCATGCCCACCGCGCCGCGGCTGAACCTCTCTTCCACCGCGGCCAAGGAGCCGCCGGTGGCGCCGGCGCAGGCTGCGGACCCTGAGGCGCAGCAACAGGCCGCGTGGCTGGCCGCCGTGCGCCACATGATGGCCAGCACCGAGGACGTCGGTGCCAGGTTCGCCGAAGAAGCGCGGCGCATCCATTACGGCGAGTCCGAACACCGCGGCATCCGTGGCCAGGCCACGTCCGACGAGCGCGAGGCCCTTCGCGACGAAGGCATCGAGACCTTTGCGCTGCCGGTTCCGGCGGCTCTCAAGGGCCCGTTGCAGTAGCCGAACCGTTGGCAGCCGGCGTTGCCCGAGCGCGACGCCACCTTCCTGCTGAATGGACCGCCGTCAAGGCTTGGCGCTTCGCGCTGCAAGAGATGCAGGTGGGTCGATCCTTGTCAGTTGCCGCGAGCCCCTGAACGTGCCCAATGTCTCACGGGTCGAAACCCGCTTTCATTGGTTTGCACACAGGAGATCTGCATGAACAAGACAACATCCCCGAACGTCCGCCTTGGCATGGTCGTGCTCGGCATCGCGGCATTGTCCGGGGCTGCACTGCCGGCTCTGGCGCAGCAGGAGAAGGGCGACTGGCTGGTCCGCGCCCGCGCCCTGCATCTGGATTCGGCGAACAAGGACAGCACCGGGCTCGGACTGACGGTGAACAACAAGACCTTCCTTGAGGTCGACATCACGCGCTTTCTGTCGCCGAACCTGGCGGTCGAGCTGGTGCTGGCCCTGCCGCAGAAGCACACGCTGAAGTCCAACGGCTCGGAGATCGGCTCGCTCAAGCATCTGCCGCCGACCCTGTCGCTGCAGTACCACGCCACGGGGCTGGGCGGCTTCAGGCCGTACGTGGGTGCCGGCCTCAACTACACCCGCTTCATGGACGTGGAGTTCGTGCCGGCGCTGGCGGCCTTGAACCCGAGCATCAAGAAGAACAGCTACGGCCTGTCGTTCCAGGTGGGTGCCGACGTCTTGCTGGGCGGTGGTTGGGTACTCAACGTCGATGTCAAGAAGGTGCAGATCGCCACCGAGGTCACGGCCGGCGGCAGCAAACTGGGCAAGTTCAAGGTCGATCCGGTGCTGTTCAGCGTCGGCGCCGGGATGCGCTTCTGACGCCGGACTGCGGCTTCAGAGCACCCGTCCGGGATTCAGGATCCCGAGCGGGTCCAGCGCCGACTTGATCGAGCGCATCAGCGCCAGCGCGACCGGATCCTTGCGGGTCGCGAGTTCGTCGCGCTTGAGGGCGCCGATCCCGTGTTCGGCCGAGAAGCTGCCGCCGTGCCGGGCGACGAGGTCGAAGACGCTGGCGTTGATGGCCTTTTCGTGGGCACGCAGGAACTCGGAACCCGGCGTGCCTGAGGGCGCCTGCACGTTGTAGTGCAGGTTGCCGTCGCCCAGGTGGCCGAAGTCGACCACCCCGACGCCCGGCCAGCCGCATTGCAGCGCGGCGTCGCATTCGGCGACGAAGCTCGGTACCGCCGACACCGGCAGCGAGATGTCGTGCTTGATGTTCGGGCCCTCCTCGGCCTGCGCCAGCGGGATGCTCTCGCGCAGATGCCACAGCGCTCGGGTCTGCGCCAGGCTCGCGGCGATCACGGCGTCGAGCGCAATGCCCCGTTCGAGCGCGGCCCCGAGCAGCGTCTCGAATCGGCCCTGGCCATGGGCCTCGCTCTCGCTGCTGGAGTACTCGAGCAGTACCGACCAGGAGGCATCGGACAGTGGCTGAGGCAGGTTCGGGAAGTGCCGCGCGACGAGCCTGCGCGACAGCACGTTCATCACCTCGAAGCCGCTGAGGCCGTCGCCGAGCATTCGGCGCGAAAGCTCCAGCAGGGCCACGGCAGCGGGCAGGTCGGCGCAGGCCACCAGTGCGGTGCAGACCGCCGCGGGCTGTGGCGCGAGCTTCATGGTTGCGGCGGTGATGACGCCCAGCGTGCCCTCGCTGCCGATGAAGAGATCGCGCAGGTCGTAGCCGGTGTTGTCCTTGCGCAAGCCGGTCAGGCCGTGCCAGATGCGGCCTTGCGACGTCACGAACTCCAGGCCCAGGCAGAGCTCGCGTGCATTGCCCCAGCGCAGCACCTGGGTGCCGCCCGCGTTGGTCGCGAGGTTGCCACCGATCGTGCAGCTGCCTTCAGCCGCCAGGCTCAAGGGAAACATCAGCCCCGCCGCCTCGGCCGCCTGCTGCACCGCTTGCAGGATGCAGCCGGCCTCGGCCGTCAGCGTCAGGTTCGCGGCGTCGATCCCCCGGATCCGGTTCAGACGCTGCATCGACAGCAGCATCTGGGTGCCGCTGGCGTCGGGGACACCGCCGCCCACAAGCCCGGTGTTGCCGCCCTGGGGCACCACGGCCACGCCCAGCTCGCTGGCCATCGCGAGCACGGCTGCGACCTCCTCGGTGTTGCCCGGCCGCACGACCGCCAGCGCACGACCTCGGTATCGACGCCGCCAGTCCAGAGTCCAGGCCGACAGGTCGCCGTCGTCCTGTTCAGTCAGGACATGCGCTGGCCCGACGATCCGGCGCAGCCGGTCGAGCACGCCGGCGGCCACCGCGATCAGACCTTGGTTGGCGCGACCTCGCCAGCCGCCGGCCTGGCGTTGCCCTGGCGTTGCCGGATGTAGACGACGCAGGCTGTGAACAGCCACAGCAGCAGCGCCAGTTCCACCACCGCGAGCCCGCGGGCGATGCCGGACTCGGTGGTGGCGCGGATGACGGCCAGGCCGAAGTAGATCCAGAGCAGGAGGCTGAGCCAGCGGAACGTGACCATGCGGTGACCGATCAGACCCGCGGCACACAACAGCAGCGGCAAGGCCAGCACGATCAGGCTGCCGCTCCCGGTGGGGGCGAGCCAGAGCTCGCGAATGAGCCACAGCGCCAGCGTGCCGACCAGCGCCAGCACAGCCGACAGGCGCGCCCGCTGGACCGCAGGCGGCACCGCGTTCGATGGTTCAGAGGCCTGTTGGAGCTCGCTCGTCATGACCCGCTCTTTCGCCGCATCACGGCCGAGGCGCGGGCGTCGGCCGGATAGAAGTATTCGATGCTGCCGCGACGCCAGACGCCCAGCCAGATCATGTTCTGTGCAAAGGCATCGTGGTCGTCGGCGGTGAACGGTCGATCATAGGTGGTGACGACGCCGCGATAGGGCTCGCGCAGGTTCTCCAGCGCAGACTTCAGGGCCGAGCCGGAGCTGTTGCCGCCGGACTGGAACAACGCGCGCAGCATCAGATTCAGCGCGTCGTAGCTCTGTGCGGCGGCCATCAACGAGCCGATCGGCCGGTCCTGCGAGTGCCGTTGGTAGCGCACGATGAACGAGGTCCGGCGCTCGTTGGCGACGTCCTGCACGATGCTCTGCGCCATCATCGTGCCTTCGAGAGCAGAAGCGCCGGCTTTTTCGAGCACGCTGCGGAACGACAGCGGCCAGGGCGCGAAGTAGGGAACGGTCCACCGGATGGCGGCGCGGCTTTGCACCGCCACGGCCTGCTCGGGACCCACGGTGTAGTTCACCACCGCCTGCGCGCCGGCAGCGCGCGCGGCCTCGAGCTCGCTGCGCAGGCTGGTCACGCCGAGCGCAAATCGCGCGACATGAACGGGCTGCAGCTGACGCTTGGCCAGCTCGGCCGTGAGGTCCTTGACGCCGCCGTCGCCGTAGCCCGTGGTGTCGGCGAGGATCGCCACCCGCTGCAGGCCACGTTTGCCGACGATCTCTTCGATCAGGAATGCCGCGTTCATGTGGTCGACCGGGGCCATCCGGAAGACATAGCTCTGCGCCGGAGGCGTCTTGCGCGTCACGGCCGTGCCCTGAGAGCACGGAACCATCAGCAGGTGCCGCGCGGTCTCGAACACGTCCAGGGCCTTCATTGCGACCCCGGTGTTGCAGAAGCCGATGGTGAACGCGACCTTCTCCTTCTCGACCAGGTCGATCGCCGCCGCACGACCGGCATCGGGATTGGCGCGATCATCGCGAACCACGAGTTCGATCTTGCGGCCGAGGAAACCGCCGAGCTCGTTGAATTCGCTGGCGGCCAATGCGGCGCCGTGGCGAACGCTGTTGCCGAAATCGGCCGAGCCGCCAGTCAGCGGGGCGATCAGCCCGATGCGCAACGGTGGCAGCGCCGATGCAGACGAGCCTTGCGCCCACGCGCCGGCCGCAGCCAGACACACGATCCAGGCGGTGCACCAGCGCGAGATCTTGAAGGCCAGGGTCATGGGATTGCGGACGAACGCCAACCGACAGGGGCGGGACCGGAATGATGCAGTGAAGCGGCTGGCATCATCCGTAGGACATGCCCGATACCACCCACCGCCTTGCCGAGCTGCGCGAGCTGGTCAACCCTTCGCGGGTGGCCCGCACCTTGCGCCACTGGCCCTGGTTCGAGACCCTGCGCACGCTGCGCCTGCGATTCGGCGAGGACCGGCTCGGCCTGACGGCCGGCAGCCTGACCTTCACGACGCTGATCGCGCTGGTCCCGCTGCTCACCGTGATGCTGGCGCTGTTCTCGGCTTTTCCGATGTTTGCGAGCTTCCAGGTCGGCCTGGAGAAGTACTTCCTGCAGAGCCTGGTGCCCGACACGATCGCGCGGCCGGTGCTGCAGTCGCTGACCCAGTTCGCGTCCAAGGCGCGCGGCCTGGGCACGGCCGGGCTCGTGATCCTGGTCGGCACCGCATTGGCCCTGGTGCTGACGATCGACAAGGCGCTGAACGCGATCTGGCGGGTGCGCCGGCCGCGCCCGCTGGCCCAGCGGGTGCTCGTCTACTGGGCTGCGCTGACCCTGGGGCCGCTGGCCCTGGGCGTGAGCCTGACGCTCACGTCATACGTGGTCTCGGCCAACAAGGGCCTGATCGCCGCGCTGCCGGTCTCGGTGGCGGCGTCGTTGAACGTCGCGGAGTTCGGGCTGCTGCTGGCGGCGGTGGCGGGCTTGTTCCACTACGTGCCGAACACGCCGGTGCGCTGGCGCCATGCGATCGCCGGCGCCGCCTTCGTTGCGCTGGCGCTCGAAGCGGCCAAGGCCGGCCTGAGCTGGTACGTGTCGGCGTTTCCGATCTACCGCTCGATCTATGGCGCCTTTGCCGCGCTGCCGATCCTGCTGCTGTGGGTCTACCTGGTCTGGGTCATCGTGCTGCTGGGCGCGGTCATCGCGGCCTACGCGCCCAGCCTGCAGAAGGGGCTGGCCAACCGCACCAGTGCGCCCGGCGAGCCCTTCACGCTTGGCCTGGCGGTGCTGCGCGAGCTGGCTCGCGCGCGCAGTGCGGGCGAGGGCGGTGTCGCATTGCATGAGCTGGCGGCACGCCTGCAGACCGATCCGCTGCTGGTCGACCCGGCCCTGCAACGCCTGATGGCGCTGAACTGGGCGGCCCGGCTGGACGAAGCCGGCGAACCCCGCCACGTGCTGATCTGCGATCCCCAGACGACGCCGCTGGCCCCCCTGGTGCACAGCCTGCTGCTGGCCCCCGACAGCCGCAACGTCGTTCTGCGCCAGCGCTGGGCGCTGGACGACATGACGTTGGCTCAGGCCCTGTGACGCATCCGGCCAGGTCCCGAATTGCCGTCGCCGTGCTGGCGCCGCTGCTGGCCTTGCTGGCCGGCTGTGCCAGCGTGCCCCCAGGCCCCAGCCCTGGACCTGCGCCTGCGCACCGCCACGAGCGCATCGAGCCCTGGCCCGGAGCGGTGTTGCACCAGGTGTGGCTCGACTTGACCGCCGCCGGCTGGCGGCTGCAGGTCACGGCACACGAATCGCGTGGCCAGACGCTGCCGGAGATGCCGGCGGCGACCGTGGCCGCGGTCGCCATCAACGCCTCGTTCTTCGACCGCGAGTTCACGCCGCGCGGCCACACCGTCAGCGACGGTCTGCCTTGGCCCAAGGTGCTGGTGCCGCAGACCAGCCCGCTGCTGGCTTGCGACCGCGTCCAGCACTGCCGAATCGTGTTCGAGCCCGATGCCGCAGCGCCCCCCGCGGACGGGCACACCGTCGTTGCCGGAACGCCCTGGCTGGTGCGTGGCGGTCTGGCCCGCGGTCGCGACGACGACAAGCGATGCGAGTCCCTCTGCGCACGCACCCACCCGCGCACCGCCGTCGGACTCGACGCCACGGGCCGGCGGCTCTTGATCGTGCTCGCCGAAGGCCGGCGTGACGGCGTGCCGGGGGTGACACTTGCGCAACTGGCGGAGTTCATGCGCGGCCAGGGCGTGCACGATGCCATCAACCTCGACGGCGGGGGCAGCAGCGCTTTGCTGATCGACGGCCACTCGGCGATGGCGAGGCCTGCCAACGAGCCCGCGCAAAGGCGCGTTGCCAACGGCCTGCTGTGGCGGCATGAGGGCCGTCCCTGATGTCGGACAAGGCGCCGCAGCCCCGCGACACGTCGCTGGATGCGCTTCGCGGCCTGGCGGTCCTGGGCATGGTGTTGTCGGGCCACATCGCCTTCGGTGGTGCCGGCGACGGCGTCTTGCCGGCCTGGATGTACCACGCGCAACTGCCGCCGCCTGCGCACCGGTATCTGCCGACGCTGGCCGGGCTGACCTGGGTGGATCTGGTGTTCCCGCTGTTCCTGTTTGCGCTTGGAGCGGCGATTCCACTGGCCATGGGCCGCCTGGCCGAGAAAGTGGCTCATCGACAGGGTCGGGCCTGGAGCGGCACGTCGGCGGTGCTGAAGGTGGCACTGCGGCGTTTCGCCTTGCTGCTGTTCCTGGCGCTGTTCTTCCAGCACCTGAAACCCAGCTTCGTGGCGACGACCACGCTGGCGGTCTGGTCGCAGCCGCTGGCCTTGCTGGGCCTGCTGGCGTTGGCCTTGGCCTACGGGCCGCAGCGTCTGGCCTGGCGTGCGCTGGGCTGGGCCCTGGCCATCGGGCTGCTGCTGGTCTTGCGCCAGGCCGATGGCACTGCGGCCTTTGCGCTGAAGCGCAGCGACATCATCCTGGTGGTGCTGGCCAACATGGCGCTGTTTGCGACCCTGCTGTGGTGGTGGACCCGCCATCACCCGGTCTGGCGCTGGGCGTTGCTGGTGCCTCTGGCCTTGCTGCTGTACGGCGGCAAGGCGCCGGACAGCGTCAATGCCTGGCTGTTGCAGTCGTCGCCCGCGCCCTGGGCGGTGCAGATCGCGTACCTGAAGTACCTGTTCATCGTGTTGCCCGGCACCGTGGTTGGCGAGCGCATGGAGCACGAGGCGCGATTCGGCACCGCGCCTGCGCCTGCGCCGGTGGCCTGGCTGGGCCTCGTGTCTGCCGCGGTGGTGGTGGGCGTGCTGGCGGGCTTGCAGGCACGCGAGGTGCCGCTGACCTTGCTCATGGCCGGCTTCGCATCCGCCCTGCTGGCGTGGCGGTCGCCTGGCCTGCGCCCGGCCATCGGGCTGCTGATGGTCGGCCTGCTGCTGGAGCCGCTGGAAGGTGGCATCCGCAAGGACGGCCTGAACCTCAGCTATGTCCTGACGACCGCGGGCCTGTCGTGGTTGTCGCTGGCCGCCCTGCGCGCTCTGGGCGAGCGGCGTTGGGGTGCGGGCTGTCTTGCCGTCCTGGCCGGACCCGGACGCAATGCCGTGCTGGCCTATGTGTTGGGCGCGTTGGGCGTGATGCCGCTGCTGCACCTGAGCGGCCTGCACGACGCCTGGGCCGCCCTGAGTGGCAACGCCTTCGAGGCGGTGCTGCGCGGGGTGTTGTTCACCGCCGCGGTGGCGGTGATCGTCGCGCTGGCCAATCGCCGCGGCTGGGTCCTGAAGGCCTGATCAGGGCCCAGCGTGATAGGTCGCGATCCTGGCGACTTCGTTCTTCGAACCCAGCACCACCGGCACCCGTTGGTGCAGCTTGTTCGGCAGCACGTCCATGATGCGCTCGGTGCCGGTGGACGCCGCGCCGCCGGCCTGCTCGACGATGAAGGCCATCGGGTTGGCCTCGTACATCAGGCGCAGCTTGCCGGCCTTGTCGGGCTCGCGGGCGTCCCAGGGGTAGAGGAACACGCCGCCGCGGGTCAGGATGCGGTGCACGTCGGCCACCATGCTCGCGACCCAGCGCATGTTGAAGTCCTTGCCACGCGGGCCGTCGCGGCCGGCCAGACAGTCGTCGATGTAGCGCTTCACCGGCGGCGCCCAGTGCCGCATGTTGCTCATGTTGATCGCGAACTCCCGGGTCTCTTCGGGGATCGCGACGCCGTTCTGCGTCAGCACCCACGAGCCGGTCTCGCGGTCGAGCGTGAACATCGCGACACCGTCGCCGACCGTCAGCACCAGTGTCGTCTGCGGCCCGTAGACGCAGTAGCCGGCAGCGGCCTGGTGGCGGCCGGGCTGCAGGAAGTCGCCTTCGGCCACGCCGCGGCCATGGCCGATCTTGCGCAACACGCTGAAGATCGTGCCGATGGAGACGTTGACGTCGATGTTGCTGGATCCGTCCAGCGGATCGAACAGCAGCATGTACTCGCCCTGCGGGTACCGGTTGGGCACGACATGGATCGAGTCCATCTCCTCGCTGGCCATCGCGGCGAGGTGGCCGCCCCATTCGTTGGCCTCGATCAGGACCTCGTTGGCGATGACGTCGAGCTTCTTCTGGATCTCGCCCTGGACGTTTTCGGTCCCGGCATTGCCCAGCACGTCGCCCAGGGCGCCCTTGTTGACGGCGATCGCGATGTGCTTGCAGGCCCGCGCGACGACCTCGATCAGCAGGCGCAGCTCGCCCGGGATCCGCCCATGCTCGCGTTGCTGCTCGACGAGGTAGCGGGTGAGGCTGATGCGGCCCATGTCAGACCGCCTCCAGCGCGCGGCTCACGACCTCGCGCACATCGGGCGTGAGATCGGGCTTGGCCGCGACCCGCTCGATGGCCATGCGCGCGGCGCCTCGATACGGCTCGACGAGCAGGTTCCAGCGGTCCATCACCCGCGCCAGTCGGCCGGCCAGTTGCGGGTTGGCGGCGTCGAGGGCGAGCAACTGCTCGGCCCAGAAAACGTAGCCGGCAGCGTCGGGCCGGTGGAAGGCGGCCGGGTTGTTGCACAGGCTGAAGACGACGCTGCGGAAGCGGTTCGGGTTGCGCGGC
>JAJTGU010000165.1 GCA_021297985.1 Rubrivivax sp.
AAAAGCAGATGGCCAACATCGGCGCGGCCGAAGCAGCGCTGCATTCAGCCATCGCCGAGGCGCATCGGATCGGGCCGGCGGCCCTGATCGACCTGGCGCTGGCACGTGCCTACCTGCTCAGCGAGGTCGGCCGCGCCGAGGAGGCGTTGACCGAACTGCGGCAACTCGAAGCCGACCCCGCGCTGACCGAACCGCAGCGCGCCCGGCTCTGGCTCGAGCGGGCCAATGCCGAGAGCTATCACGGCCGTCACGATGCCGCACTGCCGGCGCTGCGCGAAGCCCTCGCACGCACAGCGGCCAGCGCGCTGCGCGACCGCTGGGACATCGGCAGCATGTTGTCGCGCACCCTGTACTGGTCGGGTCGCCTGGACGACGCGCTGGCGCAGGTCGAAAGCGGCCTGCAACTCGCCCGTGCGATGGGCGACTCGCTTCGCACCGCACGCAGCCTTCACCACCTGGGCCTGTTGCAGCGCAGCCTGGGCCAGGTCGACGCCAGCGCGGCGAACCTGCTCGACTCGATCGCGATCGCGCGCCAGTTGGGGCTCGTCGAGCTGTTGCGATCCGCGCTCAGCACGCTGGCCACGGTGCACCTGGACCGGCTGGAGCTCGACGCCGCCGAGGCCTTGATCGTCGAAGGTGAACAGGCCGCGCCAACCTGGGATTCGGTCGACATGGAAGACGTCTTCGACGAGCGCCGCTACCGGCTGCACCAGCTGCGCGGCGAGGTCGAAGCCGCCTGGGCCGTCACCGAACGGAGCCTGAAGCGCAACCTGGGCCACAGCCATCTGCACTGCCACCTGGGCACGCAGATGCAGGCCATCCGGCTGGCGCTGGACACCGGCGACATCGCGCGCGCGCAGCACCATCTGCAGCAGGCGAAGGCGCTTCACGCCCAGGCCGGCGCGGACTCGCTGCACGGCTCCGAGCTGGCCTTGTGCCAGGTGCTGGTCCAGCAGGCTGCAGGCGAGCATGCGCAGGCCTTGCGCGACGCCCGTGCCTGGCTTGCGGCGCCGCAGGTCCGGCCGGCCGAAGACCGCGCCAGCGCCCTGATCGCCGCCGCCCGCGCCGCGCTGGCCATCGGCGACGCCGCATCGGCGCGCGCCCACCTCGCTGAAGCCGCCACCTTGCCCGCCCTGCCCCTGGCCCTGCACGCCCACCGCCTGACCGCTGCGTTGAGGCTGGCGCGCGCCACCGGCCAGGGGGTCGACGATGCCGAGCAGCACGCCCGTCAGTGGTTGGCGCAGCCGCTGCTGCCGGTGCTGGAGGCCCAGGCGCTGCGCCTGGCCCTGGCCGACCTGGGCCGGTAGACCCAGGGCGCCGCGCGCGTCCAGCGTCTGCGGCCCGAGACCGCGTCCTGCGCCCGCCCGGTCGCGAGTCGTCGCAAAGGCGCTGGCCGCCGGAGGGCGTCACTGGCACCGTGGCGGACATCGAAGCCGATGACTGCAACGACTCCATGAACACCGCCCTCGCCTCCCCGCCCCGCAACGCCGGCAACACCCTGTCCGGCACGCCCGCCGGTACCGCAGCCCTTGACCGCTCGCGTCCCCGGTTGCGCCGGGCCGGGAGGGGCTGGTTTGCGGTGGCGCTGGCCGGACAGTTGCTGTTCGCGGTCTACATCGTCGGCTTCTATGGCGGCCATGCCTTCAGCGGCGACCTGCTGGCCTGGAACCAGGTGCTGCCGCGCGGCTGGGTGGCGGGCGACCTGGCCGGCAATGCCACGGTCGCGGTGCATGTGCTGTTCACGGTCGTCATCGTGCTCGGGGGCCTGGGGCAACTGATGCCGGCCGTGCGCCAGCGCTGGCCGATGCTGCACCGCTGGAACGGGCGCTTGTTCCTGGCCGTGGCGGCGACGCTGGCGATCACCGGGCTGGCGATGATGTTCGGCCGCGGTGCGGTCGGCGGGCCGGCGCAGCATGCCGCGTTGGTGTTCAACGCGGTGCTGATCCTGGCCTTTGCCGGCCTGGCCTGGCGCACGGCGCGGGCGCGCCAGTTCGACGCCCACCGGCGCTGGGCCTTGCGGCTGTGGCTGGTGGTGGCCGGGGTCTGGTTCTTCCGCATCGGGCTGGCGGCCTGGCTGCTGATCCACCGGGCGCCCGTCGGCTTCGACCCCGAAAGCTTCACCGGCCCGCTGCTGGTGGCGCTGGCCTGGGGCCAGACCTTGCTGCCGCTGGTGGTGCTGGAGGCCGTGCTGCGCGCCGAACGGGCCGGCGACGCGCGCTGGCGCTGGACCACCGCCGCCGTGCTGCTGCCGCTGACGCTGCTGACCCTGCTGGGCGTGGCCGGTGCGGCGATGATGATGTGGCTGCCGCGGCTGTGACGCCGTCCTGACGCCGTCCACCGGCCGCTGACGAGAATCCACCCGGTGACGACCCTTCCGTCCTCTGCTCGACCGCTTGCCTGGCGCGACCTGTTCGCCTGGCGGCGGGTGCGCTTCGCGCTGCTCGCGGCGCTGCCGTTTGGTCTGTTGATGAGCCTCGCGTCGGAGACGCCGCTGCGGATCTGGCTGGTCCGGGTGGCGACGGTCGCGCTGTCGGCGATGCTCGTCTACGGGGTGCTCGAGCGCTGGCCCGCCGTGCCGCCCCGGCGCCTGGCGCGTTGGGTGATGCAGCTGCTGGGCATCGTCGGCGTGATTCCGCTCGCGGCCTATGTCGCCTATTGGGCGACCACCGGGCGCTTCGACTTCCTGCGCATCGAGCCCGAGGTTGTGGTCGGCTATGCACAGCTCACCTTCGTCGGCGTGCTGGTGGCGCCCTGGTTGGCGCTCGGCGCGATGGTGCGCCAGCGCGAGGCCTTCGCACGCGAGCAGGCGCTGGCCTTCCAGCTCGAGCGCAGCGAGCTCGAACGCCAGGCCTCCGACGCCCGGCTTCACCTCTTGCAGGCGCAGGTGGCGCCGCACTTCCTGTTCAACACGCTGGCCAACGTGCGCGCGCTGGTCAAGACCGGCTCGCCCCGCGCGCCCGAGCTGCTGGACAGCCTGATCGACTACCTGCGCGCCGCCGTGCCGCGCCTGGACGACAGCGCCAGCACCGTCGCGCAGGAGCTGGAACTGGTGCGCGCCTACCTCGCGCTGATGCAGATGCGCATGCCCGACCGGCTGCACTACACGCTGCACGCCGACGACGCCGCGCTGGCGCTGCGCTGCCCGCCGCTGAGCGTGCTGACGCTGGTCGAAAACGCGGTCCGCCACGGCATCGACCCGAGCGAGGACGGTGGCGCCATCGCGGTGACGGTGCAGCACCTGGGCACGCGATGCCTGCTGCGTGTGGTCGACGGCGGCATCGGCCTGCAGGCTGCTGCGCCCGAGGCCGGCCTGGGCACCGGCCTGGCGACGCTGCGCGAGCGGCTGCGCCTGGCCTTTGGCGACGGCGCGCGGCTGCGCATCACCGCGCAGGTGCCACGCGGCACCTGCGCCGAGATCGAGTGGCCACTGGACCCGCAGGCGGCATGATGACCATCCCATGAGCGCCAAGCAGCCCACCGCCCTGATCGCCGACGACGAGCCGCTTCTGCGCGACGAGCTGGCGCAGATGCTGGCCGAGGCCTGGCCCGCGCTGCGCATCATCGGCCAGGCGCGCAATGGCCGCGAGGCCGTGGCGATGTTCGAGGCCGAACGCCCCGACGTGTGCTTTCTCGATGTCCAGATGCCCGGACTCACCGGCGTCGACGCCGCACGGCTGATCGGCCGCCGCGCCCATCTGGTGTTCGTCACCGCTTTCGACCGCTATGCGCTCGAGGCCTTCGACCAGGGCGCGCTGGACTACCTGGTCAAACCGGTGAAGGCACTGCGACTGGCCGACACCGTGGCGCGGCTGCAGGACCGGCTGCGGGCCAGCACACCGGTGGCCGACCACGAGGCACTGCTCGACACCCTGGCCGAGCAGCTGGCCCGGCGCCAGGCCCGCGGCACCCTGCGCGAGCGCGAGCCCGAGCGCGAACCCGAGGCCGAGGGGCCAGCCGACGCCCCACTGCGCTGGATCCGTGCCACCGTCGGCCCGGCGGTCCGGTTGATCGCCGTCGAGGCGGTCGACTTCCTGCGCTCGGACGACAAGTACACGCTGATCGGCTGGCGTCACGACAACGGCCAGGCCGCCGAAGCCCTGGTGCGCATGCCGCTGAAGGAACTGCTGGCGCAACTGGACACCCGCCAGTTTGTCCAGGTGCATCGCTCGACCGTGGTCAACCTGGCCCGCGTCAGCCACGTCGTGCGCCAGCCCAACGAAACCGCGGACCTGCACCTGAAGGGACGGCCCGAACGGCTGACGGTCAGTCGGCCCTACCTGCCGTTGTTCAAGCAGATGTAGCGACCGGCAGGGCCGGGTCGCTTCGGGCTCAGCCGCAGCGCAGTTCAGGCCGCATCTGCTGCGCGGCCCGGCAGACGTCGACCGGCCCGGCCTGCCACCAGGACATCGCGTCGCCACCGCGCAGGCCCGGGCGCAGGGCGCGCAGCAGGGCCACCGCGCCGCTGACGTGCGCGGCCGCCAGCGACGAGCCGCTGGCGTAGCCGTACAGGCCTTCGGGTTGCAGGGTCAGGATGTCGCGGCCGGGGGCACGCAGCACGGCCGGCAGGCCGGCCATCCCATCGGCCGCCGCGGCGTCGTCGGCCGAAGCCACCGCCAGCACCCCGCGCACCCCGGCAGGGAAGCCGTCCTGCCGCCCGCCCGGCGGCAGCGCACCCACGACGACCGTGCCGCGTGACAGCGCGTGCTCGACCAGGCGCTGCAGCAGCGGGTCGGCCGGGCCGGCGAGGCTCAGGTTGACGACGTCGGCATCGGCCGCGATCGCCGCCGCCAGTGCCTGGGCCAGCGTGAACGAGTTGCAGCGCGCACGGCCACCGGCCACCGGCCAGCACGCGCGGTAGGCCAGCAACTGAGCGCGCGGCGCGATGCCGGCGATGCCGATGCGGTTGTGGGCCACGGCAGCGATCACACCGGCGACCTCGGTGCCGTGGCGCTCGCCCCGCGGCCCGGCGGGCGGCGCGGTGCCGGCGGCGACGAAGTTGCGCTCGACCGCCACGCGGCCGGCCAAATCCGGATGGCCGCCGTCGATGCCGGTGTCGATGACGGCCACGCGCACGCCGTCGCCCTGGCTCAACCGATGGGTCGCCGGGGCGCCGATGGCGGCGAATCCGCGCTGCAGGCCGGCATACGGATCGTCGTAACCCGGCAACAAGCCGGTCGCCGGTGCCGCAGCGGCGCTCGTCGACGTGGTGGCCACCGCCGCCGGCCCGCCTGCCGACTCGAATTCGTTCAGCGGCTGCGCCAGCGCGACCCGCGGATCGGCGCGCAGCCGCGCCAGGGCCGCGTCGAGTCCGACCCCGGCCGGCAGCCGGTACTGCTTGCACAGCAGTTCCAGCGGCAGGATGCTCCAGCCGGCCTCCTCGACCAGGCCATGGGTCCGGGCCACGGCATCGGCCAGCCCGGCCGCGCGCGCACTGCCCCCGTACTGCGGCGCGCCGACGTAGCGCATCCGCGGCGTGGAGCCAGGAGCAGGCCGGGGTTCCGGCACCTCGTGCACGGCCACGATCACGCGCAGCGCCGACGCCGTGTCGGCCACCGGTGCGGGCGGTGTGCCGCAGCCCGCCAGCAGGCCCGCGGCCGCAGCCATCAGGGCCAGGCGCCGTGCCGCTGCGAAGCCGGACATCCAACAGGGCGACCAACCGCGCAACCAACAGCGCAACCAACAGCGCAACCGATTGGCGATGTCGGTCATCGCGAGGCGGGCATGGGCTCGGCGAGCTGGGTGGCGGGATGCGCCCGCAGCCGCACGAGTGCCTGGTCGCGACCGGTCTGGCTGCCCGCTCGCGGCGCGATGACCAACAACGCGCCGTCACCCGAGGACTGCACCACCTGCCAGCCCAGCCCATCCAGCAGGGTCTGAAGCTCGGCCAGCGTCAGCGTGCCCAGCGGCACCCAACGGATGGCCGACGCCGGCAGCACGGCCTCTGCCGCCGCCGGCTCGCTCAGGGTCTTGTACTCGGCGGGCGAACCGGCCCGCTCGACCAGCGCCGCTCCGAGCACCGTGAGCCCGACCGACTGCACCACGACCGCTGCGACCAGCCAGCGGGCGAGGTTCGACACCGGACGCGACACGTCCGGACCCCGGGCCGCGTCCGACACCCGCACCTGCACCGGGGCGGATTCGGCGCCGCCCGTGGAGTCGACGCCGTCGGTGTCGGCGATCCGGCTGCGCAGGCGCAGCCAAGAGGCCTCCACCTCGTCGGGCCCGGGGGTCGCAGCCGACACCATGCCGCCCTTCAGCGCTTCGTGGAAGTCGATCTCGGCCCGGCAGTCGGCACAGGACCGGGCGTGCGCATGCACCAGGTCCTGCTCGTCGGCGTCGGCACTGCCGGCCACCACCCAGGGGATCAGGTCCCAGGCCCGGCGGTGCAAGGACAACGGCCCGTTGTCGCCCACCGCGCCGGCCGCGTCCGGCGTCTGGCCGTCGACAGGCTTCATCGCCGGCTCCCCCCCACGCGGTCGTCGCCGGGTCGCTCGCCGGCCAGCTCAGGCAGGACATTGCGCAGGCGCACCCGGGCGTGGAACATCCGCGCCTTCACGGTGCCCACGGCGCAGCCCATCACGGCGGCGATCTCCTCGCAGGTGTGGCCCAGCACGTAGGCCAGCTCCAGGGTCAGTCGCTGGTCATCGGGCAAGGTCCGCAGGCCGCGGGCGATCCACTCCCGGTCGTCGCGCTCGGCGATGCTGTCACCAGGCGCCGCTGCGGCCGCGGCTTCGGCCAGCTGGGCCGGGTCGAGCAGGCACTCGCCCAGCTCGGCCGCCGGCGCGGTGCCTCGCAGCGCCTTGAGCGTCGTGCGGTAGGCGATGCCGGTGATCCAGGTGTCGACGCTGGAGTCGCCGCGAAAGCTCGCGGCCTTGCGCCAGACGACCCACATCGTCTCGTTGATCACTTCGTCGATCACGTCGGGGCGCGCGGTGACGCGCCGCAGGAACCGCGCAAGCCGCGGGTGCTGCAGCCGGTAAAGCGCCTCGAAGGCCTTGAGGTCGCCACCCGCGCTGGCCTGCAGGAGCGCCGACAACGCGCCCGCACGGCGCTCGGCCGCGGCATCCAGGCGGATGGCGGCAAGCGAGGGTCCGGGTGTGCCGTCGTTGCTCAAGAGGGAATCCTGGAACTGAAACTGGAGCGGGGTTTAGGGGGCTGCGATGACGGGTGAGTGCCAGTTTCGGCCATGATGGTTGCATGTCCAGCACCCGACACCCGCAATGGCTGACCGCACCGAGGCTGGCATTGGCGGTGACGGTGGCCCTGACGCTGGCATTGCCGATGGCCGCGGCCGCCCAGGGGCTGGGCGTGTCGGTGTTTGCGACCAGCGACAAGCTGCTGCGCGGCACCAGCCAGAGCGACGGCCAGCCCGTCGTCGGGCTCGACACCAGCTGGCGCGGCGACACCGGCTGGTCGCTGGCTGCGGGCCTTGCGGGGCCGACCTGGCCGCGCCAGTACACCAGCAGCGAGCTGACCCTGGCCGCCAGCCGGAGCTGGCAGCACGGCCACGACCTGTCCAGCCAGTGGGGGGTCGTGCGCTACCAGTACCTCGGCAGCCAGCGTGCGCTCGACCGGTCCTACACCGAACTGAACCTGGCGCTGGGATGGCGCGAACGGGCCAGCGTCAGCCTGGGCCTGATGCCCGACCTGCGCAGCTATGGCCCGCCACCGACCGATGGCCCGCGCCCGCGCGGCCTGGGCATTGCCACCGAGCTGAACTGGCGCCAGCCGCTGGCGGGCCGGTGGAGCCCGGCGCTGGACCTCGGCCTCGGGCACCTCGATCTTCAGCGCATCCAGGGCCGCAGCTACCGCTACGCCAGCATCGCCCTCAGTGCCGATGCCGGCCCGATGCGCGTCCATCTCAGCGTGAACGACAGCGACGCCGCGCGCCACGGGCTGGTGCAGCGGCGCAACGCTGGCACCCGCTGGGCGATCACGCTGGGCTGGGTCGCGAAGTGAACCGGATCGGCCCACCCCCCTGAACGCGGGGGCAACCGCGGCGTTGCCAGGGCGCACTCACGATGCAGCAAGCCCTTGCCCTGCATCGCCTTTCACGACCTGGAGCCTTCCATGCCCTCATTCCTTACCACCCCTGCCCGTCTGGCCCTGGCCGCCACGCTGGCGGCGGCGCCGCTGCTCGGCCATGCCTTCAGCAGCATCACCGACACCGCGGGCGACTTCCTGCCGACCTTTGCCGGCTCGGCCACCAGCACCGACCTGGACGTGCTCAGCGCCACCGTGCTGTACGACGCCGGGGTCGACAAGTTCCTGATCACCAGCACCCAGGCCGGCGCCGTCGGCAGCACGGCCAACGGCCTCTACGTCTGGGGCGTGAACCGCGGCGCGGGCACGGCCGGGTTTGCCGGCAACGGCATCACCGGGGTGCGTTTCGACCGTGTCGTGATCCTGCGGCCCGATGGCACTGGCACGATCCCCGGCGTTGGCAACCTGCCCGCGGGCTCGGTCACCGTCAGCGGCAACACCATCAGCGCGGTGGTCAGTGGCTCGATGCTGCTCAGCACCGGCTTCAACAAGATCGACTACACCTTCAACGTCTGGCCGCGCAACGCGACCTTCGCCGGCTTTGCGGCGATCTCGGACTTCGCGCCCGACAACGCCAACTTCACCGCGGCACCGGGCCTGGTGCCCGAGCCCGGCACCTGGGCGCTGCTGGCCAGCGGCCTGCTGGCGGTCGGCGCCATCGCCCGCCGCCGCCGCGGCGGCTGAGCCGGCGCTGAATCAGCGGCCTGGCGCGTGCGCCAGCGCCGCCGCGAGGTCGACGAAGAACTCCAGGCTCGCCGGGTTGGCCATCGCGTCGGCACTGGCGACCTGGCCGCGCTCGGCGCCGAGCAGAAGCCGGCGCACCGGCACCTCCATCTTCTTGCCGGTCAGGGTGCGCGGCACCTCGGCGACGGCCTCGATGCGATCGGGCACGTGGCGCGGCGAGCCCTGTTCGCGGATCACGCGGCGCAGGCGCTCGCGCAACGGGTCGTCCAGCAGGACCCCCGGCCGCAGCACCACGAACAGCAGCAGCATCGACGGCCGGCCAAGGTACTCGAGGTCGATGACCAGGCTGTCTGCGACTTCGGGACAGGCCTCGACGACGTTGTAGATCTCGGCGCTGCCGATGCGGACGCCATGGCGGTTGATCGTGCTGTCGCTGCGGCCGTAGATGACCGAGGCACCGCCGGGTGACGCGAAGCGGATCCAGTCGCCGTGGCGCCAGCGGCCGGGGAACATCTCGTAGTAGCTGTCGCGGTAGCGCTGGCCTTGCGCGTCACCCCAGAAGTACAGCGGCATCGACGGCATCGGCTCGGCGATCACGAGCTCGCCCACCTCGCCGACCACCGCCCGGCCGCCGTCGTCGAACGCATGTGCCGCGACGCCCAGCTCGGCGCACTGGATCTCGCCGGCGCGCACCGGCAGCAAGGGGCAGCAGCCGACAAACGGCCCGGCGATGTCGGTGCCACCGCTGACGCTGGCGACCCAGACCCCGGGTTTGACGTCGCGCACCAGCCAGCGGAAGGCCTCGGCCGGCAGCGGAGAGCCCGTGACGACGACCTGGCGCAACGCGAGCAGCGGCACCGACTCCTGCGGCCGCAGGCCGGCCTTCATCGCTCCGACCAGGAAGGCCGCGCCGCAGCCGAAGTGCGTGACCTGCTGCTCGTCCATCCAGCGCCAGAGCGAGTCGGACTCGGGCCAGCCGGGGTGCGCGTCCCACAGCAGTGGCACGGCACCCACCAGCAGCGACGCGATCAGCACGTTCCAGACGATCCAGCCCGTGCTGCTGAGGAACAGCAGCCGCTCGCCGGCATGCAGGTCGTGGTGCAGGGCCAGGCTCTTGAGCAGCGTCAGCAGCACGCCCCCATGGCCGTGCACCATGGCCTTGGGCAGGCCCGTCGTGCCCGACGAGTAGACGATCCACAGCGGATGCTCGAACGGCAGCCTCTCGATGTCCAGCGGCGCGTCGCGATCGAGCACCGCATCGGCCCACGCCAGCCGGTCGCGCCAGGCGGGCGGTGGGGCTGTGGATTCGGCAACCAATGGCCCGGCCACGTGCAACACACGCCGCACGCTGGGCAGCGCCGACAGCAGCGCCGACACGACAGCGCTGCGGTCGTGCAGACGGCCTTGCCAGCGGTAGCTCTCAGAGGCGATCAGCAGCACCGGCTCGACCTGGCGCAACCGGTCGAGCACGACCCCGGCGCCCATGTCCGGGCTGCAACTCGTCCAGACCACGCCCAGGCTGGCGCAGGCCAGGAAGGCGACCACGGTCTCGACGCGGTTGGGCAGCAGGCTGGCGACCCGGTCGCCGCGCTGCACGCCCAGGGCCTTCAGGGTCGCGGCCAGGGACGCGACGTCGGCCCGCAACTCGGCCCAGGACACGGCCCGCGTGGCGCCCAGGCCGCTCGCGGTCTCGCTGCGGGCGAGCAACGCCGGCCGGTCGTCCGTGGCATGCGCCATGACCTGCTCGACGAAGTTCACGCGACGACCCGGGAACCACCGCGCCCCAGGCATCGTGCGCTGCGCCAGCACCGGCTCGACAGGACCGTCGCCCGGCACCGCAAAGTGCTCGTGGATGCTGGACCAGAACGCGCCGACGTCGCGGCAGCTCCATTGCCATGCCGCCTCGTAGTCGGCGAACCGGAGGTCCCGGGTCTGTTCCAGCCAGCGCAGGTAGTGCGCCATGCGGCTGCCGTCCAGCTCGGCGGCACCGGGCTGCCAGACGATGTCGGAGAGGCTGTCCATGGCGGGGTCTGCAGCGGAATCTTCAGGGCCGCGCGACGAGCTCGGCGATCGCCCGGCCCATCTCGGTGGTGTCGGCCCGGCCGCCGAGATCGGCGGTGCGCGGACCGTTGCGCAGCACCGCCTCGATGGCGGCGACGATGGCGTCGTGCGCGGCGCGTTCGCCCAGGAAATCGAGCATCAGCGCACCGCTCCAGATCATCCCCACCGGGTTGGCGATGTTGCGCCCGGCGATGTCGGGCGCAGAGCCGTGCACCGGCTCGAACAGGCTCGGGAACAGCCGCTCCGGGTTCAGGTTGGCCGACGGTGCGATGCCGATGGTGCCGGTGCAGGCCGGGCCCAGGTCGGACAGGATGTCGCCGTAGAGGTTGCTCGCGACGACGACATCGAAGCGCTGCGGCTGCAGGACAAAGCGCGCCGACAGGATGTCGATGTGCTGCTTGTCCATCGCCACCTGCGGATAACGCGCATGCATCGCGTCGGCGCGGCCGTCCCACCAGGGCATCGCGATCGCGACGCCGTTGCTCTTGGTCGCCACCGTCAGGGTCTTGCGCGGGCGCGACGCGGCCTTCTCGAAGGCGTACTTCAGCACCCGGTCGCTGCCATGGCGCGAGAAGACCGACTCCTGGATCACGATCTCGCGCTCGGTTCCGGCGTACATCACGCCGCCGAGGTTGGTGTACTCGCCTTCGGTGTTCTCGCGCACGACCAGGAAGTCGATCTCGCCCGGCTTGCGCCCGGCCAGCGGGCAGGGCACGCCTTCGAACAGGCGCACCGGGCGCAGGTTGACATACTGGTCGAACTCGCGCCGGAACTTCAGCAGGCTGCCCCACAGGCTGATGTGGTCGGGCACCGTGGCCGGCCAGCCGACGGCGCCGAAGAACAGCGCGTCCTGGCCTTCGAGCTGGTCCTTCCAGTCGGCCGGCATCATCGAGCCGGTGGCCTGGTGGTGCTCGCAGCTGGCCCAGGCGATGGGCGTGGTCGCGAGCGCAAAGCCGAAGCGCGTCGCCGCGGCCTCGAGCACGCGCAGGCCTTCGGGCATCACCTCCTTGCCGATGCCATCGCCCGGGATGGCGGCAATGCGGTAGGTCTTGCGGGAGGCAGCATTCATGGTCGTCGACGGTTGTGGAACTCCGGCACCAGTATGCCGGGCGTCGCGGCATGTCCGTCGGGCCTGCGCCGCCGCCGCACGGCGCGACAATGCGCCGCCATGGAAGCCGCCGTCCTGATCAGCGAAGTCGGCCCGCGCGACGGGCTGCAGAGCATCGCCACGACCATGCCCACGGCGGCCAAGCTGGCCTGGCTCGACGCCCTGCACGCCACCGGCCTGCGCGAGATCGAAGTCGCATCGTTCGTGCCCGCGCGGCTGTTGCCGCAGATGGCCGATGCGGCCGAAGTCGTGCGCCATGCCGCCCGCAAGCCGGGCTGGACCGTGCTCGCGCTGGTGCCGAACCTGCGGGGCGCCGAGGCCGCCATCGCCGCCGGCGCCCACAAGCTGACGATCCCGGTGTCGGCCAGCCACGCACACTCGCTGGCCAATGTGCGCAAGACCCCCGACGCGATGGTCGCCGAGGTCCGCGCCATGGTCGAGCTGCGCAACAGCCAGGCGCCCGGAGTCGGCATCGAGGCCGGGGTCTCCACTGCCTTCGGCTGCACGATCCAGGGACGGGTCGACGAGGACGAGGTGATCCGCCTGGCGGTGGCGCTGGCCGAGGCGGGAGTCGACGACGTGGGCCTGTCCGACACCACCGGCATGGCGCACCCGGCGCAGGTCCGGCGCCTGTTCGAGCGGCTGCGCTCGGCCATCGGCGACAAGGCCGGAGCCGCCCACCTGCACAACACGCGCGGCCTGGGCCTGGCCAACTGCCTGGCCGCCTGGGAGGCCGGTGTGCGCACCTTCGACTCCAGCCAGGGCGGCCTCGGCGGCTGCCCCTACGCGCCGGGGGCCTCGGGCAATGTCGTCACCGAGGACCTGGTGTTCATGTTCGAGGCCATGGGCGTGGCCACCGGCGTCGACCTCGAGGCCTTGGTCGCGGCCCGCTCGACGCTGCATGCGGGCTTGCCCGGCGAGCCGCTGTACGGCCTGGTGCCCGAAGCCGGCCTGCCACTGGGTTTTGTCTACGCCGACGGGCGGGCGCCGCGCCACCCGGTCGATGCGACCCACGGAGCCCATTGAGATGACCGAGACGGCTGCTGCGACGATGCTCGCGCCCGACGCGTTGCCGCTGGCCGGCGTGCGGGTGGTCGAGTTCACGCACATGGTCATGGGGCCGAGTTGCGGAATGATCCTGGCAGACCTGGGCGCCGAGGTCATCAAGGTCGAGCCGATCGCGGGCGACAACACACGCAAGCTGCTCGGCTCCGGGGCGGGTTTCTTCGGCCAGTTCAATCGCAACAAGCTGAGCCTGGCGGTCGACGCCAAGCACCCGCAGGGGCTGGAGCTGATCCTCAAGCTGGTGGCGACCGCCGATGTCTTCAGCGAGAACTTCAAGACCGGCACGATGGGCGCGCTGGGCCTGGGCCATGCCGCGCTGGCCACGCTGAACCCGGGCCTGGTCTACGTCTCGCACAAGGGCTTTCTGCCGGGACCGTATGAACACCGCACCGCGCTCGACGAGGTGGTGCAGATGATGGGTGGCCTGGCCTACATGACCGGCCCCGAAGGCCGGCCACTGCGCGCCGGGTCCAGCGTCAACGACATCATGGGCGGCATGTTCGGCGCACTCGGCGCGCTGGCTGCGCTGCACCAGCGCGACCGCACCGGCCGCGGCCGCGAAGTGCAGAGCGCGCTGTTCGAGAACAACGTGTTCCTTGTCGCCCAGCACATGATGCAGTTCGCGCTCACCGGCAAGCCCGCGGCACCGATGCCCAATCGCATCAGCGCCTGGGCGGTCTACGACGTGTTCACGGTCGCTGGCGGCGAGCAGATCTTCCTGGCGGCGGTCAGCGACACGCAGTGGGCCCTGATGTGCGACGAGTTCGGCTTCGCCGACCTGAAGGTCGACACCCGTCTGACGAGCAACAACGACCGCGTGCGCAGCCGCGAGTGGATGCTGCCGCTGCTGCGCGAGCGCTTTGCAGTGCTGCCGGCCCGCGAACTCGCGACGCGCTTCGAGCGCACCGGTCTGCCCTACGCGCCCATCGTCCGGCCGCAGGACCTGCTGGACGATCCGCACCTGCTGGCCACCGGGGGCCTGGCCCCGATGAGCGTGCCCGCCGATGCCAGTGGCGCCGGCCGAGCCATCGAGACCCGGACCCCGCTGCTGCCGCTGGCGCTGGACGGCGCCCGGCTGCCCGTGCGCCGCGGTCCGCCAGCGCTCGGCGAGCACACCCGGCAGGTCCTCGCCGGCATCGGCTACACCGAGGCCGAAGTGGCTGCGCTGCACGAGGCCAGGGTTGTGGCCGGCCCATGAACACGCCGGGCCGCTCCCCAGTGCTCATCCCGGAGCGCATCGCGCGAAGGGTCGTCGAGTGACCGACACCACCGCCGTCCCGCACGATCCGGACGACGACCCGGCGGCGCTGCGTGCCCGCATCGCGCAACTCGAAGCGCGATTGGCCAGGACCGAGGAGCGGCTCGAACTGGTGCAGGCGTTCACGCTCACCGGCATCTTCGAGCGGGATGCGGCGACGATGCACGGGCACTGGGACCGCTGGATGTACGAGATCTGGGGCTTGCCCCAAGCGTCGGAGGGCCAGGCCCCGGGCTACACCGAGACCAGCCAGTGCGTGGTCTGGGAAGGCGACGGCGAGTCCCGTCTGCTCGGCAGCCTGGGTCACGCCGGCACCTACCGCCAGCGCATCCGCATCCGCCGGCCGGACGGCCAGGAACGCCACCTGAACACGCAGTGGAAGGTGATGCCGCCCACCCCCGAGCGGCCGGCCGGCCGTGCCATCGGCATCAACACCGACGTGACCGAGGTCTACGACCTGGCCAACAAGGCCGCGGCCTTGCGCGCCGAGCTGGACGTTGCGCTTACCGTCGGCGGCATCGGCGTGTGGCGGCAGGACCTGGCGACGATGCGCGTGACGCCGGATGTCCGCGGCTGCGAACTGATCGGCGTTCCCTACCAGGACAGCGGGATGAGCCTGGAAGAGGCCCGCGCCCGCATCCACCCGGACGATGTCGTGCACACCGCGGCCTCCGCCGAGCACACCTTGCGAACCGGCGAAACCACCGACATGCAGCTTCGCTACCCCGCGCCCGGCGGCGGCTGGCGGCATGTTCTGCTGAGACGGGCATTGCAGCGCGACCCCGAAGGACGACCGCTGGGATTCGTCGGCGTGATCATGGACGTCAGCGCCCGGGTCGAGTCCGAACGTCGGCTGCAAGAAGCCGCCCGGCGCCTGGACATGGCGGCCGACGCGGCCCAGGTCGGCCTGTGGTCGGCGCAGGCCGACCACCCGTTGCCCAGCTGGAACGCCCGCATGTACAGCCTGCTGGGCCTGGACCCTGCCGCGGGCCCACTGCCGCTGCGCAAGGCCATCGAACGCTGCGCCCACCCGGACGACCGGGTCCGGGTGCTGGAAGAGTCGCAACGCTGGTGGCGCGGTGTGCCTGGCGCCTATGAGGTCGAGTTTCGCATCGTCCGCCCTTCGGATGGGCAGACCCGCTGGCTCGTGCTGCGCGGACGCATCGAGGCCGAGTCCGACGACCGGCCCCGGCGGTCCGAGGGCGTGGCCCTGGACACGACCGCCCACCAGACCGCGCTGCGCCAGCTGCGCGAGACCGTCGAGCGCATGTCGCTGACGACCCGCGCGGTGGGCCTGGGCACCTGGAGCAGTGACGTCACCCGCGACAACGTGCTGTGGGACGCCCAGATGTTCCGCCTTCGCGGCGTGGACTCGGCGGCGCGAACCGTGACGCGCGACGAGCGGCGCGCCTTCGTGCACCCGGAGGACCGCGACGCCGTGATCTCGGCCCAGAACGACTGGATCCGCGACGGCGAGACCTGGCGCGATGTGTTCCGCGTCGTCTGGCCCGATGGCCAGGTGCGGTGGATCACCTCGCACTCGGTGCCACTGCTCGACGAGCGTGGCCGCATCGAGGGCCGCATCGGCGTCAACTGGGACAGCACCGACGTCCACCTCGCGTCGCAGGCGCGACGCGACCGCGAGCTCGCGGTCGCCGAGAGTCTGGCCAAGTCGCAAGCCATGTCGCGCATCAGCCACGAGCTGCGCACGCCGCTGAACGCGATCCTGGGCTTCACACAGTTGCTGCGCCTGGCCGAAGGTGACCCGGACGACCCGGTCCGACGCGACCAATGGCTGGCCCTGGTCGAGGACGCCGCACGCCACCTGCTGGTGCTGATCGACGACGTTCTGGACCTGACCCGCGCCGAGCTCAACGGCCTGAAGCTCGAGGCCACTGCCGTGCGTTGCGACGACATCCTGGATGCGGCGCTGGCCCTGGTGCTCGACGGAGCCGAACGGCAAGGATTGAAGCTGCGCCGCGAGACCGTTGAAGGCACGGTCAAGGCCGATCCGGTGCGCCTGCGCCAGGTGCTGCTGAATCTGCTGTCCAACGCCATCAAGTACAACCGATCCGGCGGCGAGGTGCGGATCGGCGCGCAGGTCCTGGGCGACGAGGTCGAGATCTACGTCGCCGACACCGGCCATGGCATCGCCCCGGAGCGCCTGCAGCAGGCGTTCCAGCCGTTCAACCGGCTCGGCGCCGAAGCGACCGGCATCGAGGGCAGCGGCATCGGACTGGCGGTCGCCAAGGCCCTGGTCGAGGCGATGGGCGGCCGCATCGAGGCCCGCAGCGAACCGGGCATCGGCAGCCGGTTCAGCCTGCGCCTGCCACGCGCCGACGACAGCCCGCGCAGCGCGGCGGCCCAGCGCGACGGGCCGGCCGAATCCGCCACCGAGGGAATGGTGCTCTACATCGAGGACAACGAGGTCAACGCGCTGCTCGTGCGCGAGATGCTGGCCCTGCGACCGGGCGTGCTGCTGGAGATCGCCGTCGACGGCGCCAGCGGCCTCGAGCTGGCACGGGAGCTTGCCCGCAACACGGCGCCGAGCCTGGTGCTGGTCGACATGCAACTGCCCGACATGACCGGCCACGACGTGCTGCGCCGGTTGCGGTCCGACCCGGCGACGGCCGCGCTGCGCTGCGTCGCGCTGTCGGCCAATGCAACACCAGCAGACATCGACGCGGCACTCGCCGCCGGCTTTGCCGAGTACTGGACCAAGCCGATCGACTGGCAGCCGCTGCTCGCCGGCATCGACCGGCTGCTGGGCGGCCCCGCAGCGTCCGCGTGAGGTCGCCGGATGGCCGCCAGCCGCGAAACGATCGGCAAGCTGCCGGCGGCACGGGGGTCCAGGCAAGGTTCAGTCCGGGGCGCCCAGGAAGCTGTCGAAATCGGCATTGAAGGCTGCGGGGTGCTCGAAGTACGGCAGCGCCCCGGCCGGGTACACGCTTCGCCGCCAACCCGCGCAGGCCGGCACCCGATCCATGCCGCGGTAGTCGGTGAAGTCGCCGCGTATGCCATGGCTGACCCACACGGGCGAGCGCACGGCGTCGTAAACGTTGTGGATGTCGGCGCTGAACAGCCCGCCGGCCAGGAAGTGCAGCGGTGCGAAGCGCGCGCCGGGCGCCGCAGCGGCCACCAGCGCGGCACGAAACATGGGCTCGTCGATGGCCTTGCCACCCCAGGTGCGCTCGAGAAAGTAGCGCACCACGCCGGGCCGCGTCAGGGCCCGAAACAGCGACTGCTCCCACAACGGCTGGCGCAGCAGGCGCAACATGCCGGGCACCGCGCGTGTGCTGCCGGAGGCGCCGCGCCGGTCGGCCCGGCCGTTGAAACCCGTCGGGCTGACCAACGCCAGCCGGCCCCAGTGCGCCGGCGTTTCGCTGGCCGCGCGGGCCAGGAACTCGCAGGACAGCGACACCGCCAGCGCATCGAGCCGCGTCACGCCGCAGCGCTGGCGTATCTGGGCGGCCACGGCGTGCAGCGCGTCGGTCATCAGGCGCGGCGTGTACGCGCGGTCGCTGCGCAGGCTGCAGCCGTAGCCGGGCAGGTCGATCGCAAACACCGTGCGGGTGGCGCCGTAGTGGTCGTACAGCGGGCGCACTTCGGCGGCCGATGCAGCGGCATTGACGCTGTGCACCAGCAGCAGCGGCGCGCCGCTGCCCTGCACGAAGCAGCTGATGCCGTCGAACGTGAAGCGCTCGCCGGGCAGCGCCACGGCGCAGTTCAAGGCCGCAGCACCCGCGCTACCGGGTGCGCACGCCGCCGGAATGCGTCGGTGATGTCGGTGCCGATGACGGCAGTGAAGTGGTCTTCCATGGTGCGCGACTTGCCGGTCCCCTGACCTGAGGACATGGGCTTGCTCTCCTGTGCGTGGCGTGCCAGTCCCGCGACATCGCGCTGGCGCCGCATCGTAGCGGTTGCGCCATCGATGCCGCTTATCCTGAGACCATGGCCTCCGAACCACCCGATCTGCAAGCGGCCATCGCCGCCCTGAACGCCCAGCGCGCCGTACTCGGCAACGAGGTGGTCGACATGGCACTTTCGGCGCTGCTCAGCCGCAACGAGAACCCGCAGGTCCAGACGCTGCGCCAGGTCAGCATCCTGTTCCTGGACATCGTGGGCTCCACCCGCCTGAGCCGGGACCTGGACCCGGAATCCCTGCATGCCGTGCTCGACACCGCGCTGTTGCGCTGGACGGCCGTGGTGCACGCCCATCATGGCAAGGTGCTGCAGTACGCCGGCGACAGCCTGCTGGCCGTGTTCGGCGCCGAGGTGTCCAGCGAGCGCGATGCCGAAAGCGCCGTCCTCTGCGGCCTCGCCCTGCTGGCGGAGGGCGCCGCCTTCGGCCGCCGGGTGGCCCAGCAGCACCGGGTGGCGGACACCGGCGTCCGCGTCGGCGTGCACACCGGCGGCGTGCTGCTGGGTGGCGGGGTGGACGCCGAAGGCAGCATCCGCGGCATGGCGGTGAACATCGCCGCGCGCATGGAGCAGGCCGCGCCCCCGGGCTGCCTGCGGGTCAGCCAGGACACCTGGCAGCTGGTGCGCGGCATGTTCGAAGGCGAGGAGCAGCCACCCATCCAGGTCAAGGGCATCGACCAGCCGATGCCCAGCGTGCTGGTCCGGGCGGCCAAGCCGCGGATGAGCCGCGTGGCGGCGCGCGGCATCGACAGCCTGCCCACGCGCATGGTCGGCCGCGGCGCGGAATTGCTCGCGCTGCAGGACGCGTTCGACAAGGCAGCGCAAGGCGCGCAGCTGGCCACGATCACCGTCGTGGCCGATGCCGGTGTGGGCAAGAGCCGGCTGCTCGACGAATTCCTGGCCTGGGCCACGGCCCAGCCGCGGGCGCTGGAGCTCTTTCGCGGCCTCACCCACCCGCACACCCAGAGCCAGCCCTACAGCCTGCTGCGCGACCTTCTGAGCTGGCGCCTGGGCATCGGCGAGCAGGACAGCCCTGCCACCGCCCGGGCCCTGATCGAGCAGGCCTTGCGGCCCCTGTTCGAGCACGACGACGGGGCCGAGATGGCCACCATCCATGCCCATCTGCTGGCCCACCTGGTGGGCCTGGCGCCCGACGACAGCCCGCATGTGAAGGCCCTGGGCGGCGACACGCGGCAGCTGCGCAACCGCGCCTTCCACGCCCTGGCGCAGACTTTTCGTCGGCTGGCCAGGCCACCCGGAATGCCCGGAAGACCCGGGCCAGGTGGGAGGCTGGTGCTGCTGGCACTGGAAGACCTGCACTGGGCCGACGGTGCCAGCCTGGACTTCCTGGACCTGCTGGGCGACCTCAACGCCGACACGCCGCTGCTGGTCGTGGCGATGGCGCGTCCCAGCCTGTTCGAGCACCGCGCCGACTGGCCGCGGCACGCGCCCGGCCAGGCGCGCCGCATCGACCTGCAACCGCTGGGCGCCGACCATGCCCGTGCCTTCGCCGGCCAACTGCTGCAGCGGCTGGACGTCGTGCCGCCGGCCCTGCTCGACCGGCTGGTGAACTGGGCCGAGGGCAACCCGTTCTACATGGAAGAGCTGGTGCAGATGCTGATCGACCAGGGCGCGATCGAGCCCGGCCCCGAGCGCTGGCAGCTGCACCAGGAACGCCTGGACGCGACGCGCATGCCGCCCAGCCTGACGGCCGTTCTGCAGGCCCGTCTGGACGGCCTGCCCGCGCCCGAGCGGCGCACCCTTCAGGACGCCAGCGTCATCGGCGCCGTGTTCTGGGACCAGGCGCTGCACGCCCTGGACACGCAGGCAGCAGACACCCTGCCCCAGCTGACCCGCCGCGACCTGGTGCGCCACCAGGTCGGCAGTGGGCTGGAAGGTTCGCGGGAATACGCCTTTCGCCACCACCTGCTGCACCAGGTCACCTACGACAGCCTGCTGGCGCGGCAGCGACGGGCCTTGCATGCGCGGCTGGCGGCCTGGCTGCGCGCCCGGCACGGCAACCCGCATGACGCGCAGACCGGCGACACCCTGGGGCTGACGGCCGACCACTACGACAAGGCCGGCGACATCGCCAACGCGGTCGAGTTCCACGCCCGCGCAGCCGCCCATGCCCGCGAGCGCCACGTGCCGCAGACCGCCCTGCTGCATGTGCAGCGCGCGCTGGAACTGCTGGACCGCGCCATGCCCCCCGAACGCGAGCGGCTGCCGCCCGACATCCTGTGGCGCCTGCATGAAACCGGTGAACAAGCCTGGGGCGCTCTGGGCCGACGCGAGGAACAGCGTGCCAGCCTCGTCAGCCTGAAGGCCCAGGCCGAGCTGGCCGATGACGACGAACGCCGCAGCGTCGTGGCCTTTCGGGAGGCCTTCCTGTACCTGCGCCTGGGCGACGCGACGCTGCAGGAAGCCGCAGCGCAGCGGGCCATGGCACTGGCCGAGAAGACCGGCAACCGCATGCAACGGACGCGGGCCCTGCGCCTGCTGGCTTCGGCGCTGGAAGACCAGGGCCGGATCGACCAGGCCAAGCAGCTGGCCGAACAAGGCCTGGCGGACGCGATCGCAGGCGGCTGGCCCGATGTCGAAGCGCAGTTCTACAACGCGCTGTATTCGATTGCCGCGACCGAAGGCGAACTCGAGACCGCGCTGAAGTACAACGAGGCCGATCTCGCGATCTGCAAGGCGCAGGGCGATCTGGTGGCCCAGGCCGTCATCCACTGCAACATCGGCGAATGCTGGCTCGAGTTCGGCGACCTGCCACGGGCCCGGCAATGGCTGGACGAGAGCCTGGTGCGTCTTCGGGCCGTGGGCGAACGCACGATCGAGAGCTCGGCCCTGTCCGACCTCTCGCAGCTGGCGCTGATGCAGGGCGACGACGTCAGCGCCTTGCGCCACGCCCAGGCCGCGATCCACCTGGCACGGTCGACGCAAGCCAGCAGCTACATCGTCAAGGCATTGCTGCGCGTGGGCGGGGCCGAGATGGCGCTGGGACGGGGCGCTGCGGCGCTGCAGGCCTACGGCAGCGCCTGGGCCGAAGGTGCCGACAAGCAGAGCCCCGACCGCTTCGAAGCCGCAGCCGGCCTGGCGCAGGCGGCGCTGGCGATGGGCGATCCCGCGGCGGCGCTGGCCCACGCCGAGCCCCTGCACGCCCATTGGCAGGCCGGCGGACGGTTCGAAGGTGCGGCGCGCCCGCGCTGGGTGATGGCGCACTGGCACGCCGTGCTGCAGGCCACCGCCCACCCGCAGGCGCCCGAGGTCCTGGCCCAGGCGCGGCAGGCCCTGATGGACGTGGCCGACCGGCTGAAGGACCCGGTGCTCCGGCAAGGCTTCCTGCAGCGCCTGCCCGAACACCGCCACCTGCTTCGGGCCATCGACGGCCGGTGACGGGCCGCGCCCGGGCCGGCCCGCTGCAACAGGACGCGGCCCGCTTCGTCGCCGACACCGAGGCCAGCAAAGACGCCACACTGCACCCCTTCGTCGACACGGCCCGTCACGGCGGGCACCCCACCATGCTGGATCGAATCAAGGAACTGGGCGGACAGCTCACGACATCGGCCGCCAAGGTGGCCGGCTCGATGAAGGAAGGCGCCGACACGGTGGCCGCGCAGGCCGGTGACGCCCTGCATGCCACCCGACGCAAGGCGGCCGCGCTTGGCGAGCGGGCGGGCACGGCCGCCACCCGCGAGGCGGTGTGCCAGATGCGCGACATGCTGGCCCTGGCCGCCGAGGAGCTGCGCGCGCGGCCCGTCATCGACGGCCCGGTCACGCTCACGGCCAAGGTCGACCTCATGCTCACGTCCTTGCAGATGGAGTTCGTGCTGCACCCCGACACCCGCGTGCTGCACGTGCCCCGGTCGGCTGCGCCCGAACCCGGCGAGGTGGCGCCGCTCGCGGTGGAGCTGACGGTTCAGCCGGCTGGCCCGGCAGCAGGCCCTGCGAGCCCGAACACGGCCCCGTAGCCCGCACGGCGACAAGGCCGCGCGGCAGGTCGCCCAAGAAGTGCAGATCGCGCACGCCCAGGCCGTCGAGCCGGTTGCTGGCGGTCCCGCAGCGTCAGGCTGAGGTCGCCCGGCGCCGCCGCGCCACCCAGCCGATCACGCCCAGGCCGCCCAGCAGCAGGGCCCAGGTCTGCGGCTCGGGCACGGGTGCGAACTGCAGGTACAGGTCGCCGTCCTGCATCGCCAGCTGCAGCGTGCCACCGGCCAGCGGGCTGAGGAAGCCCCGCGTGTCCAGCGCGACGCGGGACGCGTCGAAGCCCTGGATGCCGGCATCGGTGTCGACGATCAGCCACTGCCAGGCACGGCTGGCGTCGAAGCCGGCCAGCGGCGCGGCCTGGTCGCTGCCGTCCAGCGTCGCCAGGCTGACCGTGAACTGGCTGTTGGCCGTGGTGCCCGACTGCACCGACAGGCCGCCGTCGATGTTCCACAGGTCCCAGGCCAGGCCGGCCACCCCATTGGCGTTGGCCAGCTCGACCAGAAGGCCCCCGCCGCTGCCCCAGGTGGCGTCGCCGCTGGTCACGGTGCCCGGGCTGTTGCCGGGCGAGAAGCGGCCACCGTCGCCCACCGTCACCGTGCCGAACTCGCCCGCGCCCTTGGCCAGACCGCCGAAGTTCACTTGCAGCGGGCCCACGATGCGGCCGTTGTTGACCAGCAGGCCGCCGTTGAGCTGGATTCGGCCACCGGCGCGCATCTCGATGGTGCCGCCGGGCAGGCTGGCGGCGCCGACCGTGGTGCGGCTGCCGCCGCCCAGCACCAGGTTGCCGCTGGTGCTGGTCAGCACGCCGTTGGCGTCGACCTGGACCTGCCCGCCCGAGCTGAAGTGGCTGACGCTGGTGGTGCCGCCCACGATGACAGTGCCGGTGGGGTTGCTGCCGGCGGTCCAGGTCAGCGTGCGCCCGCCGAAATTGCTGATTTGGCCGTCGTTGACCACGCCCACGAATGTGGTCCCCGATGCCGGCGTCAGGACCGTGCCGCCGCCCACGCGCGTGCCCACCAGGCGCCGCACGGCGCTGATGTCGTGACCGCCCGGGCCGACCAGCAGCCCGCCGTTGAGCGTGGTGTTGGTGTAGACGACCTGACCGCCGGGCCCGGCCTGCACCACCGCGAATCCAAGATTGCGTTCGCCCAGCCGCAAGGTGCCGCCGGACACCTCGTACTCGGCCGCGCGGCTGTTGGACATCTCCAGCGTGCCGCCCTGCACCTGCACCAGACCCGTGAAGCTGTTGCTGCCGGCCAGCACCTGGGTCGAGCCGCCCGTCTTCAACAGTCCGCCGTCGCCGCTGATGCTGCCGCCGTAGCTGAAGCTGCCGCTGAAGCCGTTGAGCGTCAGCACCGGCGCGTTGGACTGTGCCGACGGCATGAGCGTGGTGCTGCCCACGCCAGTGCCGCTGATCAGCGCACCGGTGAACAGCGAGCCGCCGTCAATCTCGATGCTGCTGGCCGCCGTCCAGATCAAGGTCTGTGCAACGCTCACCAATGCGCCCGCGCGCACCTCCAGGCGACCGGTTCCACCCGGGGGCGTGTTCGTCAGGGCGCCCAGACTCACGCTTTCGGCGAGCAGCCGGGTCCCCGCGCCCGTGGCCGACAGCGTGCCGACAGAGCCGGTCTGGGCACCGAGCAAGGTGGAGAACACGGAGACCCGGCCGCCGGACTCGAGCGTGACCGTGCCGTGGCTGCCGTAGTGGAAACCGGCGAACAGGTAGCCCCAGCCGTCGAGGCTGCCACCGTTGCGTACGGTGATGCGCCCGAGGCCCCGGTTGCCGACCACCGTCTGCAAGCCGGCGTTGACCCGGCTGCCGATGCCGTCGATCAGCAGCTCAGTGCTGTCGTCGCCATCCACGAACACCGAGCTGCGGCCGTCGCCGTTGGCGGTCAGCCAGCCGCCGTTGCGCACCTCCACGCGGGACCCGGCGGCGACTTGCAGCGCCGGCCGCACGAGGGGGGAGACTTCGGAACTGACCGAGGTCAGCGACAGGCCGCCGCCGTCCACGACCACCCCGCCGCCGCCTTCGACCACCAGGGTGGGCAGCAGGCTGCCGGTGCCGCCCAGCGTCAGGGTGCCGGTGCCTTTCTTCACCAGCCAGCTGCCGTCGGCGCCGGTGAGCGCCCCGGTGTAGCGGGTGTCGCGGTTGCTTTCGCCCACCGTGAGCTGCGTGGTGCCCAGCGCCAGCGCGCCGTTGCCGGCCAGCGCACCCAGCACCACCTGGGGCAGGCCGTTGGGGTCGAGACCGTTGTGGGTCTCGATCTGCACCGTGCTGCCGCGCAGCGCGTCCTGGTGGCCGACCACGATGCGGCCGCCGCGGATGGTGGTGGTGCCGGTGAAGGCGTTGCTGGCGCCGGCCAGGGTCTGCGCGTTGCGGCCCGTCTTCAGCAGGCTGCCGCCGCCGGTGATCGTGCCGGCGAAGCTGCCGTTGCTGACGCCGTCGAGCACGAGCGCCGCGCCACGCGCCGGGTCCGCCTGCAGCGCGATGGTGCCCACCGCGCCGTCGCTGAACAGCCGGCCGGCGTGCAGGCTGCCGCCGTTGACCGTGACGCCTGAACTCGCCGTCCAGAACACCAGCTCGTCGGACACCCGCACCTCGCCTGCGTCACGCACGGTGAGCGTGCCCGAGCCACCGCGATGGGTGGCACTCAGGCCACCGATGTTCAGGCTGCGGGTCGTCCAGCGGGCATTGCTGCCGTTGACTTCGGCGTTGCCGCTGGAGCCTGCCCCAAAGCCGAGCAGACCGACCGTGCCGGTCACCGTGCCACCGGGCCCGATCAGCAGCGAGCCGCTGCTGCCGGAGTTCACGCCGAAGATCAGATAGGTGCCGGCGGCCAGTGTCCCGCCGTCGGCGATCTGCACCGCGCCCGTGGCGGCATTGCCCACAAGGGTCTGAAAGCCGCCGGTGTTCAGCCGGGTGCCGGCCCCGGTGATGCTCAGCAGGGTGCCGTCGGCGCCATCGACCTGCGCCGTCCAGCCCGTGGTCGATGCAGTGGCGCCGTTGCTCATCGCCAGCACCGGGCCGTTGCTGCCGGCCGCAGACCCGTTGCCCACCATCAGGCCCTGGTCGCTGTCGGTCAGGGTCAGGGCGCCACCCTCCAGCTGCATGCGCCCCGCCTGGACCTGCAGCGCACGGAACTGCGACGTGCCCGACCAGCGTGCCGTGCCGTTGCCAGCCTTGGTGATGCTGCCGGTGGTGCCGGTGACGTTGCCGCTGTACAGGCCGGGGGGCATGTCGTTGCCGTCAAGCGTCAGCGCGGTGGTGCCCAGCGCCAGCGCGCCACTGCCCGACAGGTTGCCCAGCGTGGCCTGTGCGAGGATGCCGAAGCTCAGGCCGTTGTCGATGTCCAGCGCCACGTGGGCGTTCTGCAGCGCCAGCGCATCGCGCAGTTGGACCTGGCCGGCCTCGATGCGCACGGTGGCGTCGTAGAGGCTGGCCCTCGCGAGCACCAGATTGCCGGTGCCGCGCTTGGTCAGCGCCAGGGTGTCGCGGTTCAGGCCCGGGGCACGCGACAGGCTGCCCTCAAGCGTGAGGTTGCCGCTGCCTTCCACCAGCAGGTTGGTGGCCAGCTGAATGTCGTTGCTGACCGAGATGCTGCTGCCGCTGTTCTGCTGCAGCCGCGCATCGTTGCCGTCGAAGCGCAGCGCATTGCCGCTTATCGCGAAGGCCCCGGCGGTGGCAGAAAAGCTCAGCGAATTCAGCGTGAAGACACTGGGAAAGTTCTGCACCGGCGACAGCCGAGCACCCCCGGCAAAGGTGAGTGCCGTGCTGGCCGAGGACACCGGCGCCTGGGCACCTTGCCAGTTGAATCGGTCGGACCAGTTGTTGCTGAATCCCGTGCCGGTCCAGGTCTGCGCCTGGGCGGCGCCGATGCCGGCGACCAGAAGTGCCAGTGCGGTCAGGGCAGAAGCCGGGCGTGCTGCGCGGCGCTTGGGACGGTGCATGTTGCTCTCCTGGGATCGGCGGATTGCAGGTCATGGCCCCCTCACGGAGCAATACGCAGGTGTGCGTAGCGCGGGCGGACGCACACGCGTCAGCGAGCGGACCCCGCTCGAGGCCGTGCCCTCAGGCCACCGCCAGCCGCAAGGTGAAGGCGCTGCCCCGCCCCGGCACCGAGCGCACCTTCAGGCCGTGGCCGAGCAGGTCGACCTGCTTGCGCACCAGGGCCAGACCCTGGCCCCCGTCTTCGGCCGTGCTGCCGCGGTCGCGGTCATCGAAGCGGCGGTAGGCAATGAAGAGCTCCGGCAGCAACGCCTCCTCGATGCCCGGGCCGGTGTCGATCACCGTCAGCAGCACGTTCGCGCCGCGTTGCCGTGCGGCCACCAGCACGCCGCCACGGCGGGTGTAGCGCACCGCGTTGGCCACCAGGTTGTCGACGATGGACTGCAGCATGCGCGGGTCGCTGTCCACCGAAACCGCCATCGGCCGCAGGCGCAGACGCAGCCCCTTCTCGGCGGCCTGGGCGTCGAACTGGGTCGACACCACGTCCAGCAGTTGAGCGAGCGAAACGGCCCGGCGCGCGGGTTGCACCTCGCCGGCTTCCAGGCGCGACAACTCCAGCAGGCGTGTCAGCTGGCTGCTCATCGCGCGCATCGCACCGTCCATCGGCTCGCACAGGCTTGCCACGGTCTCGGGCTGAAGCTGGTCTGCGCGCAGCGAACGCAGATAACGCAGGTGCAGCGCCATGGCGTGCACGGGCTGGCGCAGGTCGTGGGTGACACCGGCCAGGAACAGGTTCTTGGCGCGCAGGGTGGCCTGCACGGCGTCGCGCTCCTTGCGCAAGGCCTCGGCCAGGCGGGCGTTCTGCTGCGTGGCGACCAATGTGCCGCGCATCGCGCGGTGCGAACTGCGGCCAAAGGCCATCAGCACCAGGGTCGAAAAGACGATGGTCACCCCGCCGGCGCCGTAGACCAGGCCGCCGATGAACGCGGACTTCGCCACAAAAGGCAGGAAGGCCCCCAGGATGTAGAGGTTCAGCGCACGCGGAAGCGCGGCGGTGGAGTTCACGGCGCCGGCCGTCATGCCGACCAGCATCGCAATGCAGAAGAAGTCGACGAAGGGGTCGCGGCCGGTGTAGCTGAGCCAGGGCAGCACACCCCAGGTCAGGCCACTGGCGGCCAGCAATCCGGTCAACTGGTGCTCGGCGCGCGCCAGGCCTGCGCGGTCCAGCGTCGCACATCGTGGCTTCAGACCACGCGCATGCACGGCTCGCAGCCCCACCAAGGCCAGCAAGACGGCCAGCCACCCGCCAACGCCCGTGGACACGCCCGAGCCGACCAGCACCGCCGCGGTCGTGAGGCCGATCGCCAGATTGCCGGCGACGGCGGTCCTGGTCTGCGCCAGCATCGCGGCCAGCAATTCGCGGCGGATGTGGATTTCGTCCACATTCGCCGCCACATCCGCGACCGGGTTGGGGGGAGCCATCATGTAAGGTTCCAATGATGCCTCCCGCCGCAATCAGCATCGTCGTCGCCGAAGACCACGCCATGGTGCGCCAGGGGATGAAACTCGTGATTTCGAGCGAACCGGGCCTGGAATGGGTCGGCGAGGCGGGGGATGGCCAGACGGCGCTGGATCTGGTGCGCCGGTTGCAGCCCGACGTGCTCCTGCTCGATCTGGGCCTGCCCGAACTGGACGGACTGCAGGTGATGCGCGCCATCGCCGACGACCGGTCGCGCACCCGCGTGCTGGTCGTGACGGCCAGGCAGGACCCGCTGTCGGTGCGCACCGCGCTGTCGTACGGCGCGCACGGCTATCTGCTCAAGACCGACGACGCCAGTGCCCTGGTCAGCGCGTTGCGAACCATCGCCGATGGCGGCTACCACGTCAGCCCCGAACTGGCCAGCGTGTTCGAACGCGATGACGAGACCCACGAACCCCTGACCCCGCGCGAGATCGAGATCGCAAAGGGTGTCGGACGGGGCCTGGCCAGCAAGCGGATCGGCCACGACCTCGGCGTCTCCGAACACACCGTGCGCAAGCACCGCGAGAACATCGCCCGCAAGCTGGGCCTGCACAACACCGCGCAACTGGTCGCCTGGACGGTCCGACACTGCCTGTAGTTGCCGAAGGTGGATGGGCCGCGTCCGGAGCGACGAGCCCGTTGAAGATGGGCGGCGCCGTCAACGGCGTCAAGGGGACGTCGCCGGGTTCCCCGCCGCCGCCGGGGGCTGCGACGCGATCAGCGCCCGCAGGTCGTCTTCCCAGCCCTTGAGGGTGTCGCGCGCCTTGGCCCGCTGGCGCGGCGTGGTGCTGTTGTGCACCTTGGCCATGAAGTTGCAGTTGTAGGCCTCGAGCTTTTGCTGGTAGGCGCGGTAGGCGGGGTCGTCGGCGCGTTCGCTGCGCCCGGCCAGCAGACGCAAGCCGGCCACCCGCGCTTCGGCCCGTGGCTCGGCAGACAGGCGCTTGAGCGTGGCCAGCGTGTCGCGTTGGCGGCGCGCCCGCTCCTGCAGCCAGCCTTCAGGGTCGAAGGGCGACTCCAGCACCTGCTCGCGGATCGCCCGCCGCTGCGGCTCGTCGAGCCGGCCGTACAGCGTCTCGAAGCGCTTCACCGCACGCTCGATCGACGCCTCCATCCGCGCCGACTTGTCCGTCTGGAGGAACTCTTCGCGCATCTCGTCGTTGTTCTTGACGTACTTCCGCTCCAGGGCCAGCCAGTTGGCGCTGCCCATGCGCGGCAGGATCTCGGCGCCCAGTTGCAGGGCCTGTTCGCTGGACGGTGCGATCTTGACGCGCATGTCGGCGGCCCATCGGCAGGCCTGCTCGGGCGTCAGATCTCGCGGCGACGCCTGCTGCCAGGCCTGCAGCAGCGGCAGGTACTCGGGCAGCTGGGTGCTGCGATGCCAGTCGAACCAGCGGTCGATCGCCCCGCGCACCTGCGGCGCCTGCTCGCGGTTGAAGTCGGCATAACCATCGATCCACCACCACGCCAGCAGCGGGCCGTTGTTGTAGCCCAGACGCAGTGCCGTGCAGCCGGTCAGTGCAAACAGCGCCACGGCCAGTGCCAGCCGCGGCAGGATGCGGCGCAGGCCGCCTCGGATAATGACCAGTTCCATCGCACCTCGCGACAACGTCGAATCCACAAGAACCCACCGAGGACACCCCCCAATGGCTCCGAACATCGCGATCATGGCCGCAGGCAAAGGCACACGCATGAAGTCGGCTTTGCCCAAGGTCTTGCACCGTCTGGCCGGGCGCAGCCTGCTCGACCATGTGCTGGCAGCAGCCGCACCGTTGCAGGCCGCCCAGACCCTGATCATCGTCGGTCATGGCGCCGATCAGGTTCAGGCCGCTGTCGCCGCCCCCGGACGCGCCTTTGCCCTGCAGATGCCGCAGCTCGGCACGGGCCACGCGATCCAGCAGATCGTACCGGTGCTCGACGACACGCAGGCGACGACCTTGATCCTCAACGGCGACGTGCCGCTGATCGCGAGCACCACCTGCGCGGCGCTGGTCGCGGCCTGTGCCGGCGAGCGTCTGGCGCTGCTGACCATCGAACTCGAAGACGCCACCGGCTACGGCCGCATCGTCCGCCAAGGCGACGCGGTGCAGGCCATCGTCGAGCACAAGGACGCCAGCGCCGAGCAGCGCGCGATCCGCGAGATCTACACCGGCATCATGGCCGCGCCGACCGCAGCGCTCAAGCGCTGGGTGATGGCGCTGAAAGCCGACAACGCCCAGCGCGAGTACTACCTCACCGACATCGTCGCGATGGCGGTTGCCGAAGGCGTGCCGGTGGTGGCCACCACGGCGCCGAGCGAGACCGAGGTCCTGGGCGTCAACAGCCCGTTGCAGCTGGCCGACCTGGAACGGCGCTTCCAGAAGCGCGAGGCCGAGCGCCTGCTTGAAGCCGGCGTGCGGCTGGCCGATCCGGCACGCCTGGACGTGCGGGGCACGCTGCACTGCGGTCAGGACGTCGAGATCGATGTCAACTGCGTCTTCGAAGGCGAGGTGACGCTGGGGGACGGCGTGCGCATCGGCGCGAACTGCGTCCTGCGCGACTGCACCGTCGGCGCCGGGACCGTGCTGCAGGCGTTCTGCCACCTCGAGGGCGCGACCGTCGGTGAAGCCGCGGCCATCGGCCCCTATGCCCGGTTGCGGCCGGGCGCGGTGCTCGGGCCCGAGGTCCACATCGGCAACTTCGTCGAGGTCAAGAACAGCACGCTCGGCCGCGCCAGCAAGGCCAACCACCTGGCCTACCTGGGCGACGCCACGGTCGGCGAACGGGTCAACTATGGCGCCGGCAGCATCACGGCCAACTACGACGGCGCCCACAAGCACCGAACGACGATCGGCGACGACGTGCACGTGGGCAGCAACTGCGTGCTCGTCGCGCCGGTCGAGATCGGCGCCGGGGCGACCATCGGCGGCGGCTCGACGATCTCCAAGCCGGCCCCGGCCGGCCAGCTGACGGTCGCCCGGGCGCGCCAGGCCACGCTGCCGGGTTGGGTGCGGCCGACGAA
This sequence comes from Rubrivivax sp., assembly GCA_021297985.1. Taxonomy (GTDB): domain Bacteria; phylum Pseudomonadota; class Gammaproteobacteria; order Burkholderiales; family Burkholderiaceae_C; genus Rubrivivax. The sequence continues at coordinate 30,600 of JAJTGU010000165.1, forward strand.
AAAAAAGCCGAAGTGAACTTCGGCTTTGGCTTTGCGGGTCGGGCACGGCGGCCCGCCCGAATCGGGGTCGATCAGCGCTGACGCGGCCCGGGGCGGAAGCCACCGGCGTTGCGCCCCGCGGGCCGCGGCCGCGAATCGTGGCTGCGTGGGCCGTCGTGGCCGAAACTGCGCTCGCCCGGATGGCCGTGATGACCACCGTCGGCGGCGCCATGACCCTGCGGTCCGGGGCGGAAGCCTCCCTGCGCGGGCGGCCGGAACCCACCCTGCGGAGGACCGGCACGAAAGCCTCCGTGCGGCGGGCCGTTGCGGAATCCGCCCGGTGCCGGACCGTTGCGGAAGCTGCCATTCGGCGGTCCGCTGCGGAAGCCGCCCGCACCCATCGGACGCCGCTCGGGATTCAAGACCGGCGCCGCCATCTTGGGCTCCAGGCCGACGACCGTGGCCACCGGGATCTGCTGCGTCGTGAACTGCTGGATGCGCTTGATGAGGCCGATGTCACGGCGCTCGGCGAGCGTGATCGCCAGACCCGAACGACCGGCACGGCCGGTGCGGCCGATGCGGTGCACGTAGTCCTCGGCCTTCATCGGCATGCCGTAGTTGATGACGTGGCTGATGCCGGGCACGTCGATGCCGCGCGCCGCGACGTCGGTCGCGACGAGCACCCGCAGCTGACGCGAACGCAGCCCGGTCAGCACGCGGTTGCGGCGGCCCTGCGGCATGCCGCCGTGCAGCGCCGCCACCGCATGGCCGATCTGCGCCAGCTGGTCGGCCAGCCAGTCGGCGTCGCGCTGGGTGCTGGTGAAGATCAGCGCCTGCTCCATCGTCGGCTCGGTCAGCAGCTGCTCGAGCATCGCGTGCTTGTGGCTGCTGTTGTCGGCCCAGTGCAGGCGCTGCTCGATGTTGACGTGGGTGTCGGTGTGGCTGGTGGTCGCGATGGTCCGCGCGTCGCCCTTGAGCATCTCGCTGGCCAGGCGGCCCGCGGCACCGGCGAAGGTGGCCGAGAACATCATCGTCTGGCGCTGCGCCGGAAGCTGCGCGGCCACGTGGCGGATGTCGTCGATGAAGCCCATGTCGAGCATGCGGTCGGCTTCATCGAGCACGAACAGGCCGACGTTGTCGAGGCTCAGCTTGCCGGCGCCGAAGTGGTCGAGCATGCGGCCGGGGGTGGCGATCAGGATGTCCAGCGGGCCACGCAGGGCCTTCAGCTGTGCGCCGTAGGGCACGCCGCCGACGATGGTCGCGATCTTCAGGCCCTTGACGTGACGGCCGTAGCTCGACGCCGCCTTGGCCACCTGCTGCGCGAGTTCGCGCGTCGGCGCCAGAACCAGCACCCGCGGCCCGGATCCGGCACGGCGCTGCGCCGGGGCGGCACCCGCTGCATCGGCCGGGCCCGGCCGGCGTTCGGCGCGAGCGGCCAGCAACTGCTGCAGGGCCGGCAGGACAAAGGCGGCGGTCTTGCCACTGCCGGTGGCGCTGGCGACCTTCAGGTCCTGCCCTTGCATCGCGGGCGGGATGGCCTGCAGCTGCACGGGCGTGGGGGTGGTGTAGCCAGAGTCGGCCAGGGCCGCAAGCAGCGGCTGGGCCAGGCCCAGGGTCTCGAAGTTCATGCTTTCGCTTTCGTGTGGGGAACAACCCGGCCACGCGCGCTGGCCGCAAGCGCCTGTCGCGCAAGGCGTCAAGGGGCTGGCAGGGCGTTCGAGGGCATCCGGGCGGCGACGGATGTCGCCGGGGCATCGCCGCCGACACGCCCGGGAAGGCGCCACGGCGCCGGATCCCGGCACTGCCCGCAAGCAGCGCCACGAAGGAAAGTCAGAGGGGATGAACAACAACGGCCCGGGCAATCACCCAGGCCGAAGCGCGCAGTGTACTCGAAACCCGGGAGAACCCTAGGACTTGTTGAAGCCGGGTCCGGAGGGGTGTTGCGGCAATCGTTCGCGCAACCACGCTTCAAGCACCGCTGCGGGCATCGGTCGAGCGCCGAAGTAGCCCTGCCAGCCCTCGCAGCCCTGAGCCACGACCCAGTCGCGTTGCTCGATCGTCTCCACGCCCTCGGCCACGACTTCCAGGCCCAAGGCCTGCGCCATCTGGACGATGGCGCGCATCAGGGCCGCACTTCGTTCGTCGCCAGGCAGGTCCTTGACGAAGGATCGATCCACCTTCAGGCGGTCGATCGGCAGGTGGCGGAGGTGACCGAGCGAGGTGTAGCCGGTACCGAAGTCGTCGACCGCGATCGTCACGCCGAGCGCCTTGAGCTGAACCAGCCTCTCGCGCACGGCCTCGATGTCGTCCATCAGCATGCGCTCGGTCAGTTCGAGCTCCAGCATCGCGCCGTGTGCACCGGCGGCCTTCAGAGCCCGCGCAATGCCATCGACGAAGCCCGGCGCCCGGAACTGCTGGCTGCTCAGATTGACCGCCACTGGCGCCGTCAGCAGGCCGGCCGAACGCCACTGCACGGCCGCGCGCAGTGCCTGCCGGAGCACCATCTCGCCGATCGGCAGGATCAGCCGCCGGGCTTCGGCCAGCGGAATGAAGTGGTTCGGTCCCACCAGGCCACGCTCGGGGTGGACCCAGCGAACCAGCGCCTCCAGGCCGATGGTGCGGCCATCCCGTCCGAGCTGGGGCTGATAGTGCAGCAGGAACTGCTGTTCGCGCACGGCATGCGCGAGTTCGGCCTCCAGCACCAGATCGGCCCGGGCCGCCTCGGCCAGCCGGGCCTGGAAGAACCGCAAGCGCGCTCGGCCCTGGTCCTTGCTCTGGTACATCGCGAGGTCGGCGTGTTTGACCAGCTCTTCGACCGAGTCGCCGTCCTGAGGGAACAAGGCCACGCCGATCGAGGGCGTGACCGAGATCGTGGCGCCCTGCACCTGGACCGGTGCGCCCACCGCCGCCATCAGCCGGGTGGCCACTTCGGCCACCGCCGGCTGGCCGGCACGCGGCGCCAGCAGCACGACGAACTCGTCGCCACCGAAGCGGCTGACCAGATCGCCTTCACGCAGGGCGCCGGCAATGCGCTCGGCCACGGTCTTGAGCAGCAGATCGCCGACCGGGTGACCCAGCGAATCGTTGATCCGCTTGAAGTGATCCAGGTCCAGGAACATCAAGGCAACCGACTGGCCTTGGGTCCGGGCGCGTGCCAGGCGCTGGGCTGCGGTGTCGGCAAAGGCCGTGCGGTTGAGCAGGCCGGTCAGAGCGTCGTGGTGCGCGATGTGCTGGATGCGCGCTTCGGCCTCGACGCGGGCGCGGATGTCGCGCACGATGATCATGCGCTGGCGTTCGCCCTTGAACTGCATGCTGCGCACGATGTACTCCACCGGCACGCGCGAACCGTCCTTGTGCAGCGCGATGCTGTCGTAGCGGATCTCAGGCGCCGCCACCAGCACCGCCATCACCTGCGCCCGCGCCTCCGGGGGCACGAACTCCAGCGTCATCCGCCCGAGCATCTCCTCGGCCGTGTAGCCGAGCAGCGCCAGTGCGGGCGGGTTGACGTCGGTGATGACGCCATCCTGGTGGAAGACGATGCCCTCCTGCGACGCATGCATGAACTTGGCGAGTCGCTCTTCGCTTTCACGCACTGCTGCCTCGGCGTTGCGATGACGCGTGATGTCGGTCACCAGCACGAAGGCGCCGCGAATGACGCCTTCTTCGGTATGCGGAACCATCTGGACCTCGATCCAGACCGGCTGGCCTCGGGCGTTCGTGACTTCGCGCTCGTAACGCACGGGCACGCCCTCGCGCAGCAGGGTCTCGGCGTACGGCTGAACCTGTTCTGCCCCTTCCTCGCCGACGATCTCCCGGAAGTGGCAGCCAAGCACGCTGCTTTCGTCCAGCCCGAACATGCGGGCATAGCGCGGGTTGGCGTAGCGACAGGTCAGGCCGACGGCCTCGAAGTACGCCACCGCGATCGGGACGTTCTTCGCGAGCAGGCGCATGCGCGCGATCTCCTCGCGCAAGGGAGCCGCTCTGCGGGGGGGGTCGGTGCGCGTCAACACACAGCGTTTTCGGCAGCGTCTGCGGCGGCTTGAATCGGCGCTGCGTTCGGCACCGCGGCTAGCGCGGGCCGCGTTCGGCCAGATCGGCGGCGAGGCAAAGGTCGTCCCAGGCCTTGGCCTTGTCTGCCGGGTTGCGCAGCAGATAGGCCGGGTGGTAGGTCACCACCAGCGGTACGCCCTGGTAGGCATGAACGCGTCCGCGCAGCTTGCCGATCGCCTCGTCGCTGCGCAGCAGGGACTGGACCGCAAAACGGCCCATCGCCAGCACGATGCGCGGCTGGAGCAGGTCGATCTGGCGCGCCAGGTAAGGCTCGCAGCGCGCCAGCTCATCCGGTGTCGGGTTGCGGTTGCCGGGCGGGCGGCACTTCAGGGTGTTGGCGATGTAGACGCTGCGCGCGGCCGGCCGCGCGCCATCGTCGGCGCGGCTCAAGTCCAGCGCCGCCAGCATGCGATCAAGCAGCTGGCCCGCTGCGCCGACAAAGGGCTCGCCTTGGCGGTCCTCTTCGGCACCCGGGGCCTCGCCGACCACCAGCCAATGGGCCTGCGGGTGGCCGACGCCGAAGACGGTCCGGGTCCGGCTCTCGCACAGGCCGCAGGCCCGGCAGCCCGCGACCACCTGCTGAAGCGCCGGCCAGTCCAGAGTCGAAACGGCGCCCGCCGCAGAAGCCGAAGCGGCAACCGCCACCACGGGCGCAGGGGCAGGAACAACAGCGGATACCGCAGGCCGGATCGGTACCGGGGTTGGCGCTGATGTGGGCGCGGGTCGGACCTTCAGCGGCGCGGGTTGCCGTTCGGGCGGCATGGCCTGCGACGGCGCTGCGACGGCGCCACGGGCCCAGACGCGCAGCCCCATGCGCTCGAGCATGCTGCGCTGGCGCTCAGACCACGGCATGGCCATCCTTGCCACGTGACTCGGGCTCACGGATGCCGGACCACGCCCCTTGCGGCAACTCGATGCGCATCAGCACCGCGTCCTCACGCCGAGTCGCGCCCGGGTAGTAGCCACGGCGACGACCGACCTCCGCCCAGCCCCCCGCACGGTAGACCTCCCGCGCCCGCGCATTGCTCTCTCGAACCTCGAGCCAGAGACTCATGAGACTCAGCCGTCGCGCATGGTCGTGCAGGCGCGCCAGGGCCAGGCGCGCCAGGCCGCGACGCTGCCACGGCGGCGCGACGGTGAGGTTGAGCAGGTGGCACTCGTCATGCACGCGCATTGCGACCCAGTACGCCAGCAACTCGCCCTCATCGTTCCAGGCGGCTTCAGCCAGATAGCCGGCACGCAGCGAGTCATCGAAGTTGCCGCGGCTCCAGGGGTGGCTGTAGGCCCCCACTTCGACAGCCATCACAGCGTCCAGGTCGGCCCCGCTCAATGCGCGCCACTGCAACGCCAGTCCGGCTGTGAGCCCGGGGGCCTGCCCGCGACACCGTTCGCCCGCCATCGCGTTCAGGCCTGGCTGGCGGCACGCGCCGCGTTGCGTTCGGCCGTGGTCTGGGCGACCTTGTCGCGCAGGTACAGCGGCAAGGCGGCATCGGCGGCGATTCCTGGGCCGGCCTTGGCGGCAGCCAGGGCCAGGTTCAGCAACGCACGAGCCCGGTCACGCTCGTGCGCGAAGCCGTCAACGCCTGCGGGCAGGGCCGGCCACCGGTCGACCAGCGCGGGCACCGCGAGCGCCGATCCGCACAGCAGGCGCCGGCCACCGCCCGGCGCTGTGGTCGGCCACGCGCGGGCCCACAGCGGCGCCAGCCCGGCGGGGTCGAACAAGCCCTGCTCGATCACCACCTGCCAGCCCTGGCCGGCCTGCCAATGCCAGGCGCCGGCATAGACCTCGCCCATGCGCGCGTCCATGGCCACCGCGGCATGCACCTCGGCCGCGTCGGCGTCGGCTTCGGTGTCTGTGTCGGCGAGTTGCAGGCGTGCGTCTTCCGCGACCAAGGCCAGGCTGTCCAGCGGCCACACCGGCACGTCCAGTCCGAAGGCCAGCCCCTGGGCGACGGCGCAACTCGTGCGCAACCCCGTGAAGGCCCCCGGTCCGCGCCCGAAGGCAATGCCATCCAGCGCCTGCCAGTCGATGCCGGCTTCGGACAGCAGGCGCTGCACGGACGGCAGCAGCGCCATCGACGCCTGGGCGCCGCCGGGACCGTTGTGGTGCCAGCGCCCGTCCCGAGTGGCCAGCGCACAGGCCAGCGCCTCGGTCGAGGTGTCGAACGCGAGCAGGTTGGCCGGCATGCTCAAGTTGCCGTCACCACCGGCGCCGGAACGGTCGACGCGACAGTGGCCTGGCGCAGCCCAAGCAGCAGACCCAGGGTGACGCAGGCCAAACCCCACAGCGCAGCGACCTGCAACGGCTCGCCAAGCAACGGCACGGCCAGCAAGGCCGCCGTCGGCGGGACCAGCGAGGTCAGCATCGTCGTGCGCACGGGGCCGAAGGTCGCCACCACCTGGGTGAAGCACAGCCCTGCGATCCACATCGCCACAACGCCCTGGAACGCGGCATGAAAGGCGATCTCGTGCCACGGCGCGGTCGTCAGCAGGCTGCCCAGACCGAAGCCCGCCACCAGGATCGGATACACCGGCACGGCCACCACCAGGCAACCGGCCGCAATGGCCATCGTGGCGTCGAGCGCGCCGACACGCCAGCGCCGGCACAACACGCCGTAGGTCGCCCAGGTCACGGCGGCACAAACGAACAGCAGGTCGCCGCGCCAGGTGCCGGAGCCGTCGGCACCGGTCGCCGCGGCCCACAGGCTGCTGCCACCGACCAAGGCGCCGCCGAGCAGGATCAGCGCCAGGCCCGCAATGCGCCAGCGGCCGATCCTTTCGCCCAGAACCAGCAGGGCCAGCAGCGCGGTCCACAGCGGCAAGGTGCCGGGCATCAGCACCGCGCCATGCGCTGCCGGGGCAAAGAAGAAGCCGCTGTAGGCCAGCGTGCAGTAGCCGAAGCCGGCCGTCGCCGCCAGCGCCGAGATGCGTTTCAGCGCGACCCGGCCACCCCCGAGACGGGCCATCAGCGTCCGCCCACGCCACATCAGCAGCGGCAGCGCAATGGCGCCGGCGCCGGCAAAGCGCAACCAGGCGATGTCCAGTGGCGACAGCGAACGTGTCGCACTGGCACGGCCGACGAGGATGAACGTCGTCCAGATCGCCAGCACGCCAAGCGCCGAGAGGGCGCCGATGACGAGCGAGCGCCGGCTCAGGGGACTGGAGACCAACATCGTGGGGTCGAGTTTAGGCCGTGGGGTCCGCAAACCCGTCGGCCGACGACCAGAATCCAGTCATGCGCGACACGACCCCCCTCAGCTCCCGAACGCGGACCGCACGGGGGATGGCGCTCGCGGGCCTGGCCAGCGTCGCGCTGCTGAACGGCGCCACGGCGGCGGAGACCGAGCCCGGCGCCAGCGCCCTGCCCGCCCCGATGCGTGAGGCACTCGCCCGTGCAGGTCTGCCACTGGAAGCGCTGCACGTGGTCGTGCAACCGGTCGACAGCCGACAGGCGACGATCCGCCACCGCGCCGATCTGCCGGTCAACCCCGCCTCGCTGGCCAAGCTGGTGACCACCGCTGCGGCTCTGGACCGCCTGGGCCCGGCCTTCCAATGGGCAACGCCGGTGTGGCTGGAAGGCACGGTTGAAGGCGGCGTGCTGAACGGGGCGCTGCACCTGCAAGGCCGCGGCGACCCGAGCCTCGTGGTCGAGCGCTTGTGGCTGCTGCTGCGCCGCGTCCAGGCCCTGGGCGTGCGCGAGATCCGCGGCGACATCGTGCTCGACAGCAGCCTGTTCGCGATGCCGCCGCGCGACCCCGGCGCCTTCGACGGCGAGGCCCAGCGTCCCTACAACGCCCAACCCAGCGCGCTGCTGGTCAACCACCACGCCGTTCAATACCGCTTTGTGCCCGACGCGGCTGCCGGCGTGGCGCGCATCGCCGTCGAGCCGCCTCTGGCCGGGCCCGCTCCCCCGGCAACACTGCCGCTGTCCAACGGGCCTTGCGGCGACTGGCGAGCGGCACTGAAGGCCCGCTTCGACGCCGAAACCGGCACCCGATTTGCCGGAGCCTACCCCGCAAGTTGCGCCGAGCAGGCCTGGTTCGTGGCCGACCCGCAGCCGGCGAGCTTCAACGCCCGGGCCATCGAAGGCCTGTGGCGCAGCCTGGGCGGCACGCTTGGGGGCCAGGTCCGCAACGGTCCGCCGCCAGCCCGCCGGGCCGACTTCGAGCAGCTCTCGCCGACCTTGGCCGAGGCCGTGCGCGACATCAACAAGCTCAGCAACAACCTGATGGCCGAACAACTGGCCTTGACGATGGCCCTGCAGGCCAGCCCTGGCCGACCGGCCACGCCAGGTGCGGCGCGCGTGCTGCTGGAGTCATGGCTGGCGGCACGCCTGGGGCGCGCCGAACTGCCGGCCGGGGAGTTGCTCGTCAACGGTTCCGGGCTGTCGCGCGACAGCCGGCTCAGCGCCGACACGCTGGCGGCGTTGCTGCAATCGGTGTGGTCTGGCGCCCAGATGCCGGAGTTGCTGGCGTCGCTGCCGGTGGCAGGCCTGGACGGCACCTTGCGTCGCGCCCAGCCGGCCACGGCGCACTTGAAGACCGGTTCACTGCGCGACGTGTCCGGCGTTGCCGGCATCGTGCGCTCTGCCGATGGCAGCCGGCACGTCCTGGTCGCCATCGCCCAGCACCCGAATGCCTTTGCGGCGCGTCCGGCGCTGGAGGCACTGGTGCAGCATGTCGCAGGCCGCGAAGGCGTTGCGCGGACAGCGCCGCCGCCGCGAAAGCCGGTGCCGGTGAAGAACCGGCCGGCCGCCGTCAAGCCGGCTCGCTGATCGCGCCTGTCTCGCCGACCGCGCCGACCGGGCGAGCAGCGCCCTTCAGAACGGATTGCGTCGCGCGCGGTCCGCAGCCAGGCTGCCGAGTTGGTTCTGCCCCGCACTGGACATGCGTGTCTCGTCGGCCCAGAGGTAGGTGTTCGCGTCGGTGAACGGGCGCAGTGTGGCCGTCGTGCACTCCGGCAGCGCGACGATGCAGATCGGCGTCGAGATGTCGACCAGGCCGAAGCTCGCCGGCGAACGGCCCATGGCCTGGATCGTCAGGTCGAGTTGCGCCAGGCCCACGAAGCGACCGTCCAGCAGCACCGATACGCCGAGTTGCTCGTTGAACGCACGCGACATGCGGCCGAGAAGCGCGGCGCGGTCTGAGCCCGGATTGGCGGCGTTCTCGACAGCCGCCAGTGCCGAGAACTGCATGTCCGGAATGTTCGAGACGATGACCCGCCCGCCGAGAGCCACGATGCCGTTGACGACCAGGGCCATCTGGCGTCCACGCTCGCGAGCGGCCGCGACCAGGGCCGCTTCGCCAGTGGCCGGGAACTGGCGGTACAGATCGACGATGTCGTTGACCCCGGCAAACGCCGTGATCAGGTCCTTCTCACGGAAGCCACCCGCCGCGACAACGGTGTTGATCTGCGCCGCAAGATCGGACACGCGCGCGCCCGCCACTGCGTACGTGAAGGCCTTGACTTCGATGTTGTTGGGGTTGCAGCCCGCGAACACAAAGCCGTACACGCCGGCCACCTGCTGGATCCAGATCGGACGAACCGAGCAGTCGAGCGTCAGGTTGTCGGCCTTCAGCCCGTTGACCGACCAGTAGCGGCCGTTGGCGGTGATGACGCTGGCCTCGTCGCCGAACGAGATCACGCGCTGTGCGACAAAGGGATCGAACTGGGTGGTGCTGCCGCCGCAGGCTGCGAGCAGCGTCGCCGCAGCCAGGGCCCAGGCGTTGCGCAGGCGGCGCCCGGGTCGGGGGATCGAGTGGGACACGGTGGCGGCAGTCGGTTGCATGGGGAGCGGGGCAGCAGCGGGGAAGCGGTCAAAGAGGCGTTCGGAGAGGCGCCGGAATGCGGTCATGCGGTCATGCAGGTTTGCCGTTCTGCCGTGTCGCCGAATCGCATCAGGCGTCGGCAGCCGCGGCAGCGCGGCGAAGTCGGTCAAGCACGCCGTCCCAGCGGGCGTCGTCGGACGGCGGCGTCTCGACCCAGACCTCGGCGACGCCGAGGGTGTCGAACTCGCGCAGCACGGCGAACAATTCATGGGCAACCGCGTCTGCCGATTCGGGCATGCGGCGAAAGTTCCAGCCGGCGCCAAAGGCAACGCGTGAATATACCGCGACCCCCCCGGCCGGCCCGCCACCGCCGGAGCCGGCAGTGGCTGCTGCTGCCAGTGCGTTGGCGCCCAGCAGCCGCACGCGCGCCGTGGGCGCATAGTGCTTCTCAAGCGTGCCCGAGGCCCTGGGCGACGCGGCATCCGGCCGACCCAGGGTCTGGCCGAGCGCCAACTCGAGTTGCACGCGTGGCAACTGCCCGGGGCGCAGGAGGGCCGGCACGCCCGACGTGCAGTCGACGATCACCGATTCGATGCCGACCTCGGAGGCTCCGCCGTCGAGCACCGGAACCTGGCCGTCGAATTCGGCCAGGACATGCTCTGCGCGCGTCGGGCTGACCCTGCCGAAGCGGTTTGCGCTCGGTGCAGCGACACCGGGCACCCCCGCGGCCAGTGCCGCCGACAGGAGGCGTTGCGCCACGGGGTGCGAAGGGCAGCGCAGGCCGATGCTGGCTTGGCCGCCTGCGGCAGCGGCCGCAACGTCGGCACGGCGCGGCACGATCAAGGTCAGAGGTCCGGGCCAGAAGGCCGCCGCAAGGCGCTGCGCTGCGGGCGGCCAGACCGCTGCAAACGCGTTCGCCTGTTCGGGCGACGCGATGTGCACGATCAGCGGGTGGTCGGCCGGTCGACCCTTGGCGGCAAAGATGCCCGCCACCGCGGTGTCGTTGTCGGCCCTTGCGCCCAGACCGTAGACGGTCTCGGTCGGGAACGCCACGAGACCGCCGGACTCGAGCAATGCAACGGCGGCGTCGAGTCCGATCAGTCCCGCTTTCATGACCTGGCCGGCAGCACCGATAGCACCGATAACGCCGGGAGCGCCGGCAGACCCAGGCGCAAGGCCGCCTCGGACGCCGTGGCGCGAGCTTGCGCCAGCGTCTGCGCGGTCACGGTGAGATGACCCATCTTTCGGGCTCGTCTGGGCTCGGACTTTCCATAGCGGTGCAGGTGCACACCGGGCAACGCCAGCACTGACGCCCAGTCCGGCTCACGCGCCGTGGAATCAGCAACGGCGTCCGCGGGCCACCAGAGGTCGCCCAGCAGGTTGAGCATCACCGCCGCCGAGTGCTGCCGAGGTGGCGCCAGAGGCATGCCCGTCATCGTGCGCCACTGCAGTTCGAACTGCGAAAGGTCGCATCCATCCAGGCTCCAATGGCCCGAGTTGTGCGGCCGCGGCGCCATCTCGTTGGCGACGAGCCGGCCGTCGGCCAGGAGGAAGAACTCGACGCAGAGCACGCCGACGTAGCCCAGTGCCGCCGCGAGCGACCGGGCATGGGCAATCGCCGCCGCGGCCGTCTCGGGCGGCACGTCGGGCGCGGGCACCTGGGTCAGCGCCAGGATGCCGTCGCGGTGAAGGTTCTGCTGCACGGGCAGGTGGACGCAGTGGCCGTCCTGGCCGCGGGCAACGATGACACTCAGTTCCAAGGTCAGGGCGAGCTTCTTCTCCAGCAGACAGGGCACACGCCCGAGTCCGGCAAAGGCATCTCGCAGCGTGGTGATGTCGTCGACGCTGCGTTGGCCCTTGCCGTCGTAGCCCATCGTGGCGGTCTTCAGGATTCCGGGCAGCAGCGCGGCAAGGGCTGACGAATCCGCAAAGTCGGCGTCGGACTCGATCAGCCGATGCGGCGCGCAAGGCACGCCCGCGGACACGAACGCCGCCTTTTCACGAGCCCGGTGCTGGCACACGCGCACGGCCGCGGCCGAGGGCGACACGAGGCTGTTGCGGCCGGGGGTCGGGTTGTCGTCGTCGATCGAAGCCATCGTGGCGAGGGCGTCGAGCGCATCGGCCGGCACGTTCTCGAACTCGGTCGTGATCGCAAAACAGCGACGCGAGAGCTGCTGCCAGGCCCCGGGGTCGTCGTAGGCTGCGCACAGATGCTCGTCGGCTGCGGCGCCAGCGGGGCTTGCCGCGTCGGGTTCGAGCACGACGGTGCGCCATCCTGCCGCCTGAGCGGCGTGGACCCACATCCGGCCGAGTTGCCCGCCGCCGAGGACACCCAGTGTGCGCTCGCGCTGTGCAGTGGTGGCGCGAACGTCAGGCAACCCGAACCCCGGCGACGTCATCGCGCGAGATCCTGAGTCATCGCCTCGGCCGCTGCCGTCTGGCGCTCGCGGAACGCACACAGCTGATCCGCAAGCGCCGCGTCGCCCCCGGCCGAAGCCAGCATCGCCACCGCGAACAGCGCGGCATTGGCTGCTCCGGCAGGCCCGATCGCAAAGGTCGCCACCGGGACGCCCTTGGGCATCTGGACGATCGAGTACAGCGAGTCCAGCCCTTGCAGGTGCTTGCTGGCGACCGGCACTCCGAGTACCGGAACAGTGGTCTTGGCCGCCAACATCCCTGGCAGGTGAGCCGCGCCCCCGGCCCCCGCAATGATCGCCTTGACCCCTTGCTGGCGCGCGGATTCAGCAACCCTGAACATCTCGTCAGGCATCCGATGCGCCGAAACCACCCGCGCCTCGAACGGAACCCCGAACTCCCCCAAAACCTCCGCCGCGGCCCGCATGGTTTCCCAGTCGCTGGAGGAGCCCATTAGGAGGAGAACAGATACAGGTTTCGCAACGTTGGTCATGCAGCTGCTTCGGTGAAGAAGGACAAGAATTCAGGCCGCTCAAACCTATCAAGTTCAGTGCGTAGTTCCGAGTAGGTAGCCACGTACGCTTGGCGAAATGCTGCTAGGCGAGTCTCCGCGTCGCTCACGTGCTGACCACCACTGACAACAGTTGCAATCTCG
>JAJTGU010000152.1 GCA_021297985.1 Rubrivivax sp.
CGAGCAAGACGCCGACTGCTCGCAAGTCTAGCTTCGAGCCGGCGACCGAATCTCCTGCAGCGCCGACAGTTGCCAAGGCTGCTGCTGGACCTTCCGGCAACTCCTCGAACAGCGCCAAGCGAAACATCGTGACGCCAATGGTGGCGACGCCTGCCCGAACGGTCGCGCCAAGTGTCGTCCAGGCCAAGCCGGGTGCAACGACCAGCCCGGTCAGCAAGTCGATGGCCGCCCCGTCCCACACGCAGCCGGGCCTGCCCAAGGTTGCAGCGACTCCAAACTTCGTCGATCAGACCACCCTGCTGCCCAAGCGTGGGGCACAAGCCGCAGCGATGGCACAGCGCCCAGGCGCCGGCCGCCAGAATGTGGAGTAGCGGAGCGGTTCGCGTCGATGTCGTGGATCGGTCGGGTCACTCAGAGCGAGTGCGTCTACAGTCGTGGTGACCATGACTGTGCCTTCTGACGATCTCGCGCCGCCCTCGATCCGGCGCAGGCTGGCCTGCTTTCTGTATGAAGGCGTTCTGCTTTTCGGCGTGGTCATGATCGCCGGTCTGGTGTATTCGATCACCACTCAACAGCGCCATGCCCTTGAAGGAGCGTTCGGCATGCAAGCGGCGCTCTTTGCCGTCTTCGGCGTCTACTTCGCCTACTTCTGGACCCACACCGGGCAGACCCTGGCGATGCAGACCTGGCACATCCGGCTCGTGACGCGCGATGGCTCCCGTGTGGGATGGCCACGGGCGCTGGCGCGGTATGTTCTTTCGTGGCTTTGGTTCGTCCCGGCATTGGCTGGGCTCAAACTGGCAGGCCTGCAAGGCTGGTGGCCCTTCATGGCGGCCTGCAGCGCAGGGATTGTTGCCTACGCCTTCCTCGCCCGGCTGCATCCGGAGCGACAGTTCTTCCATGATGCGGTTTGCGGCACCCGCCTCGTGACCTGGCGCCGCCCGCCCACTCGTTCTGCACTTCCCACGTGAATCCGAACCCTCTTGCACTTACCGTCTGCGTCTACTGCGGCTCACGCCACGGAACCCGGCCCGAGTACACCGATGCCGCGCGTCGCTTAGGCCAGGCGATTGGCGAGCGGGGCTGGAGCTTGGTCTATGGCGGCGGAAAGGTCGGACTGATGGGCGAGGTGGCCGATGCGGTGCTGGCATCGGGCGGCCGTGTGGTCGGCGTGATTCCGGAGTCGCTCAAGCGCCGTGAGGTCGGCCACGATGGGCTGCATGAACTTCATGTCGTGCCGACGATGCATGTCCGCAAGCAGATGATGGCCGAGCGGGCCGATCTCTTCTTGGCCTTGCCGGGTGGCATCGGAACCCTCGAGGAGCTCTACGAGGTCTGGACCTGGCGGCAACTCGGGTATCACGACAAGCCCATCGGACTGCTGGACACGCAAGGGTTCTATGGCGGGCTTCTGCGCTTCATGCAGCACACCGTCGACGAAGGATTTCTGAGCGACGAGCAGAACCGGGTGCCCGTGGTTGGCAGCGATCCCGTGGAGCTTCTGGATCGCCTGGCCGAAATGGCCCATCGCGCCGTACAGCCGGACGACTACACGAAGATCTGATCCGCCGGCATGGGTGCCCGGCGTCAGTCCCGTCGCTCCGCCGTCAGACGGCTGCTTCGTCGGTCTCGCCAGTGCGGATCCGGACGACTTGCTCGACGGCGGTCACAAAGATCTTGCCATCACCGATCTTGCCGGTCTTGGCCGCTTTGACGATCGCCTCGATGCAGCGCTCGACATCGTCGTTCTTGACGACGACCTCGACCTTCACCTTCGGCAGGAAGTCCACGACGTACTCGGCACCCCGGTAGAGTTCAGTGTGCCCTTTCTGCCGCCCGAAGCCCTTGACCTCGGTGACGGTCAGGCCGGAGACGCCGACCTCGCCCAGGGCCTCCCGCACTTCTTCGAGCTTGAACGGCTTGATGACGGCGGTGATCTGCTTCATGGCGCGGGCTCCAGCGGGCAAGGACAATGGGATGCGCCCATTTAAGCACGGAACTTCGACGTGATCGGGTAGCGCCAATCCCGCCCGAAGGCCCTGTGGGTGATTCGGATGCCAACCGGCGACTGGCGGCGCTTGTACTCGTTGATCACGATGAGCCGTGTCACACGTTCGACGTCGGCGCGCGCAAAGCCAGCCGCGACGATCTGCTCGATCGACTGGTCGTCCTCCATGTATCGCGAAAGGATCGCGTCCAACACCTCGTACGGAGGCAGGCTGTCCTGGTCGGTCTGATCCGGTCGCAACTCGGCCGAAGGCGCCCGGGTGATGATGCGCTCCGGGATCACCGGGCCGACGGCATCGGCGCCCAGGTCCACCCTCGGCGAGGGCTGCCGGTTCTTCCATTCCGCGAGCCGGTAGACGAGAGTCTTCGCGACGTCCTTGATGACCGCAAAACCTCCGGCCATGTCGCCGTATAAAGTGCAGTAGCCGGTGGCCATCTCGCTCTTGTTGCCGGTGGTCAGCACAATGGCCCCGGTCTTGTTCGACAGGGCCATCAGCAGCGTGCCGCGGATCCTTGCCTGCAGGTTCTCTTCGGTGGTGTCTTCGGCGCGACCCACGAACTGCGGTGCCAAGCCGGCCCGAAAGGCCTGGAACATCGGGTCGATCGCGATCTCGTCGTAGCGCACCCCCAGCCGCGTGGCCATGTCCCGGGCATCGATCCACGAGATGTCCGCCGTGTAGGGCGACGGCATCATCACGGCGCGCACCCGATCAGCGCCCAATGCGTCGACCGCGATGGCCAGCACAAGCGCCGAATCGATGCCTCCAGACAGGCCGATGATGGCGCCCGGAAAGCCGTTCTTGCCGAGATAGTCCCTGACTCCCATGACAAGCGCGGACCAGGCCAGTGCCTCGATCGACGGAACGTCGGCTGTCGGTCCCGCCCAAGCGTCACCGCAGAGTTCCACCAGCAGGGTGGACTCCTCAAAGCTCGGCGCCCTGGCGACGACCCGTCCGAGCGGGTCGACCGCAAACGAGGCCCCATCGAAGACCACCTCGTCCTGCCCGCCCACGAGATGGGCATAGAACAACGCCCGCCCGCAGGCCCGCGCCCGGTCGGCCATCCGCCGCTCGCGCTCGTCGGCCTTGCCGAGGTGAAAGGGCGAAGCATTGAGCACGACCAGTACTTCAGCACCTGCGTCGCAGGACGTAGCGGCGGGTTCGTCGAACCACGCGTCTTCGCAGATCAGAACGCCTACCCGCAGCCCCCCAACATCCACGACCAGTGGGCCGAGACCCGCGTCACGACCGGAGGCGAAGTACCGCCGCTCGTCGAACACCTGGTAGTTGGGCAGTTCGCGTTTGGCGTACTGGCCGACCACCGCGCCCCCGCTCAACACCGATGCTGCATTGAAGGCCGCTTGCAACGCGATCGAACGCGAGCGTTCGCCTGCCACATCGGCAATGGCCCGCGGGTGGCCCAGGATCAGGTGCAGGCCCGCACAATCCGCCAGCCGGGTTGCCAGCGCATGGAGTTCGGCGTCACAGGCGTCCATGAAGGCAGGACGCAGCAGCAGGTCTTCGGGAGGGTAGCCCGTGAGCGCCAGTTCAGGTGCGACGGCCAGGCATGCGCCTTGGGCGAAGGCCTCGCGCGCACGGGCTTCGATGAGTCGTGCGTTCCCCGGGAGGTCCCCGACCGTGGGGTTGACCTGCAACAAAGCGATCTTCACGAAAGGTGTGCCGGCGGATGGCAAGAGACGATGAAGCACAGTATGTCATCCGGGTGCACGAGCACCCCGGTTCGATTCCGGCCGCGGCATGGGACGACTTGCTCAACGCACAACCCGACCCCCTGCCCTTCCTTCGGCATGCCTACCTTCTGGCGCTTCATGAGTCCGGCAGTTCCGTGGCGGAAACCGGTTGGGCACCGCAGTTCCTGACCCTGGAGCAGCAGGGCGAACTCGTTGCCGCCTGCCCGCTTTACGCCAAGGGCCACAGCTATGGCGAGTACGTGTTCGACTGGGCCTGGGCCGACGCCTACCGGCGTCATGGCTTGAATTACTACCCGAAGTGGCTGTGCGCGGTGCCGTTCACGCCGGTGCCGGGTACGCGCCTGCTGGCACGCAACCCCTCCGCACGCACCGCTTTGGCGATGGCATTGACGGACCTGGCCAAGCGCTCGGGCCTGTCATCGGCGCATGCGCTTTTCCTGGATGAAGGCGACGCCCTTGCGCTCGAAGCCGCGGGTTGGCGCCTGCGCCACGGCGTGCAGTTCCACTGGCAGCAGGATCCGTCGAGACCCGTGGCCGACTTTGCCGAGTTGCTGGCCGCGATGACACGCGACAAGCGCAAGAAGATCCAGCAGGAGAGGCGACGCGTGGCCGATTCCGGGATCCGATTCGAGGTCTTTGAAGGATCCGCGATCGACGAGGCGCATTGGCGCTTCTTCCATCACTGCTACTCCTTGACCTACGCGGCCCACCACAGCACGCCGTATCTGACGCTGGAGTTCTTCGTGCGGATGGCGCGAACCATGCCCGAAAGCTGGGTCATGTTCGTAGCCTTCGACGGACAGGAGGCCATCGCCGCATCGCTGATCGCCATCGACCGCCCCCGGCGCAACGCCTGGGGCCGCTATTGGGGCTGCACCCGGGCCGTGAGTTGCCTGCACTTCGAGGCCTGCTACTACCAGCCGCTGGCGTGGAGCATCGCCAACGGCTTCGTGCGCTTTGAAGGCGGAGCGCAAGGCGAGCACAAGATGGCACGCGGCCTGCTCCCGGTCGGTACGGTGTCTGCCCATTGGCTGCGCGACCCCCGCTTCGCCGATGCAGTGGCCGAGTTCCTGGACGCCGAGTCCGATCAGATGGAACGTTATGTCGAAGCGCTGGCGGGGCACAGCCCGTTCAAGGCCGTTCCCACTTCGATCGCTTGACGCTCAGGACTTGGCCTGGCGCGCCTTCCACGCGGCGATGCCAGCCACCACCTCGGCTTTCGCACCTTCTGGTCCTTCCCAGCCCAGCACCTTGACCCATTTGCCTTCTTCAAGATCCTTGTAGTGCTCGAAGAAGTGCTGGATGGTCTTCAGACGCATCGGGTTCAGGTCCTTCACGTCGTTCCACTGCGAGTAGATCGACAGGATCTTGCTGGTCGGCACGGCCACGAGCTTGTTGTCGCCGCCCGCCTCGTCGTCCATCTTCAGCATGCCCAGCGGCCGGCAGGCACAGACCACCCCCGGGATCAACGGCACCGGGGTGATGACGAGCACATCGACCGGATCGCCGTCATCGGCCAGAGTCTGCGGGATGTAGCCGTAGTTGCACGGGTAGTGCATCGACGTGGCCATGAAGCGATCAACGAACAAGGCGCCGGAGTCCTCGTCGACCTCGTACTTGATCGGGTCGGCGTTCATCGGGATCTCGATGATCACGTTGAACTCGTCGGGCGCCTTGGCACCGGGGGTCACGTTGTGCAGGCTCATCGTGGTTTCATGAAGTGGTGGGAAAACCCAAGGGTCAACCCTCATTCTAGGCGCCCACCTTGACGCGAACTGACATCGCAACGGGCCGCGACACCGTCGATACACCTTGCCACCGCAGGCAAACCCCACCCGGTGGGCACCGCGCGCTCTCTTAGCATCCGCGCGCCTTGCGTCTCGGGTCCGCCGTGGCGCACAGAGTTTCGTTCGGTTTCAGCAGGAGAAATCCCCCGATGAGCACGATGACAGCGCTTTATGTGGCGCTTGCCTGTGGCTTGGCTGCCGTGATCTACGGCTTCGTCCAGCGCAGTTGGATCCTGGGCCAGGACGCGGGCAATGCCCGCATGCAGGAGATCGCAAGCGCGATTCAACAAGGTGCGGCGGCCTACCTCGCCCGCCAGTACAAGACGATCGCCATGGTCGGCGTGGTCCTGTTCGTGCTGATCTGGGTGTTCCTGGGTTCGAAGATGGCGATCGGCTTCGTGCTGGGTGCCGTGCTTTCTGGCGCCTGCGGCTTCATCGGCATGAACATTTCGGTGCGAGCCAACGTTCGTACCGCACAGGCGGCCACCAAGGGCATCGGTCCCGCGCTGGATGTCGCCTTCAAGGGTGGCGCGATCACCGGCATGCTGGTGGTCGGCCTGGGCCTGATCGGTGTCGTGCTGTTCTTCTGGTGGGTCACGGGCGGTGGCACGGCGCCGACCGGCGACACGACCCTGTCGGCACTGCTGAAGCCGCTGCTCGGCGTGGCCTTCGGCTCCAGCCTGATCTCGATCTTCGCGCGGCTGGGCGGTGGCATCTTCACCAAGGGTGCCGACGTCGGTGCCGACCTGGTGGGCAAGGTGGAAGCCGGCATCCCCGAGGACGACCCGCGCAACCCCGCCGTGATCGCCGACAACGTCGGCGACAACGTCGGCGACTGCGCTGGCATGGCCGCCGACCTCTTCGAGACCTACGTCGTGACGCTGATCGCGACGATGGCGTTGGCCTCGATCGTCGTCGCCGGAACCGCGGCGATGACCGGCGTGACCTACCCGCTGGTGCTCGGTGGCGTGTCGATCATCGCGTCGATCATCGGCTGCTACTTCGTCAAGGCCAAGCCGGGCATGGTCAACGTGATGCCCGCTCTGTACAAGGGTCTGGCGGTCTCGGGTGTGCTGAGCCTCATTGCCTTCTACTTCGTCACCACGGCGATGTTCCCGCAGGCGGTCGACATCGGCGGCAAGTCGGTCGGCGCCATGGGCCTGTGGTTGTGCTGCCTGGTCGGCCTGGTGCTGACGGCCGGCATGGTGTGGATCACCGAGTACTACACCGGCACGCAGTACAAGCCGGTGCAGCATGTGGCGCAAGCCAGCACGACGGGACACGGCACGAACATCATCGCCGGCCTGGGCGTCAGCATGAAGAGCACCGCCTGGCCGGTGATCTTCGTCTGCATCTCGATCTACGCGGCGTATTCGCTGGCCGGCCTCTACGGCATCGCCATCGCGGCAACCTCGATGCTGAGCATGGCCGGCATCGTCGTGGCGCTCGACGCCTACGGCCCGATCACGGACAACGCCGGCGGCATCGCCGAGATGAGCGAGTTGCCCAGCAGCGTGCGAGACATCACCGACCCGCTCGACGCCGTGGGCAACACGACCAAGGCGGTGACCAAGGGCTATGCCATCGGCTCGGCCGGCCTTGCGGCTCTGGTGCTGTTCGCCGACTACACGCATGCCCTGGAGGCACGCGGCATGTTGGTGACCTTCGACCTCAGCAACCACCAGGTCATCGTCGGCCTGTTCATCGGTGGCCTGATTCCCTACTTGTTCGGAGCCATGGCGATGGAGGCCGTGGGCCGCGCCGCGGGGAGCGTGGTGGTCGAGGTGCGGCGCCAGTTCGCCGACGGCGAGATCATGGCCGGCAAGCGCAAGCCCGACTACAGCGCTGCCGTCGACATGCTGACCACGGCGGCGATCAAGGAAATGATGATCCCGTCGCTGCTGCCCGTGGTCGTGCCGATCCTGGTCGGCATGCTGCTGGGTCCGGCCGCCCTCGGTGGCCTGTTGATGGGCACCATCGTCACGGGTCTGTTCGTCGCGATCTCGATGTGCACCGGAGGCGGCGCCTGGGACAACGCCAAGAAGCTGATCGAAGAAGGTTTCAAGGACGACGCGGGCGTGATGCACAAGAAGGGCGGCGACACCCACAAGGCCGCCGTCACCGGCGACACGGTCGGCGACCCCTACAAGGACACCGCCGGCCCGGCCGTCAACCCGCTGATCAAGATCATCAACCTCGTCGCGCTGCTGATCGTGCCACTGCTGCCGATGACCGCCGGCTCCAAGCCCCCGGCGCATGCCGCCACACCGGCGTCCGCAACGGCCTCTGCTCCGGTGGCTGCCGCCGTGGCAGCTCCGATGGCATCGGCGGCGGCCAGCGAAGCGGCAGCGCCAGCCTCGGCGGCGTCGCGCTGAAGGCGGACAGCGCTCTGGCGCATTGACCACAAGGGGCCCTCGGGCCCCTTGTTCGTTCTTCGGAGGTGGCAACCGCCTCGCCAGGCGACGGCCGATGAGCCTACGATGACGGACCGCCCTCTGCTCCGTCCGTACCGATGCTGCGCCTTCCTGGCTTTGCCGAGCATTTCGTCGTCAGCGACGGGTTGTCGATCCGCGCCCAGATCGGTGGCGAAGGCCCACCGCTGCTGCTGCTGCATGGCCACCCACAGACGCAGGCGATGTGGCACCGCGTGGCGTCTGCGCTGGCCCGGGACTTCACGGTCGTTGCCTGCGACCTTCGCGGGTATGGCGACAGCTCAAAGCCCGCCGGCAGTCCAGGCCACGCCAACTACAGCAAGCGCGCGATGGCGCTCGACCCGGTTGCCGTCATGCGCCACTTCGGATTCGAGCGCTTCCGCGTCATGGCCCATGACCGCGGCGCGCGCGTGGCCCATCGGCTGGCGATGGACCACGCCGAACGCGTCGAACGGCTGGTGCTGCTGGACATCGCGCCGACGCTGGCGATGTACGAGCAGACGACGATGACCTTTGCCTCGGCCTACTTTCACTGGTTCTTCCTGATCCAGCCGGCTCCGCTGCCCGAACGCATGATCTCGGCCGACAGCGATTTCTATCTCACGAGCCTGA
This sequence comes from Rubrivivax sp., assembly GCA_021297985.1. Taxonomy (GTDB): domain Bacteria; phylum Pseudomonadota; class Gammaproteobacteria; order Burkholderiales; family Burkholderiaceae_C; genus Rubrivivax. The sequence goes on from JAJTGU010000152.1 coordinate 8,550, forward strand.
TGGGTGGCCGCCACGCCGGGCTCGGTGCGTTTGCTCCCGAAGCCCTGGCCGAGTACCTGCGCTGCGCCCGCGACCCGGCCACGGTCCACGGCATGTGCGAGGACTATCGCGCCGCCGCCAGCATCGACCTCGATCACGACCGCGCCGACCGCGACGCGGGCCTGAAGCTGGCCTGCCCGCTGCTCGTGCTGTGGGGAGAGCACGGCACGATCCAGCGCTGCTTCGACCCTGTGGCCGAATGGCGCCGCGTGGCCCTGAACGTACGGGGCCACGCCCTGCCCTGCGGCCACTACATCGCCGAAGAAGCCCCCGAGGCTCTGCTCAACGCGGCGCTGCCGTTCCTCCGCACTTGACGCGGTCAGCGTTGGGCACCGTCTTCAGGCATAGCGAAGCGCGACCGTCTTGCCGCGGAAGACGCGGTAGGAAAAGATCGTGTAGCCCAGGATGGTGGGCACGGTGATGGCACAACCCACGGCGATGACGGCCAGCGCTTCGGGTGCACTCGCGGCTTCCCAGATCGTCAGGCGGTCGATGACGACAAACGGGAAGAGGCTGTAGGCCAGGCCGATGGCGCCGAACACGAACACCGCCACCACCAGCACGAAGGGCAGCCAGCACAGGCGCCCGAGCACCGTCTTGGAATTGAGCATCACGCGCGCGGCGACCAGCGCTGCCAGCGTGACCAGCGGAATCGGCAGCAGCGCGATGAACTCCGGCATCGCAAACCAGCGCTCACGCACGGTCTGGCTGACCAGCGGTGTGGCCAGCGAGATCAGGCCCATGCCCAGCACCACCGGCGGCCAGGCCAGCTTGGCCCAGCGCACGGCGCGCTGCTGCAGCTCGCCCTCGCTCTTCATCACCAGCCAGGCCGCGCCCAGCAGCACATAGGCCGCCGGCAGCAGCAGCGCGATGACGGCAGCAAAGAGCGTGGACTCCCAACCGGTCTGCAGCCCGGTGATGTAGCGCCCGAGCATCCAGCCCTGCGACATCGCGGCCAGGGTGCTGCCGGCGAAGAAGGCGAAGTTCCACAGCGGCTTCCACTGATCCTGCGCCTTGACTCGGAAGTCGAAAGCGACGCCGCGCAGGATCAGGCCCACCAGCATCAGCGCCACCGGCAGGTACAGCGCACCCAGCACCATGCCGTGCGCCTTGGGGAACGCGATGAGCAGGATGCCCACGCCGAGCACGAGCCAGGTCTCGTTGGCATCCCAGAAGGGGCCGATGCTGGCGATCATGCTGTCGCGTTCGTCGGCGCGCGCGCGCGGCAGCAGCATGCCGACGCCGAGGTCGTAGCCGTCGAGCACCACGTACAGCAGCATCGCAAAGCCCATCAGCGCTAGAAAGATAGGCGGGGCGATCTCGGCCCAGCTCAGTGCCGGACTCATCGCAGTGCTCCCACCGAGTGGGGCGTGCCGGCACGTCCGTGCTGCGGCGCGCCGCCAGGCTCGGGCATCTCCACCGGCTTCTCGGCCATGTGCTTGACCACGCTCACGTACGCCGCCAGTAGAGCCAGGTAGACCGTGACGTACAGCGCCAGCGTGAAGGCAATGTGCGGCGCCGGCACGGAAGACGCCACCTCGTCGACGCGCAGCAGCCCGTAGACCATGTAGGGCTGGCGCCCGATCTCGGTGACGTACCAGCCGGAGACGGTGGCCACCCAGCCCGAAAACGCCATGCCCGACAGCGCCCACAACAGCGGCCGCGGCAGCCGCTCAGCCGCCCAGGCGCGGCGGCGGTACAGCCACAGCCCGGCCCAGCTGAGCACCAGCATCAGCAGGCCCACGCCGACCATGATGCGGAAGGCCCAGAACACCGGCGCCACCGGCGGGTGGGAGTAGCCCTTGTCGGTCTTGAACTCGTTCAGGCCGCGGATCTCGCCTTCGGGGTCGTGCTTGAGGATCAGGCTCGCGCCCTTGGGAATGCCGATCTCGAAACGGTTCTCGCGCGCCTGCTGGTCGGGCAAGGCGAACAGCAGCAGAGGCACACCGCGCTGCGTCTCCCACACGCCTTCCATCGCGGCCACCTTGGCCGGCTGGTGCTCGAGCGTGTTCAGGCCGTGCAGGTCGCCGGCCAGGATCTGCAGCGGAATCAGCACCGCACCCAAGGTGAGCCCGAAGCGCAGCGCCTTGGGCGTGCTGGCATTGGCCTTGTGACGCAGCAGCTGCCAGGCGCTGACGCCGGCGATGAGGAAGGCCACGGTCAGGCCGCTGGCCAGGAGCACGTGCACCAGGCGATACGGGAAGCTGGGGTTGAAGATCACCTCGAGCCAGCTGGTGACGAAGAACTCGCCACCGCGGATCTCCACCCCAGCCGGCGTGTGCATCCACGAGTTGAGCGCGAGGATCCAGAACGCGCTCATCGTGGTGCGAAGGCGACCAGCGCCGTGGCCACCAGATGCGCACGCTCGCCCACGCGGCCATGGCCGAAGAGCATGATGCCCAGGAAGGTGGCTTCGAGAAAAAACGCCGTGAGCACCTCGTAGCCCAGCAACGGACCGGCCACGTTGCCAGCGCGCTCCATGAAGCCGGGCCAGTTGGTGCCGAACTGGAAGCTCATGACGATTCCGCTGACGACGCCCAGCGCGAAGCTCAGAGCGAACACCTTGGTCCAGAAGCGGTAGGCCATCAGCCAGCCGTCATCACGCGTCTTCAGCCAGCGCAGGCGGAAGAACAACAGCGCCCAGCCGAGCGCGATCGTGATCGTCGGGAACAGGATGTGGAAGGTGATGTTGGCGGCGAACTGCATGCGCGCCAGCAGAAGAGCGTCCATGTCGGGCTATCAGGTTGGATTCGGAGCCGGTCAGCCGCGGCCGCCCGGGATGAGCTTGATCTTGTCCTTGAACTCGAGCAGGCGCTGCACCTTGGCGCCCATCTTCATCAGTTGGGACAGCGTCGCGGCATCCAGGCGTTGCACGTCATCGAACCAGGTCGTCATCAGCTCGATGAGATCGTGCATGCCGCGCATGCGCTGCTGCGCGATGCGGTCCTCAGGTGTTTGCGGGTCTTCCAGCAGGGCGTTGCGAAGCATCGACAACGTGGGTTCGATCTCTCGTCGGCGGCGCTCCTCAGCCAACGTACGAAACACCTCCCAGGCGTCTGCCGGAGCCTCGAAGTACTCGCGCCGGTCGCCGGCGATGTGCCGCAATGCCACAAGGCGCCAAGCCTGCAACTCCTTCAAGCCCATGCTGACGTTGCTTCGACTGAACTCCAGCTGCTCGGCGATCTCGTCGGCGTTGAGCGGTCGCGGAGCGACAAAGATCAGGGCATAGATCTGACCGACAGTCCGGTTGATGCCCCAGCGGCTGCCCATCTCGCCAAAGTGCGCGACGAAGCTTCGGACCAGGGAGGAAAGTGCCGCCATGCCGGCCCCTTTGATGGCCGCTTGACGTACGACCCTGAGCGCGATTCTGCTCGAACTTTCAGTAATTCGTGAAAACTCAGGAATTCCCGGTCGAGGACTACGACCATCCCTCCTGGCCAGGCGAGGTCGCCTAGAACCAGTCGTTGAGCATCACCCCGAAGCCAAACCTCTGAACCCGGACGTTGTAGTCAATCATGCTGTCGCCGTAGCCACTGAAGACATGCGCCTTCCAGCGCAATGACGGCGAGTAGCCGGTCGGATGACTCCAATCGACCTGCACGGCGCCCCGCCCCTCGGATCGCAGGCTGCGACGCAGCATCGCGGTGACGCTGTGCCCACGGACCTGCGCATGGCCCAGCCGAAGCTCGAAGTGCCCAAGGTAGCGCGAGATGTCGGGGTTGTCGTCTCCTGAACTGGCATTGGGGTCCGACTTGCGGTCTTCCGGCAGGCGCTGCCAGACCTTCAGCGCGGCCCAGGTGTGCTGACCGCGATCCAGGTAGAACTCCATCGTGACGCGGTTCCAGCTTCGCGACTGCGGAACCGACCGGCCGTTGGATTGGTGATTGAGGCCAAACACGGTCAACCGGTGTCGCCAGCCCAGCCACTCGGCGCCAGCGCCAGGTGCGGCCAGCAAGAGTTCGGGCTCGTGGTTGTACTCGCGAAACGGCCGCGACCGCGGTGCGTCATAGACCTGCCACCAGGCTCGCCCCGTGTAAGCGAAGAACGGCAGAACCCGCCCGCCGAGCAACGGCGGCAGAACGGGCAGCTTGAAGCTGATCTGGAACTGCGATTCGACCGCGCGGTCGGCCGAGCCAAAGTCCAGACTCGTGGCCTTGCGCTCTTGATGCGACACCGGCAGCAGGTAGTTCGGACGGTGCGGAAGCAGGGCAAACGGCTCCTGAGCCGCCCTCACCTCCGACGCCACGCGACGCTCGAACAACGAGCGCTCATCCTCTGCCTTGGATTGGAGCCGCTCCAGAACCTGCGGCGCGGGCTCGATCACCGCAGACAGCACCCGCGCCGCAGTGTTGGAGGCCGGTGCGGCCGGCACCGTCGCTCGCGGTTCGCAGCGCTGCCGAAGCTCAGCCACCGTGGTTCCGCCGGGCGCCGCGTTCAGTTCGCGCAGCAAACACTGCTCCACCGCTGTCGGCTCGGCCCGGACCGAGGCGACCAGCAGCAAGGACAAAGCAGCACCGAGGAAGCTTCGCGAACCGGGAAACGAAGACAAGACCGTCCACCTGAAGGAGCAGGAGACGGTGATTCTGGCTCTGCGAGGCTCAGGACTCGAAGGCGATGCCGGTGTAGTTCTCGGCAAATGCAGTCCGAGCAGCCACCGAGCCAAAGAGGCTTTCGAGCTCGGCCTGCTGCATGCGAACGCCGAATCCATCCATCTCCGGAAACCGGTGCAGCAAGGAGGTCGCCCACCAAGAGAAGCGCTCTACGGCCCAGACCCGGCGAAGCGCACGGTCGGAGTAGGCTGCCAGCGCCACACTGTTGCCCTTGGAGTGGCCGCCGGCGTAGTGCTCGGCGATGCACTCGGCCAGCAAGGCCACGTCGGAGATCGCCAGGTTCAGTCCCTTGGCGCCGGTGGGAGGAACGATGTGGGCGGCGTCGCCTGCCAGGAACAAGCGACCGAACCGCATCGGCTCGGCAACGAAGCTTCGCAGAGGAGCGATGCTCTTTTCGATGCTCGGGCCTTCGACCACCGCAGCGGCTGTTTCCGGATCGAGCCGAGCCTTCAACTCGGGCCAGAAGCGTGCGTCAGGCCAGTCTTCGACCCGGTCACTCAATGGGCATTGCACGTAGTAGCGGCTGCGCAGACGGCTGCGCATCGAGCACAACGCAAAGCCGCGGTCGCTGTGGGCGTAGACCACTGCATGCGGCGATGCCGGCGGAACATCGGCCATGACGCCGAGCCAGCCGAAGGGATAGGCTCGCTCGAAGGTCCGCATCGCGGCGGCCGGAATGCTGGCGCGACACACGCCATGAAATCCGTCGCAACCGGCGATGAGGTCGGCTTCGACGCTGTGGCGCACGCCGTCACTGCCGTGCCAACTCACGACCGCTGCGGTGTCTTGCCAGTCGTCGAGCCTCACGCCCTGCGCCGCATAGACGGTCTCCTGTCCACTGGCTTCTCGTGCCTGCATCAGGTCACGTGTGATCTCGGTCTGGCCATAGGCCATGACCCGGGCGCCGACCAGGCGGGTCAGGTCCAGTGGCTGCTTGCGACCCGCATGCACGATGGCCAGCTCGTCGTGGGGGATGCCCTCGGCCAGAAGCCTGGCGCCAACACCGGCAGCCACCAGCGTGTCCACCGAAGTCTGCTCCAGGATGCCCGCTCGGATGCGCGACAGCACGTGGTCCGGGGTGTGCCGCTCCAGGACAAGGTTGGCGATGCCGGCGCGGTGCAGCAGTTGCCCGAGCACCAGTCCGGCAGGGCCGGCTCCGACGATCACCACCTGGGTACGCATGCACGCCTCCTTGTCTTGAATGAACTGGGATGAGCATAGGCAGACCGGCTTCTCCGCGACCGCCATGCATCGATCACTGTGCGATGATCAGAACGGCTGCGCGATAATCGCGCAGCAAGGAGCCTGCTGTTGATTGCGCATGCCGACTACATCGCCGGTCTGGCCAAGGGATTGGCTGTGCTCGAAAGCTTCAGTCCCGAACGCCAGCGCCTGAATGCATCCCAGGTCGCCGAACGCACCGGACTGAGTCGGGCCGCCGCCCGTCGGCAGTTGCTGACGCTGGAGCACTTGGGCTACCTCGAGAGCCAGGACGGGCAGTTCTGGCTGGCGCCGAAGGTGTTGCGCCTGGCCGGCGCCTACCTGCGCTCGGCTAGGCTGCCGCGCTTGCTGCAGCCGGTCCTGGACCGGCTGGCACTCGCCACCGATGAGGCATGCTCCGCCGTCGTGCTGGACGGTGCCCAGGTTGTGATCGTGGCGCGCAGCATGCCGGCCGCGGGACGAAATCCCGCGCATGCCCGCAGCGCGCCGATGCAGTTCGCACAGGGGTTGCACCTGGGGGCCCGCCTCGCGGCTCATGCCACTTCCACCGGGCGAATGCTCCTGGCGTGCCTGCGCCCCCGCGACCTGTCAACCTGGTTGAACGAGCACTCGCCCCTGGCCCGCCTGACGGCCCACACGACCACCGATCCGAAGGCGCTGCGCCGCCTGGTCGAACAGGCTCGTCTGTCCGACCATTGCGTCGCCCACGAGGAGCACGAGTTGGGCGTGCATGCACTCGCCGTCCCGGTACGCAACCTGGCTGGAGAGGCCGTGGCCGCGCTCAACGTGGTGACCCGCCCTGAACGGCTCCAGCCCGGACCCCTGGAGCGTGAACTGCTGCCGGCACTCCAGGCAGCCACGCGCGAACTCCTGGCTCAGGTTTGATGCGGGAAACCCGCGCGCTTCCGGATTCAGGTCGGGCCGTCCGGCGCCGATAACGCGTCAACATCCAATCGGAATCTGGCGATGGCGAACTTCCTTCAGACTTGCCTGCGGCCTGGCATGGCCCTGATGCAGCGACTGCGGCTGCCCTGGAAACTCGGCACGATCGGCGCGATGCTCCTGGTGCCGATGCTGGTGCTGGCGGTCGCGGCCTTGGCGTCGGGTCTCGACCATCTGCGCTACACCCGCGGCGAGGCAGAGGGCAGTGCCACCATCGGTCAGTTGCAGCGACTGGCGAAACAGATCCAGTCCCACCGTGACCTGACCCACCGCCAACTCAACGGCGACAACAGCGTGGTCCAAGAACGGACAGCCTTGCGTGACGCGATGGTGGCGTCGCTGGTGGAACTGGACCGATCGCTTTCGACAACGGTTCACTTCACGACCTCAGACCTCTGGCCTCCAGTCCGCGAGCAGGCCCAGGCCATCGCCCAAGGTCGGCTTGCGGTCCGACGCGATTCAGCCTTTGCCCAGCACGGACAGGCCGTTGATGCGGTGGCCGTCTTGATCGGCCTGGTGGCCGAACGATCAGGGCTGCTGCTCGACCCAGAAGGCCAAAGCTACTTCCTCATGGACCTGGTGGTCGAGCGTCTGCTGCCGTGGTCTGAAGCGCTGAGCGTGCTGTCCGGTCAAGGCGGAGGCCTGCTGGCCCGGGGCGACGCCAGTGGCGTCGAACGGGCCCAGATGCTCGGCCGGGTCGAGCACCTGGGTCGGATCGCGGACGATGTCCAGCGTCGCCTGGCAGCCTTGGAGCGAAGCGGTCACGCGCCACTGCCAGAGTTCGCGGCCGCTCTTGCCGAAAGCCGAAGGGTCGCCGAGTCCCTGCACAAGCGGTTTGCCGCCGACCTGCTCGAAGGTGAGCCGGCCGCCTTGAAGTCGGAGCTCCATCCCGCCATCGTCGCGGTCTCGGCCGCAGGCGAGGCGAGCCGACAAGCGCTGCAGCTTGCGCTGCAGTCCCGCGAACAGCACCTGGTCACGGGACTGCTGATCAAGAGTGGTCTGACACTCGCCGGCATCGCCCTGCTGCTGTACTTCACGTTTTCGTTCTACCTGAGCTTCATGGGCGCGTTGAGGGCGCTGAGCAAGGGCGTGCAGAGGGTGGCCGATGGCGATCTTTCGCACCGCATCGAGATCCGCGGGCGCGACGAGATGGCGCGGATCGGCGAAGCCGTCGAAGGCATGAGCAATCGGCTTTCGGCGATGGTCGCCAACATCCGGTCCAGCGCCGTCCGCGTCGCCAGCACGGGCGAGCGTCTGGCTGAAGGTGGCTCGGCGTTGGCCCAGCGCACAGACGAGCAAGCCAGCAACCTGAGACAGTTTGTCGGCACCGTGGGCGAACTCAGTGGCGCCGTCGCGCACAGTGCCGACGAAGTCCAGAGCCTCGACCGGATCACCCAGGGCCTGCACCGCCAGGCCAGCGATGGCGGCCAGGCCATGAGCAAGGCGGTGGGCTCGCTCGACTCGTTGCAGGCCAGTTCGCAGCGTATGAGCGAGATCATCGGGACCATCGACGGCATCGCATTCCAGACCAACATCCTGGCGCTCAATGCGGCGATCGAGGCGGCACGCGCTGGTGAGGCCGGCCGGGGCTTTGCGGTCGTCGCGGCCGAAGTCCGCAGGCTGGCCCATCGAAGCAGTTCCGCGTCGGCCGAGATCCGCAGCCTGATCGACGAGTCCCGCAATGGCGTCGGCTCGACAGTTGCCTTGGTCAAGGGGACAAGCGAGCGCTTGGCCACCCTCGTCGACGGCGTGCACGGTGTTTCCGAACGGCTGCGCAGCATCGCCCAGAGCAGCCAGTCCCAGAGCGAGGGACTCGCCGAGATGACCACCGCGGTCGGCAAGCTCGATGAGATCACCCGCCAGAACCAGGCCATGGTGGAGGACTCGGGCCATGCATCGCGCTCGCTGGTCAGTCGAGCCGCCTCGCTGTCTTCTGCCGTGAGCTCGTTGCGCCTGCGACAGGGCAGCGCCGACGAGGCCATCGGACTCGTCCGACGCGCCTTGGAACGGATTCAAAGCGACGGACGTGCCCAGGCCGAAGCCGTCCTGCACAGCGCCGCCGAAGGCTTTGTCGACCGCGACCTGTACGTCTTCTTCATCGACCGTACGGGCCACTACAGGTTGCATGGCGCCAAGCCCGAGTGGGAAGGCCGACGAGTGCACGAACTGCCGGGGATCGACGGCGACCGCTTTGTGCAGGACGCCTGGGCTGCCGCTGAATCCGGCGGCGCGTGGGTGGAGTACGAGATCGTCAACGCGGCCACCGGGCAGGTACAGCCCAAGGCCTCCTGGGTGCAGGCGCTGGATGGTGAATGCGTGGTCGGCTGCGGCGTCTACCGATCGGTCGACGACACCCCAGAGCCTGCCGCCGCGTTGTCGGCCCAGACGGCAACGGCCGGGAAGCGATCCCCGGCATCGATGCAGCGACCCGTGATCGTCAAACAGGCGCTGGCGGGTGTTGCGGGCTGAGCGAAGGCGCTGAAGCGCGGATCTCAGACCCCCCAAAAGCCAAACGGGTCGGCTCCCGTTCAAGAGCCGACCCGTCGATTCACCGTGGTCGGGATGACAGGATTCGAACCTGCGACCTCCGGTCCCCCAGACCGATGCGCTACCAGGCTGCGCTACATCCCGACGAAGCCCAACAGTATAGCCCGCGCCCTACCCGGTTCTGCCGGCTTCGGACCCATCAGACGTCGAGCAAGGCGCGGATGGACAACAGCTCCTGGCGCAGCGGGCCAGGGTCCATTGCAGGCAAAGGCACCGAGGTTGAAGCCGCGGCCGCCGACTGGCGCACGAGTGCCGCCGACATTGCCGACGGCGCCGCCGTCGCCGCTGCATTCAGTGGCCGGCCGGGCATCGGCATCGGCTCCCCCACCCACGCGTCATCGGCTTCGGACTCGTCTTCGACCATGCCGACCCGGGCATCGTCCTCAGATGGCCGCAGGGAGAGCTCACCCAGCCGGTTGCGAGCACCGCTGATCGTGAAGCCGTGGTCGTACAGCAACTCGCGGATCCGCCTGACCAGCAAGACCTCGTGGTGCTGGTAGTAGCGCCGATTCCCGCGGCGCTTCATCGGCTTGAGTTGGCCGAACTCCTGCTCCCAGTAACGCAGCACATAGGGTTTGACCGCGCACAGTTCGCTCACCTCACCAATGGTGAAGTAGCGTTTGGCGGGGATCTCTGGGAGCGATTTCTCCATTGAAATCAATGGGATCAGGCGGGATTTCTAGACTCTACTCGAAGTCTCCGACCAACGGAACATCACCTTGCACCTGAGCCTTGAGCTTGTGGCTGGCGTGGAAGGTCACAACCTTGCGGGCCTTGATCGGTATCGCTTCGCCGGTGCGCGGATTCCGCCCAGGACGGGGGGCCTTGCGCCGGATGTTGAAGTTGCCAAAACCCGACAGCTTGACGTCCTGCCCCTGGACCAGGGCGTCGTGGACGATGTCGAAGAACGCCTCGACCATGTCCTTGCTCTCGCGCTTGTTCAAGCCCAGGTTGTCGAACAGCAGCTCGGCGAGTTCGGCTTTGGTCAGGGTCGGTGTCTCAAGCGACGGCAGGATCGATCCAGCCGTTCTTTGTGGCGAGAGCCCGACTGCGAGATCAGAAGCTTCGGCTTCAGGGGGGACCATCGGGTCGATGCGGGCGGTCATGCCAGTTTCCTTCGGATCGTCTGGTGTCTTCGACTCACAACACGGCCAGGACGCGCGCAGCCGCTCAGCCTCGCAGCCGCGCACCACAGGCGGCCTGCGCGCGCACGACGGCATCCGCGACTGCGGCATCGATTCGCTCTTCGGTCAAGGTCGACTCGCGATCGAGCAAGCTCAAGCGCAACGCCAGACTGCGTTCGCCGGGTGCCATACCGGAGACCGGTTCGCGGGGTCGGTAGACGTCGAACAGCGTCGCATCCTGGACCAGGCCCTGCGGGTCGTTGCGCAGACTGGCCACCAACGGTTCGTGCTGAACCGAATCGGCCACGACCAGGGCCAGGTCGCGCAACACCGCCTGCTGCCGCGGCACGGCGGAAAAGGTGGGCAGCGGCCGCTGCGTCAGCGCGGCCAGTTCGAGCTCAAACAGAACGGCCGGCTGCGGGAGATCCCACAACTGTCGCCACCGAGGATGCAGTTCGCCCAGGTGGCCGACCACGACGCCATCGAGGACGACTGCGGCGCAGCGTCCCGGGTGCATGGCCGGATGCTCGCTGGCCGCGAAGCGCGCCTGCCGCGGCGCCAGCAAGGCCACAAGATCGCCCTTCACATCGTAGAAATCGACTGATCGTTCGGCCACGCCCCATTGCAAAGGTGCCACCGGTCCGTAAGCCAAACCCGCGATTCGCTGCGGCTGCCGCACGCCGGCCACCGACAGCGGGCCATCCTGCGCTGTCGCGTCGCGGACAAACACCCGACCCAGCTCGAACACGCGCAAGCGCGACACACGCCGGGTGAGGTTGGTCTTCAGCACCTGCATCAGGCTGCCCATCAGGCTGGAACGCATCACCGCCAGCGGTGCAGCGATCGGGTTGAGCACCCGGATCGGATCGGCATTGCCAGCCAGCGTCTTCTCCCAGGCTTCTTCGACAAAGCTGAAACTGATCGTCTCCTGCCAACCGGCGCCGGCCAGGCGGCGGCGCAACGCATGGCTGGACACGCCGGCTTCTGGACGCACGCGCGACGTCACGGGTGCACGAGGGGCGGTTGTCGGCAGGCGCTCATAGCCCAGCACCCGCACCACTTCTTCGATTAAGTCTTCTTCGAGCGCGATGTCGAAGCGCCAGCTCGGAGGCGTCACCGTCAGCACGCCCGGCTGCTCGACGTACGGCAGTCCAAGGCGCCGGAAGACACCAGCACACTCGGCCTGCGTCACCGGCATGCCGATGACCTTTTCAGCCCGCGCCACGCGGAGGGACACCGGCTTGCGCTCGGGCAGCGCCAGGACCTGGTCGGTCATGGGCCCGACTCGGGTCTGCGGAGTACCGCAGATGTCGAGAACCAGCTGCGTGATGCGTTCGATGTGCTCGACCGTGGTCGCCGGGTCGACGCCGCGCTCGAAACGGTGTCCGGCATCGGTGTTGAAGCCGAAACGGCGGGAGCGGCCTTGCACCGCCTCAGGCCACCAGAAAGCGGCTTCGATGTAGATCTGGGTCGTCGTGTCGGACACCGCCGTGGCGTCGCCGCCCATGATGCCGGCCAGTGACTCGACGTGGCCGGCGCCATCGGCGATGACGCCGACCGTTGCATCGAGTTCGACGGTGTTCCCGTTCAGCAGCTTGAGCGTCTCGCCTTCATGGGCCCAGCGGACGCTCAGGCCACCATCGATCTTGTCGAGGTCGAAGATGTGCGACGGCCGGCCGTACTCGAACATCACGTAGTTCGAGATGTCCACCAGCGCCGTGACACTGCGCTGGCCGCAGCGTACAAGCCGGTCAACCATCCAGGCCGGTGTCCGCGCTCGCGTATCGACGCCCAGCACGACCCGACCCGAGAAGCGGCCGCAGAGGTCGGCCGCTTCGACCGTGACGGGCAGTTGCCGATCGACCGTCGGCCGCACTGCGGGCATCTCGGGCGACTTGAGCGGCGCGCCTGTCAGCGCGGCGACCTCGCGTGCGATGCCGTAGACGGACAGGCCATGGGCAAGGTTCGGCGTGAGCTTGATCTCGAACACCGTGTCGTCCAGGCGAAGCCAGTCCCGGATCGAGGTGCCCACGGGCGCCGCTGCGTCCAGTTCAAGCAGGCCGCCGTGTTCGTCGGCAATGCCCAGTTCCTTGGCCGAGCACAGCATGCCGGCGCTGTCGACCCCACGCAGCGTGCCCAGACCGATGCGAAACGGCTCGCCGGTCCTGGCGTCGGCCGCTGGCGGCAACTCGGCACCGACCGTGGCCAAAGGGGCCTTCAGGCCGACGCGGGCGTTCGGGGCGCCGCAGACGATCTGCAGCGGCTCGCCACGGCCGACATCGACACGGCAGACCCGCAGGCGGTCGGCGTGCGGGTGCGGCTCGGCGGCCATGATTTCGCCCACGACAACGCCAGAGAACGCGGGTGCCACGGGTCGCAGGGATTCGACCTCCATGCCGCTCATCGTCAGCAGGTCGGCCAAGGCTTGGGTGGACAGCGGCGGATCGCAGAACTCGCGCAGCCAGGACTCGGGGAATTGCATGATCAGGTCAGCGTCGAAACCGGTTTCATTGGAACTGCGTCAGGAAGCGCAGGTCGCCTTCGAACATCAGGCGCAAGTCGTCGATGCCGTAGCGCAACATCGCAAAGCGGTCGGCCCCGATGCCGAATGCGAAACCGATGTGACGCTCCGGGTCCAGGCCGTAGTTGCGCACCACGTTCGGGTGAACCTGCCCCGAGCCGGCGACCTCAAGCCAACGCCCGGCCAGCGCTCCCTGGTGGAAGCGGATGTCGATCTCCGCACTCGGCTCGGTGAAGGGGAAGAAGCTCGGGCGAAAGCGGACATCGAAATCGGATGTTTCGAAGAACGCGGCAATGAAGTCCGTGAAGATGACCTTCAGGTCCTTGAAGCTGACGTTCTCGCCAATCCACAAGCCCTCGCACTGATGGAACATCGGCGAGTGCGTGGCGTCGCTGTCGACACGGTAGGTTCGGCCCGGCGCGATGACGCGGATCTCGGGCATGGTCAAGCCGGCAGCGATCTCGCGGGCGTAGCGGGCGGCATGGGCCCGGGCATAGCGCACCTGCATCGGACTGGTGTGGGGCCGCAGGTTGAGCCAGCGGCCCTGGGCGTCCTTCACGTCGACGTAGAAGGTGTCCTGCATCGACCGGGCCGGGTGGTTCTCGGGGTTGTTCAACGCCGTGAAGCTCATCCAGTCGGTTTCGATCTCGGGGCCTTCGGCGACGTCGAAACCCATCGAGCCGAAGATCGCCTCGACACGCTCGATGACGCGGCTGACCGGGTGCAGGCCGCCAACGGCGTGACTGCGGCCGGGCAACGACACATCCAGAGACTCGGCCCGGAGCTGGGCCTGGAGCTGGGCTTCGGCCAAGGCGTCGCGTCGGGCGGTCAGCGCCGACTCGATGCCGGCCTTGGCCTGGTTGACAGCGGCGCCAAAGACACGCTTTTCGTCGGCCGAAAGCGTGGCCATGCCCTTCATCATCGCCGTCACCTTGCCGGCCTTGCCGAGGTAGACGGCTTTGGCGTCCTCGAGCTGGGCCGGAGTGGCTGCAGCAGCGAAGTCGCTCGTGGCCTCCGCCACCAGATCATTCGGGTTCATCGACACGCGATTGCAAAAAACGAAAAAGGCCGCCCACAGGTGACGGCCTCGAATGACGCTGACGGCAGGCCTGCCGAAAGGGAACGTCAGGCGATCTGGGCCTTCACCTTGGCGACGATGCTCGCAAAACCGGCTGCATCGTGGACAGCCATGTCGGCGAGAACCTTGCGGTCGATGTCGATCTGAGCCTTCTTGAGGCCGGCCATGAAGCGGCTGTAGGTGACGCCGAGTTCGCGGCTCGCTGCGTTGATGCGCGCGATCCAGAGCTGGCGGAACACCCGCTTGCGTGTACGGCGGTCACGGTAGGCGTACTGGCCTGCCTTCATCACCGCCTGTTTGGCGATGCGGAAGACGTTCTTGCGGCGGCCGCGGAAGCCCTTGGCCAGGGCCAGGATCTTCTTGTGGCGGGCGCGGGCGGTAACACCACGTTTGACGCGAGGCATGTGTGGTCTCCCTTCTTACAGGCCGGCGAACGGCAACATCTGGGCCATGTGGCCCATGTTGGTCTCGTGCACGTTCACGGCGCCGCGCAACTGGCGCTTGCGGGTGGTGCTCTTCTTGGTGAGGATGTGGCGCTTGAACGCCTGGCCCCGCTTGACGGTGCCACCCGGGCGCACGCGGAATCGCTTCTTGGCGCCGCTCTTGGTCTTCATCTTGGGCATTGCTGCTCCTTCTCTTCGTTTGCTGCTGCAGGCGGCCCC
>JAJTGU010000299.1 GCA_021297985.1 Rubrivivax sp.
CATCGATGAAGCGCAGACACTGCGCCTGCAGCTGCATGCCAGCGTGAAGTCGCCGTCCGGCGCGCGCGCTGCAGCCAGCGCGGCCCTGGCCGAGGTGGCGCAGCGCCGCGCTGCGCTCGACCGGGCGCTCGACGCCGCAGCGCCGGCGGCGTCCGGCGGCTGGCAGGACACGCTGCCGATGGGCCAGGCACCTGGCTTCCGGCCGACCGAGCCGGCGTCGCTGGCCACGCGTCCGGCTGAGTTGATCGGCGACATCAAGCACTGACGGCTGCGCTCAGCGCGGTGCCGGGCGCCGCCGGCGAGCGACGAAGGCGACGCCGGAAAGCCCGGCCACCAGCATCATCCAGGTCCCGGGCTCCGGCACCATCGAAGCGCGGATGAATTCGGCGTGCAGGTAGGTCGGCACGTAGCCCGAGAACTCGCCAAAGCTGCTGTTCAGCGCCGCGTCGACATCGCCCAGATTTTCGAAGCTGACGATGTACGAGTTGACGGCCGTGATCGTGCCGCCGATGAAGTTGGGGCCGCCGGAGTCGCCCTGCGCCACGCCCGACTCGGTGCTGCCCAGGCCGGTGTTGCAGAACTTGTCGCCGCCCCCCAGGCCCAGCGCGGCGGCGAGGCGGCAGCCGGCGTCGTTGGTCGCGCTGCCGTTGTCGAAGTCGGAGACGATGGACCAGCCGATGTCGGCGGTGCCGAAGAAGCCGCCGGTGAAGAAGCCGCCGAAGTCGGCGTCGCCCCAGCGGAAGTCGTAGCGGTTGTCGCCGCTGCGCAGTCGGCCGGTGACCTGTGTGCTGCCCGTGGCGCCGCTGCCCAGGCGGCCGTATCCGGCCACGTCGAAGTTGCTTCCCAGCAGACCGGCGCCGGTGGTGTCGAAGTCGTAGCTCGGCACCCAGTCTGGCGCCGGTGCGCTCAGGCGGATCACGGCGATGTCGTTCTGGTCGAGCACCTGGCCCGTGTAGCCGCCGCGCACGAACCACTGCGAGGCCTCGATGCGCGTGACCTCGGTCGACGCGAAGATCGAGGCCGTCGTCGACAGGCCGCCTTCGGGCTGGAAGAACACCGTCGTGCCGATCGGGCCTGGCGTGCCTGCGCCCTCGGAGACGCAGTGTGCGGCCGTCAGCACCGACACGCGGTCGGCCAGAAGGGTGCCGGTGCAGCTGCCAGCCAGCGTGGGCGAGATCTGCGTGACCAAGCCCACGACGCCGCCGTCACGCGGGTAAGCCGGCCAGTACGACGGATCACCGGGCAGGCTGGCGGTGCCAGTGCTCCCGACGCCGACCAGCGCGTGCGACGCGGTCCAGCTCAGGCCTTTGGACGAGCCGCTGGCGATGGTGCCAGACCCAGCCTGGGCCAGCGCCGGCAAAGCGGAGAACGCGGCAACGGCCAGGGCGGCCGAGACACGCGGGAACGGAATGGCGGACATGCGGGGAACTCCTTGGGCAAGGGCGGGACGGTGCCCGCAGGACGTGACGACGGCGCCGTACGGGCCGGGTGTGGCGCGATGCACGTGGCAAAAAGCGCCACGGGAGTGTGTGGCAAAAGCGGCCACGTACGGCAGGTCCGTGGCAGAAACGGCCACGCCACCCCCGTGACCGCGGGGGCTGGCGCGGCGAGGGTCTGGGCGGTTGGTGACGAGCCGTTTCCGCGCTGTGGCACAGTCGGCGCCGCCGAGACCCCTGATGACCGAGCCTGAGACCGACCCCGCTGCCGTGCCGGCGGCCACCGATGACCGCCTTCGCGAGATGCTCGAGCAGCTGCTGCTGGTGCTGGCGCGCCTGCTCGTCGCGCGCGGCATCGGCTTCCCGGAGATGGAGCAGATGCTGGCTCGCGCCTACGTCGACGCTGCGTTGCGCTGGCATGTCGGTTCCGAGCGGCCGACGGCGAGCCGCCTGTACATGCTCACCGGCATCCACCGCAAGAAGATCCCGCCACTGCTGCGCACCCGCAGCCGGAGGCCTGTTGCGCCCTCCTTGTCGCAGCAGATCGGCGACTATCTCAGCAGCGATACGCGCCGGCTGGACCGGACGGGGCGGATCAAGCCGATGGCCATCACACGCAAGGAAGGCGGCGAGCTGTCATTCGAGGCGGCCGTGGAGGCGGTCAGCAAGGACATCCGGTCACGCGCCGTGCTGGACCAGTGGCTGGCCAATGGCATGGCGTCTCTCGATGCCCGGGGCCGGGTGCGCGTGGACCTGATGTCCGAGGTGAGCAGCTATGCGGGCGACGCCAAGGCCGAGCTTCTCGACCGTGTCGTGCGCCCGACGCTGAGCGCTGCGGTCGCGTCGTTGCTGAACACGCGTGAGCGAAGCAGCACGATGGCGGTGTTTGTCGACGAGCTGCATCCGGAAGACGCCGAGGCCCTGCAGTTGCAATGGCGCGATCTCCTCCGGGCCGAGGTGCTGCGCTTCAACAGCCATGCAGAGCGTCACGCGGCCGATGCGCATCGCGCCGGCCGGCGCGGCGAATGCACCCTCTTCGTGGGCGCTTTCGAGTGGGTGGACGGCGCGCCGCCCCCATCGACCGAGGACCCGGACGCCGGCCCGCCCGCCAGCCAGACGCCGGTCCGCAAGCGCCGTGCGCCGCGCCGCCGCGCGGTGAAGTGACTCCGCTCGTCGCCAGTGCCCGCAGCGAGCCCTGGGGCCCGCCGCGCCTGGACCTATTCCGTCTCGTCCAAAAGTCAAAGGGGTTGGCGACTTTCATCGCCAACCCCTTGATCTTTATGGCTCCCCGACCTGGGCTCGAACCAGGGACCTA
>JAJTGU010000301.1 GCA_021297985.1 Rubrivivax sp.
CCCCGAGCAGCGAGCCGAGCACGCCGCGGATCAGCTCGCGGCCGACGCTGGAGCCGATCTGGCGCACCGCCGACGTGGCCGCGGCTTCCATCAGGCCCGGCTTGCGGCCACCGCGGGGGCCGGTGGTGCCGAACAGGATGTCCTTGACCATGCCGCCCATGCCACCACCGGCATCGGCATCGGCCGGAGCCGCGGCGCCTGGCATGCCGGGCAGCGTGCGTGGGGCGGCAGCGGGGGCTCCGCCAGCCGGCGCGGCGGCGCCATCGCCCGCGGCGCGGCCGCGCAGCTTTTCATAGGCCGATTCGCGGTCGACGGTCTTTTCGTAGGCGCCGGCCACCAGGGAGCTGCGCAGCAGGCCCTGGCGTTGCTCGGGCGTGATCGGCCCGATCTGGCTGCCGGGGGGCAGCACATAGACGCGCTCGGTCACGCTGGGCCGGCCCTTGGAGTCAAGGAAGCTGATGAGGGCCTCGCCGACGGCCAGCTCGGTGATCGCGGCGCTCATGTCGCCGATGGCCGGGTTGGCGCGCATGGTCTCGGCGGCGCTCTTGACGGCCTTCTGGTCGCGTGGCGTGAACGCACGCAGCGCGTGCTGGACGCGGTTGCCCAGCTGCGCGAGCACCGTGTCGGGCACGTCCAGCGGGTTCTGGGTCACGAAGTACACGCCCACGCCCTTGCTTCGCACCAGCCGCACGACGAGTTCGATGCGCTCGATCAGGACCTTGGGCGCGTCGTTGAACAGCAGGTGCGCCTCGTCGAAGAAGAAGACCAGCTTGGGCTTTTCGAGGTCACCGACCTCGGGCAGGGTCTCGAACAGCTCGCTGAGCATCCAGAGCAGGAAGGTCGCGTACAGCCGTGGCGCGTTCATCAGCTTGTCGGCCGCGAGGATGTTGATCACGCCCTGGCCCGACACGGTCTGCATGAAGTCGGCGATGTCGAGCATGGGCTCGCCGAAGAACCTGTCGCCGCCCTGTTCCTCGATCTGCATCAGCCCGCGCTGGATCGCGCCGACGCTGGCCGCGGAGATGTTCCCGTACTCGGTGGTGAAGGCGCTGGCGTTGTCGCCCAGATGCTGAAGCATCGCGCGCAGGTCCTTCATGTCCAGCAGCGCCAGGCCATGGTCGTCGGCGATCTTGAACACCAGGTTCAGCACGCCTTGCTGGGTGTCGTTGAGCGCGAGCATGCGGGCCAGCAGCAGTGGCCCCATGTCGCTGACCGTGGCCCGAACCGGGTGCCCTTGTTCGCCGAAGACGTCCCAGAGCGTGGTCGGGCAGGCCAGCGGATCGGGCTCCGGAAGGCCCCGCTCCTTCAGGATGCCGGCGACCTTGGTGCTCAGGCTGCCCTTCTGGCTGATGCCGGTGAGGTCGCCCTTCACGTCGGCCATGAAGACCGGTACGCCGATGCGGCTGAAGCCCTCGGCCAGCGTCTGCAGACTGATGGTCTTGCCGGTGCCGGTGGCGCCGGTGATCAGGCCGTGGCGGTTGGCC
Organism: Rubrivivax sp.; assembly: GCA_021297985.1. Taxonomy (GTDB): domain Bacteria; phylum Pseudomonadota; class Gammaproteobacteria; order Burkholderiales; family Burkholderiaceae_C; genus Rubrivivax. The sequence continues at coordinate 1,485 of JAJTGU010000301.1, forward strand.
AGCGCAGGCAGCAACTGGCATTCGATGTCGCCGCGGCGGGCGATGAGCAAGGGGTCGGGCATCGCGGATCCTGGCTGGGCCCTGGCCGGGCCGGGTGGGAGACCCGCTCAGTCTAGGCCAGGCCCGGCACCTCGGGTCGTGCGCGGCGCGTCAGGGCCAATGCCAGCAGGGCCAGGGCGACCAGCGCCCAGCCGGCGGGCTCGGGCACCTGGCCAGGAGCGTTCAGCCGCACGCTGACCTGGTCGCTCAGTCGGGCGCTGATGTCGTCGGACAGCCAGTCGACGCCGGCTCCCGGATCGCCGCTGAGCAGCGCCACCGCGCCCGGCAAGGCGGCAAAGCGGATGAACAGCTCGCTGTTCGAGGCGGCGTCGTAGGCCAGGAGATCAAACAAGGCCGGTGCCGCGCCCGGGCTGCCGCCGCCAGCGCCGAAGGTGCCGTCGTCGACCAGGGTCAGCGACACCAGGTCGGCGAGGTCGAAGCTGGCCGCGGGCAGGACGCTGCTGCCGCCGAAGCTGGCCGAAAACGCCGAGACACCGGTCAGCAGCATGCGGCCCGACCCGGCGGCAAATGGCGGCATCGGTGCCGCGGGCCAGTCGAAGAGCGTGCCCGCGATGCTGCCGCTCAGGGTTCCGCCCTGGCCGAACTCGGTGGCCGTGAAGCTGTACGACGCGGCCACGCTGGCCGCCTGCGCGGGCGCGGCGAGCAGGGTCGACACCGCCAGTGCCAGAGCGGCGGTGGCGCGCAGGGGGGATTCGACGATGGTGTTCAGGGCGTTCATCAGACGCAGTTTGCCTGCCTGGTGCCACGCCGTGGACGCATCTCGTAACGCCGTGTTTCCGGCGGTTCGGGCCAGGTCAGACCACCAGCCGGCCGTCGCGTCCGACCAGCGCCAGATCGACATGGGCGAGGCCGATGTGGTCGCCGGCCCGGTAGCGCAGGCGCAGGCCGCCCAGATCCAGGTCCAGGCCGGACAGGCCTTGCAGCAGGCCGGCGCGGTCGGGCCGCGGAGCGCGGCGCAATGCGGCGAGCAGCACCTGGGCGACGACGTAGCCCTCGAGTCCCGCGTCTGACAGCGGCCAGTTGGCGTCGCCTTCGCGCATCGCGCGCTGGTAGTCGCGCACGACGGCCAGGCGGCCGGTGCGCGCGTTGGGCAGGGTCTGGCTGACGAGCATGCCCTCGGCCAGCGGTCCGAGTGCCTTGACCAGCGGCTGTGCGTCGGCCCCGACGGCCCAGAACTGCGGCGCGCCGGTGGCACCCGGCGCGCGGCTCCGGACCTTGCGGATCAGGTCTTCATACAGAGGTGCTGCGCCGTCGTTGACCACGAGCTGGCTGTTGCTGCCCCGCAAGGCCGTGGCGGCGGAATCGACGCCCGCGCCGTCGCTGTCGTAGCGCAGCCAGGCCGGGGCGGGCAAACCGAGTTCGGCGGCCAGGCCGGCGAATTCACGGGCCTGCTGCTCGCCCAGCGCCGTTGCGGCATGGAACAGCGCGGTCCGCTGCAGGCCCTGACGGCGCGCGTGTTCGAGCAGCCGACGCCATTCGGCCAGCAGATCGGCCCGCACCGGAAAGACCAGGGGCCGGTGCGGCCGGCGCAGCGTCGCGTCCCCCGACACGGGTCCGATCAGTGCGGCACTGGCGGCGGCGCTCGGTGCCATCGTGGCCCGTGCGATGGCCCGTCCCAGCGGCGCGACGATGGCCACCGCGCCGCTGTCCAGCATCTGCTGCACGTTGGCCGCCGCGCGCTCAGGTTCGTTGAAGTCGTCCAGCGTGCGCAGCGACACCGCCTGGCCCCGCACGCCGCCCTTCGCATTGGCCTGGGCGAGTGCCGCCTTGAGCCCGGTCAGCAGGTCCACCGCCTGGGCGTGCCGGCCTTCCATCAAGGACAAGGTCTGGCCGATGCGGATCTCGCGTCCGCTGCCCGCGGGCTGCGGTTGGGGTTGCGCACGGGCGCCGTCCAGACCCGGCAGGGCGAGGCTGGCCGCGCCGGCGCCGGCGACTTGCAGGCAACGCCGGCGCGTCGCCGACCACCGGGGTGTGAGTGGGGGGGATGCGGTGTTCACACCGTGGATCATCGGGCACCGCGGCCGCGCCCGGGGCCGCCGCCTAAAATCGCGGATTCCCATTCAACGAGATGCATCCCCGATGGCCGGTCATTCCAAGTGGGCCAACATCCAGCACCGCAAGGGCCGCCAGGACGAAAAGCGCGGCAAGGCCTGGACCCGCGTGATCCGAGAGATCATGGTCGCGGCGCGGCTGGGTGGCGGCGACACCAGTGCCAACCCGCGTCTGCGGCTGGCGATCGAGAAGGCCAAGGCGGTCAACCTGCCGGTCGAGACCGTCAAGCGCAACATCGACAAGGCCACCGGCAACCTCGAAGGCGTCAACTACGAGGAGATCCGCTACGAGGGCTACGGCATCGCCGGCGCGGCGCTGATCGTCGACTGCATGACCGACAACCGCGTGCGCACCGTGGCCGAGGTGCGCCATGCCTTCAGCAAGTACGGCGGCAACCTGGGCACCGACGGATCGGTGTCGTTCCAGTTCAAGCATTGCGGGCAGCTCGTCTTTGCGCCCGGGACGAGCGAGGACAAGGTGATGGAGATTGCGCTTGAGGCCGGCGCCGAGGACGTCATTTCCGACGACGACGGTGCGATCGAGGTGCTGACCGCGCCGGCCGACTTCGAGTCCGTCAAGGCCGCGCTCGAAGCCGCCGGCCTGAAGCCCGAGATCGCCGAGGTCACGATGCGGGCCGAGAACAGCGTCGAGCTGGCCGGCGACGACGCCGAGCGCATGCAGAAGCTGCTCGACGTCATCGAGGACCTCGACGACGTGCAGGACGTCTTCCACAACGCGGTCCTGAGCGCGTGAGGGCGCTCCGGTGAAGGTGCTCGTGATCGGTGCCGGGGCGCGCGAGCACGCCCTGGCCTGGAAGCTGGCACAGAGCGACAGGGTCAGCCGCGTCTTCGTGGCGCCGGGCAACCCGGGCACCGCCGCCGATCCGGCCCTGAAGAACCTGCCGATCGTCGACCTGGCCGCACTGGCGGACTTTGCCGTGGCCGAGAAGATCGGCCTGACCGTCGTCGGCCCCGAGGCGCCGCTCGCCGCTGGCGTGGTCGACCTGTTCAAGGCCCGCGGGCTGCGCATCTTCGGGCCGACGCAGGCGGCGGCGCAGCTCGAAAGCTCCAAGGCCTTTGCCAAGGCGTTCATGCAGCGGCACCGCATCCCGACCGCGGCGCATGCCGTGTTTGCCGACGCCGCCGCCGCGCGCGCCTACGTCACCGCCCAGGGCGCGCCCATCGTCGTCAAGGCCGATGGGCTGGCCGCCGGCAAGGGGGTGGTGGTCGCGCAGACGGTGGCCGAGGCCCACGCCGCGATCGACGACATGCTGGGCGCCAACACGCTGGGCGTGGCCCACAACACCGACGGCGCCCGGGTCGTGATCGAGGAGTTCATGGTCGGCGAGGAAGCCAGCTTCATCGTCGTCGCCAGCAGCGCCAAGGGCAGCCCGCAGGCCGTGGCGCTGGCGACCAGCCAGGACCACAAGCGCCTGGGCAACGGCGACACCGGCCCCAACACCGGCGGCATGGGGGCCTACAGCCCGGCCCCGGTGGTGACGCCCAATGTCCACGCCCGGGCGATGCACGAGATCGTGCTGCCCACGCTGGCGGCGATGCAGGCCGAGGGGCTGCCGTTCACGGGCTTCCTCTATGCCGGACTGATGATCGACGGACAGGGCCAGCCGCGGGTCGTGGAGTTCAACGCCCGCCTGGGCGACCCGGAGGCCGAGGTCATCCTGATGCGGCTCAAGAGCGATCTGCTGGACCTGCTTGTGCAGGCCGCGGACGGCACGCTCGAGCGGGCCGCCCCGCTGCAATGGGACCGCCGCACGGCACTCGGCGTCGTGATGGCCGCCGCGGGCTATCCGGCCGCGCCCGAGAAGGGTGCCGCGATCGCCGACCTGCCGCCCGACAGTGCCGACCTCAGGGTCTTCCATGCCGGCACGCAGCGCGACGCCGAAGGCCAACTCCGTGCGCAGGGTGGCCGGGTGCTGTGCGTGACCGCGCTGGGCGAGCCGGTGCGCGTCGCGCAGCAGCGTGCGCTGGCCGCCGTGCGTGGCATCTCGTTCCCCGGCGCGCAGTGGCGCGACGACATCGGTCACCGTGCGGTCAAGCATTGAGGCCCAAGCCGGGCCGGCACCCGAGGTGCGCCCCGACGCCCAGCCGGTCGCCCAGCCGGTCGCCCAGCCGGTGGTCGAGCGGCCGGTGACCCTGCACGGCAGTGCCTTTGCCGCCTGGCTGCTGGGACGCCTGGGCTGGCGGCTGCAATTCGACGGTCTGCCCGGCCCCCAGGGTGTGGCCGTGGTCTACCCGCACACCTCGAACTGGGACTTCCCGCTGCTCGTGCTCGCCAAGTGGGCGGTCGGCGTACCGGTTACGTTCTGGGGCAAGGCCTCGCTGTTTGCGTGGCCGGTTTTCGGCCGCTGGCTGCGCTGGCTCGGCGGGCGGCCCGTCCTGCGCCACACGCCGCAAGGCGCAGTGGGCCAGATGATCGTCGACATGAACGAGTCCGTCGCACAGGGTCGCTTCATGTGGCTGGCGCTGTCGCCCGAGGGCACGCGCCGGCTGACCGACGGCTGGCGCACCGGCTTCTACCGCGTGGCCCACGCATGCCGGGTCCCCGTGGGCCTGGTGGCGCTGGACTTCGGTGCGCGACGTGTGGTGTTCGACAGCTTCTGGCGCGTCAGCGGCAATCTCGAAGCCGACCTCGGCCTGTTCGCCCAGCGACTGGCCGGTACCCGCGGCTGGCGTCCCGAGTGGGCGGCACCGGTGCGCGCCTTGTCCCGACTGGAGCCCTGAAACCGATGAACCCGATTGCCACGGTCCGCCACTACCTGCTCGACCTTCAGCAGCAGATCTGCTCCGCCGTCGCGGCCGAGGACGGCTCGCCGTTCCGCGTCGATGCCTGGACCCGCGCGCCGGGCGAGAAGCTGCAAGGCGATGGCCGCTCGCAGCTGATCGAGGAGGGCCGTGTGATCGAGCGCGGCGGCTGCAACTTCAGCCATGTCCGCGGGGGCCAGTTGCCGCCCTCGGCGACCCAGCACCGGCCCGAGCTGGCCGGGGCGCCTTTCGAGGCCCTGGGGGTGTCGCTGGTCATGCACCCGCTCAACCCGTACGCGCCGACCGTGCACATGAACGTGCGCATGCTCGTCGCCCAGCCGGCAGGCGGCGAGCCCGTGGCCTGGTTCGGCGGCGGCATGGACCTGACGCCGATCTATGGCCACGAGGACGACGCGCGCCACTTCCACCGCGTCTGCCGCGACGCGCTGCTGCCTTTTGGCGAGGCCACCTGGCGGCGCTACAAGGCCTGGTGCGACGAGTACTTCTTCCTCAAGCACCGCAACGAGCCGCGTGGCGTCGGCGGTGTGTTCTTCGACGATGTCAGCGAGGGCGGATTCGAGCGCGGCTTCGGCCTGATGCAGGCGGTCGGCAACGCCTTCCTGCCGGCCTGGCTGCCCCTGCTGCAACGCCGCCACGGCCTGCCCTACGGCGAGCGCGAGCGGCAGTTCCAGCAGATCCGGCGCGGGCGCTACGTCGAGTTCAACCTCGTCTGGGACCGCGGCACGCACTTCGGGCTGCACGGCGGCGGGCGGACCGAGAGCATCCTGATGAGCATGCCGCTGCACGCGCAGTGGCGCTACGACTGGCATCCCGAGCCGGGCACGCCCGAGGCTCTCCTGTACAGCGACTTCCTGCGCCCCCGCGAGTGGGCCGACGAGCCGGCTTGAGCCGGGCTCGATGCAAGGCCGCGTGCAGATCGGTCTCTTTGGCGGCAGCTTCGACCCGCCGCACCGGGCCCACCTGGCGCTTGCGCGCGCGGCGCGCGACGCCCTGGCGCTGGACGAGCTGCGCTGGCTGCCGGCCGGCCAGCCGTGGCAGAAGTCGCGGGCGCTCAGCGCGGCCCGGCATCGCGTGGCGATGGTCGAGTCGGCGATTGCCGGTGAGCCGGGCATGCGCGTCGAGCGCATCGAGATCGAGCGCCAGGGGCCCAGTTACACCGTGGACACCGTGCGGTCGCTGGTGGCGCGCGAGCCGGGTCACACCTGGTGGCTGCTGATCGGACAGGACCAGCACGCCAACTTCGCAAGCTGGCACCACTGGCGCGAACTGCTGGCGCAGGTGCGGCTGGCGGTGGCGCAGCGTCCCGGCGTGGGGGTGCCGGTGCCGGCCGAGGTGCTGGCGCACGGCTTCGTGCCGATCCCGATGCCGCTGCACGACATCAGCGCCACCGAGATCCGCCGCCGGGTCGCGGCGGGCCAGGACATTTCGCAACTGGTGCCCTCCGGGGTGGCAGGCTATATTGACCAACAGGGCCTGTACCGGCCCGATCCCAGGAGTTGAATGGACATCCGAAAACTGCAGCGCGCCATCGTCGATGGCCTCGAAGACGTCAAGGCCCAGGACATCGTGGTCTTCAACACCGAGCACCTGAGTGCGATGTTCGAGCGCGTGATCGTCGCGTCGGGCACCAGCAACCGGCAGACCAAGGCCCTGGCCTCGAGCGTGCGCGATGCCGTCAAGTCCGCCGGCCTGCCGGTGCTGGCGACCGAGGGCGAGGACAACGGCGAGTGGATCATCGTCGACTGCGGCGCCGCGGTTGCGCACATCATGCAGCCGGCGATCCGGCAGTACTACCACCTCGAGGAGATCTGGGGCGGCAAGTCGGTCAAGATGAAGGTCGGCACCAAACCTGCCAAGGGCCTGGTCAAGGCCAGCGAAGAGCCAGCGCCGGCCAAGAAGGCCGCGGCCACCAAGGCGCCGGCCACGAAGGCCCCCGCCAAGAAGACGGTGGCCAGGAAGGTGCCTGCCAGGAAGGCGCCGGCCAGCAAGGCGCCGGCCAAGAAGGCCACCCCGGCACGCAAGACGGCCGCGCGCAAGACGGCTGGCAAGGTCGGCGGCAGGACCGTCGGCTGAGGGCAGGGCGTGAAGCTGCTGGTGCTGGCGATCGGGCAGCGCCAGCCGGCCTGGGCCGACGACGCGGTGGCCGAGTTCGCCAGGCGATTCCCGCCGGAGATGCGCCTGGAGGTCAAGGCCCTGAAGGCCGAGCCGCGCAGCGGCGGCAAGACCGCCGCGCAGTGCATGGCCGCCGAGGGCCTGCGCCTGGCTGAAGCCTGCCCCAGAGGCGCACGCCGCGTGATGCTGGACGAACGCGGCACCCGCTGCACCACCGTGGCCTTGGCCGAACGTCTTGCGGCCTGGCGCGGCGACGGTCGCGACGTGGCGCTGCTGGTCGGTGGCCCGGACGGTCTGGACGAGTCGATCCGCAGCAGTGCCGACGAGTCGCTGCGCCTGTCGGACCTGACCCTGCCGCATGCGCTGGCCCGGGTGCTGCTGGTCGAGGCGCTGTACCGCGCCTGGACCCTGCACACCGGCCACCCCTACCATCGCGAGTGAACGGACCCGGAGCCGACGTGACCGCCACGATCCAGCATCGCTATTGCTATCTCGCGTCGCAGAGCCCGCGCCGGGCGCAGCTGCTCGGCCAGATCGGCGTCGCCATCAAACCCTTGCTGGCCACGAAGAGCGAAAACGTCGAGCGCCTCGAAGAGGAGCTCATCGGCGAGCTGCCCGATGCCTACGTGCGCCGCGTCACGCTGGCCAAGTTGCAGGCGGCACGCCAGCGCCTGGCCCTGCGCCGCCTGCCCGAGGCCCCGATCCTGGTCGCCGACACCACGGTGGCGCTGGGTCGGCGCATGCTGGGCAAGCCGGCCGATGCCGCCGACGCCGCCCAGACGCTGCGGGCGCTGTCCGGCCGGACCCACCGCGTGCTGACCGCCGTGGCCGTGAGCTGCGGGCGCGAGAACCTGCTCGAGGTGAACGTGTCGCGCGTGCGCTTTGCGCCGCTGTCGGAGTCGATGATCCGCCGCTACATCGACACCGGCGAGCCCTTCGGCAAGGCCGGCAGCTACGCCATCCAGGGCACGCTGGCCGGCTGGATCGAGCAGCGCAGCGGCAGCCACAGCGGTGTCATGGGCCTGCCGCTGGTCGAAGCCACACGGATGCTGCTGCGCGCCAAGGTCGCGATGGCGCTGTCGTGACATCCGGTTTCTGTCTGCCGTGCCGCGCACCCGCAAGTGCGGGGTCACCACGGCGCGCCCGAGGGCCAGAATAGGTAGATCACCCAGGAGCTTGACACCATGCTGATGCGCACCGTTCTTGCCGCCGCCGCCCTTGTCGCGGTGCTGCCTGCCCAGGCCCAGGTTGTCTACAGCAACGACTTCGACAGCCCGGCCGTCGTGGGC
>JAJTGU010000104.1 GCA_021297985.1 Rubrivivax sp.
GGAGTCGCGCCGAGCAGTCGAATCCGCGGTCCGCCGTCCTCGTCGATCAACAGCCCCTTTGGACTGGCGCTGTTGCCGAGTGCAGTTCGCAACTCGCGCGACAGCATGTCCCCCGGCAATTGGGGACACCAGCGGGCCGGAACGAAGAAGCTGCGCGCGGTGGCCCGGTACAGCGCGGATGCCCGACCGGCCCTGGGCGCTTGCCCGACGACCTTCACCAGTCCCAGCTCGCACAGGCGCCGCAGGTGGTGGCTGAGCAGGCTGTAGGACATGCCGGTGGCGTCGACCAGCTCGCGCATGGTGCAGGCGCGAGAGATCAGGTTCGCGATCAGCGGATGCGACTGGGCCCGGCTCAGCACTGCAGCTGCGGCCGCGTTGTCGATGTCGAGGCGTTCGCGCATGGCGGCTCCATGGAACTTCAAGTTGAGCAGGGTTCTACTTCAATGTCTTGTCTTCTGACTGAAGTTGGATCGTGACAGAGTCGCTGCATCCGCATCGTGCAAGAAAGAGACCTCCTGAATGAGCACCCACGACCGTTCTGCCAGCCGCCCGCCACGACTTGCCAGGCGCTGCGGCGCCGCGGTGGGGCTTGTGGCGTGGCTGGTCGTGTCGCCGATGGCCGCCTGGGCGCAGGCCGACGCCTGCCTGGCGGCGCAACTGGCTGCGGCGCCTGAGTTCTCCGGTGTCGCTCTGCTGCGCCAGCAAGGGCTGACGCGTGTCGCCGCCCAGGGCTCGGCCGACGATGCCGGACTGGCGCTCGCGGCCGAGAGCCGCTTCAACCTGGGCTCGGCCAGCAAGATGTTCACGGCGGTCGCCGTGGGGCAACTGGTTGAGCAGGGCCGGCTTGCGTTCGACGCGCCCATCGGACGTTGGGTCGAAGGTCTGAGCCCGGAGGTCGCCGCCGTCACGCTGCGGCAGTTGCTGACCCACAGCGGTGGACTGGGGAACTTCTTCACCCCCGACAACCTGGGCGCCTTGCTCAAGGCCGTGCGACTGGGCGACCTGTTGCCGTTGGCCCGTGACGAACGTCCGCGGTTCACGCCGGGCTCGCGTTTCCAGTACTCGAACACCGGCTTCCTGCTGTTGGGGCTGGCGGTGGAGCGCGCTTCGGGCCAGCGTTTCGACGACTACCTCCGCGATCAGGTCTTCGCGCCGGCCGGCATGGCCTCCACCTCGTTGCGTCCGGCTTTGCCGCGGGCCGCCGCGGTGGGCTACACCCGCCTGCCAATGCCGACACCCGGTGCGGCACCGACGATGCAACCCGGGCCGCTGCGCGTGGCAGACGAGTCGCGGCTCCCGGGCACGTCGGCCGGGTCGGCCTACGCCACCGCGGGCGATCTGCTTCGATTCTTCGACGCCTTGCGCTCCGGCCGGCTGGTCGCCGCCGCGACACTGAAGGAGCTGACCGGCCCGCAGATCGAAACGCGGCCGGGGCAGCACTACGGCCTGGGCTTCGGAGTGATCCGCTGGGAGGGCCACGAGGGCTTCGGGCACAACGGCGGCACGCCCGGTGTCAACGCCGAAACGATGGTCTTCCCGACCGACGATCTCGTGCTGGTGGTGCTGAGCAACCGAGATCCACCGGCGGCTTTGCGCCTGGCGCAGGATCTGCGCCGCGCAGCGCTGCAGGGCGGCCTGTGCCTGGCCGCCCGTGACGCGACGAACCCAGCTCGCGCCGCGCCGCGCCCCTGACAGGCAGACGCCGCGGTCAGGCCGGGTGCAGCAGCGTGACGGCGATGATGACCGTGCCCAGCGCGAGGTTGATCGCCACCCACAGGCGGATCTGCGCCAAGGCCGCCCCGCCGGCGGCCCAGTCGGAGCCGGACACGGCACGGGCCAGGCGCTTGTAGAGCGCAAACCGGATGTGCATGAAGATGGCGACCATCAGCACGCCCAGCGCCGCCATCACCGTCCAGCTCAGCGGCATCTGGAACGAGCCGCCGGACTGCACCACCTGCTTGGCGACACGGCCCAGCATCCAGACGCCGGAGCCCAGCGTCAGCAGCGAGACCACCAGCACCGCCTGGAAGAAGCGCCCGAGCACGTCGTGCATCAGCTTGACGCGAACCGCAGGCTCCAGCGTCGCGACCGCGGGCCGCAGGAAGAAGTGGGCAAAGACCATCCCACCGACCCAGACCACGATGGCCAGGACGTGCAGGGTCTTGAGGGCGGCGTACAGCATGGTGATGGTGTGTCGGTGAGAAGTCGCCGACGATGCCTGAATCCGGGCAGGCCGACCCCGTGCGGGGCATTGCGTCAACCGCTGAACCCCGCTAGGCCGCCACGGCCAGCATGACCGAGTAGGCCTTGAACGTGGCCGTGACCGGCTGGCCGATCGCCAGGCCCAGGGCGTCGACCGCGTCGTGGCTGACGCTGGCGGTCAGCGTGCTGCCCCCCGGGAGCACGAGCCCCACCATCGCGGTGACCGCGCCACGCTGGATGCGTGCGATGGTGCCCGGCAACTGGTTGCGGGCCGAAAGCCTGAAGCCGGCGAAGTCACTGACGAGCACGATCTCGCTGGCCTGCACCAGCGCAATGGCTTCGCTGCCCGGGGCCAGGTGCAGCTCGGTCGCGGCATCGGTGGTGATGCTGGCCACAACCGTGAGGCCGCCACCGATGTCGAGCTCGATCTGGGTCGTCGCCGGGCCGCGATGGAGCGCCCTGACGGTGCCGAAAAACTGGTTCCGGGCGGATGCCTTCATCGCGAATCTCCTCAGCAGCGGGCCGACCGCCGTGTGTTCGGTCAACCAGGCCTCCTGCATGTGCAGGAAGGCGGCGTGGCGGGTTTGCAGTTCGGTCCAGGCGGCCAGCAGGTCCAGCGCGGCCTCGGTGAGCCGGGTGCCCCCGCCGCCGCTGCCACCGCTGGCGCTCGACACCAGGGGCGCGCGGCTCAGGTTGGACGCCGTGTCCAGCACCAGCCAGGCGCCCTTGTAGCTGTAGCCCGCGGTGCGCGCCGCCTTGTGCAGCGAGCCGGTGGTGTGCAGGGCCTCGAGCAAGGCGAAGAACCGGGTGTCCAGACGACCGGCCAGCGACAGGTGGCCATGCAGCAGCGACGCGTCTCGCGTGTCCGCGACGGTCGGACCGCCCGTGAAGGTCCTGCGGGTGCTCATGTGTCGTCCAGCCCGTAAAGCCGTGCCCGCAGCCGCTGCGCGTTGTCGCCGCCTCGGCAGTCGATCTCGCGCACGACCTGGCCGCCATCGATGACGCAGACCCGGTCGGCGAGGGCGAGCACGTCGTCCACGTCGTGTGTCACCAGCACCGCCGGGATCGCCCAGCGCGCCCGCGCGGCGGCCAGTTCGCCGCGCAGCTGCTCGCGCAGTGCCGGGTTCAGGGCCGCAAACGGCTCGTCCAGCAGCAGGGCCTGCGGCTTGCACGCCAAGGCCCGCGCCAGCGCCACGCGCTGCTGCTGGCCGCCGGACAGCGTGCCCGGACGGCTGCCGGCCATGGCGGTCAGGCCGAAGCTCGCGATCAGCTCGTCGACGACGGCCGCATCGGCCTGGCTCAGGCCGCGGTTCCAGGCCGTGAGGCCGAAGGCGACGTTCTGGCGCACGTTCAGGTGCGGGAACAACGCGTAGCTCTGGAACATGCAGCCCAGGCCGCGCTCCCGAGGCGGCAGGTCGGTGCCGCTGGCGCTGTCGAACAGCGTTCGGCCGGCCACACGCACATGCCCGGCCTGCGGGCGCAGCAACCCGGCCATCGCCCGCAGCACCAGCGACTTGCCGGCTCCCGACGGCCCGTACAACGCCAGCACCGGCGCCGTGCTGGCGATGGCGACATCGAGGTCGAAGCGTCGCCGACCGTCGCTGACGCCGAGCTTCAAGGCCACGTCGATCATGGAGCGCTGAATCCATGGCGGACGAGCAGCGCCTGCGCCTCAGGCGACAGCAGGTAGGCGACGAACTCGCGCGCCAGCGGCTGCTGCCGACTCGCCGAGACGACCGCTGCAGGGTAGACGACGGGGCTGTGGCCGCCGAGCACCCCAACCGTGCGCACCCGTTCCGGCATCATCGCCGCGTCGCTGCGGTACACGAAGCCGGCGTCGACTTCCCCGCGGGCCACGTAGTCCAGCACCTGGCGCACGTTGTCACCGAACACCAGCCGCGGCTGGACCTGGGCCGACAGGCCAGCGGCGTCGAGGACCTGCATCGCGTAGCGGCCGGCCGGCACGCTGGCCGGCTTGCCGATGGCGACGCGGCGTACCGTTGGCCCGGTCAGGTCCACCAGAGCACGCACGTCGGCCCTGCCTCCGGTCGCGGGTACGACCAGCACCAGCGAATTGCGCGCGATGTCGCGCCGGCTGTCGGCGGCAATGACGCCGGCATCGACAGCGCGTTGCAGCGCCTCGGGGTCGGCACTGACGAACACGTCGACGGGCGCACCGTGCACGACCTGCTGCACCAGCAGGCCCGAGGCCCCCAGGTTCAGCCGCACCCGCACGCCGGGGTGGGCGGCCTCGAAACGCGCAGAGACCGCCCGCATCGCTTCACCCAGGCTCGAAGCGGCCGACACCGACAGGGTCTGCTGCGCGGCGACGGGCAGCGCCAGAGCGAGCAGCGCCCAGCCTGCCGCGGCGATGAACCCACGGCGCGAGCGTGCGGCACCTGTCGTCATGGCCACTTCAGCGCACGGGCGGCTGCGGCGCGAGCAGCCGGTTGGACAGCAGCAGGATCGCCACCGACAGCGCGGAGATCGCCAGCGCCAGCAGGGCCGCC